>CAMCHO010000023.1 GCA_945874455.1 Opitutus sp. GAS368 | reverse complement strand
GCGAGCGGGACGTGCGGGTCTTGGCGACCGAAGATCATGAGCAGTTCGCCTATGATCTCGGGGATGCGGTCGAGGCTATCGTCGTTCAGGCCTGCGCCGAGGCCGCGTTTGTGGATGTCGGTCGCGTAGAAACAGGTGGCGGCGAGCACCTCAGCATTCATGGCAGCGCGGAAGGCGAGGTGGCCGCCGAGGCAGATACCGAGGACGCCGAGTTTGCCGGTGCAGTGCTCGGACGTTTTTAGGAAGGCTAGGACCGCGCGGGTGTCGGCGTCGTAGGCGGTGAGTTCCTTGGTGGTCTTGAGGGCGTTGCCGCGATCGGCGCCGGCTTGGTCGTAGGCGAGCACGGTGCCGGCGGGCTCGAATTCGTGGTAAATTTCCGGGACGGCGACGACGAAGCCATGGCCGGCGAGCAGGGCGGCGGTGCGGCGGATGGGTGCGGTGACCTGAAATATTTCCGAGTAGAGCACGAGGCCGGGATAGCGGCCGGGTGCTTGGGGACGGAAAAGGTAGGTCCGCATGGGACCGGAGGGCGTGGGGAGATCGACCGGGGCGGTTTCTTGGAGGGTCAAGGGAGGGAGGAGCGGGAGAGAGGGGAATGACTAATGACTAATGACCAAGGACCAAGGACCAAGGACCAAGGACCAAGGACCAAGGACCAAGGGCCAAGGGCCAAGGGCCAAGTGCCAAGTGCCAAGGACGGAGGAGGGGAGCTGATTTTTTTAACCGCGAAGAGATTTCGCCAAGGGGAAATATTTTGGAGTGCGGCGGCGGCTGATCGCCGACGTGGGCGGTCAGGCGGGGGGCGGCTCGTGGTGAGGGCGACGTTCGAGATGTTCTGTAATGGTGTAGCCGACGCCAATTACGCCACTGAGAATCGCGGGCAATAAGAGGGTATCGTAGCCAAATCGGTTGTAGCCGAGGGCGCCAATCAGGCCACCCGCGAAAAAACCGAGGAAGAGCACTCCGTAGATTCGGAACCGAAACCAATCGACCTCGGTGCCGCGCAAGAGGTGGCCGCAGGCGATGCCGAGATCCGTGACCATGCCGGTGATGTGCGTCGTGCGCATGGCCGAACCGCTGTAGGTGGTGACCATGGCGTTTTGCAGGCCGCAGGCGAGGGCGGCGAGGTAGTCGCCGATGTTGGCTCCTTGACGAAGAAAATAAACTGAGAGCAATAGGGCCGCGGATTCGAGAGAGAGCGCGACGCCGTAGCGACGGCCGAGGCGGAGGGAGCCTTGCCGGATGATTGCACCGCTGAGCACACAGCCGAGAAAGAACGCGACCAAGATAGAGAGGGCGTGAAGGGCGACACCGTAGTTGGCGCGGGCGAGTTCCATGCTGAGCACCGTGACGGTGCCGGTCATGTGGCTTAGGGCCTGATGGTGTTGGCCGAGGAAACCCACAGCGTTGATCGAGCCGGCGGTGACGGCGAGGGCCATCCCGCCGAAATAAACCCAGCTCGGTGTGGCGGTGTGGCGGAGCATGGGGAGGGGGCGCGATTAACTGACGCGCTCAGGGCGTCGCGAGGATTTCGCGGGCGCGGACGAGGGCTTCGTCGAAGTGGGCACGGCTGTGGCGCTGGCCTCGGCGTTCTTGCACACGGCTGCCTCCAAGGAGAGAAACAATGAGCCCGCCGATGATCGCTGTGAAAATACCGATGGCCGGAGCGAGGAAGGGGGTGGCGAGGTAAATCGGTATACTCGCGACTCCGAGGGCAAGTGCGACGGGGAGAGCGATCAAGCCGACGGTGATGCCGGAGAGCGCGTCGGCGATCGCCTGGGGTCGAGAGTAACCCAAACTCAGGCAATAGAAGATCCGCGGTTTTATTCTTAAGATCGAAATGACTGAGGAGGTAATGGAAAGGGCGGGAGTCTTCATCGCAGCGCGAGAGGTGGTGAGGGGATGTTAGCGTGGAGTCGTACGCATACAATGCTGAGCGCGGACCACTCGCTGGCGCTCGCGGCTACGTGGGGATGCGGACCACTCGCTGGCGCTCGCGGCTACGTGCGGATGCGGATCACTCGCTGGCGCTCGCGGCTACCGGCGGATGCGGACCACTCGCTGGCGCTCGCGGCTACGGGGCGTTGGCCCGAGGGAAATTTAGCCGAGGACGGCTTTGAGGACTTTGCCGAGATCGGTCGCGCGGTAGGGTTTCGTCAGGTAGCCGCAGAAGCCTAGGTCGAGGTACTTGCGCGCCGTCTCGTCGTGGTCGTAGCCGCTGGAGAGAATCGCGCGGACTTCGGGGTCTATTTCCTTGAGCGCTTGGAAGCACGCTTCGCCGCTCATGCCTCCGATTACCGTAAGGTCCATGATGACGGCGTCGTAGGGGCGTCCGACGTTCAGATACCGCTTGTAGAGGGCGAGAGCGTCTTCGCCGTTTTTCGCCAGATCGAAGTTATAGTCGAGGCGCGTGAGCATCGTGGCGGTGAGCGCGGAGATTTTCGGATCGTCGTCCATGAAGAGGACGCGACCCGTGCCGAAGCGCGGCGACGAGGCGCGACGGGCGGGCACTGCGAGGAATTGTTCGGCTTTTGGCAGGTAGACGGTGAAGGCGGTGCCGACGCCGACCTCGGTGGCGAGTTCGAGTTGGCCACCGTGTTTGCGAACGATGGACAGGACCGTGGCGAGACCGAGGCCCGTGCCGTGTTTTTTTGTCGTGAAAAACGGATCGAAGATTTTTTCGACGTGCTCGGGTTTGATGCCGCTGCCGTTGTCGCGCACCGCGAACTCGACGTAATCGCCGGCGGCGAGCGAGGCGACTTGGCCGTCGGTGAGGGTAATGTTGGCGGCGCGGATTTGCAGGCGGGGCCGATGGGGTTCCGGTGGCATGGCCTCCAGGGCGTTGACGATGAGGTTTTGGAAGACTTGGAGAATTTGCGGCTTGTCGACCAGGACCGGCGCGACGCCCTCGGGCACATCAATCGCAACCTCGGCATTCGACGCGGCGGCGGCGATCTTGAGCGAGTCGGCGAGAATTTCGTGGGACGCGACGATGTTGTGCGTGCCCACGCCGCCTTGGGCGAACGAGAGGAGCTGTTTCGCGAGGTCCTTTGCCTTGAGGCACGCGTGCTCGGCGTCGCCGAGAGCGGTGGTGTCGCGGTGGTCTTTGCCGAGGGAAACCGCGCCGAGGACAGTAGTGAGGAGATTGTTGAAATCGTGGGCGATGCCGCCGGCGAGGAGACTGAGGGATTCCCAGCGGTTGGCTTTGACGAGTTCTTCGGGCGTGAGGGTCATCTGCTCGGGGTCGCGGAAAATAAGGACGACGCCGTGAGGTTTACCGTCGGAGCCGAAGGCCGCGCGCGCCGTCCAGACGATGGGGGTCGGCGGTTCGCCTTCGTTCGGTGACATCAGGGCGTCGGCGCTGATGAGGGGAAGCGGCTGATCGGCCGACAACGCGCGCTCGACGGGATCGTCGCCGGGACGGTTGCTCTGGCGGTTGACGAGTTGAAAGATGGCGCCGAGGGACTGGCCGCGCACGGCGTCGGGGGCGAGGCGGAGCAGCGGGGTGGAGGCGGCGTTGGCAAAAATGATTTTTCCGCGGGCGTCGGTGATCAGGACGGCTTCGGCGAGGGCGCCCAACGCGGCGGTGGCGAGGGCGGCGGGGAGCGTGTGATCGTCGGGCGAGGTGGCGGCCGAGAGGTCGGAGGGCAGGGCGACGGCGAAGCCGACGACCCGCGCGAGGTCGCGTTTGCGGGTGAGGCTGCGGTGCGCGCCGAAGAGCACGGGCACGGGGTGGCCGTGCTTACTGCGGAGGCAGACGGCTTCTGTGAAGGAGCTGTGGCCGGGAGCGCGGGCGAGCAGCCAAGCTTCGAGTCCACTGGTCGCCGCTGCGGGCGGGAGTGCGGCGGTGAAGGATACGGCCTCGGGGGCGAGCTCGCCCTCCTCGTAGCCGAGGAGTTTTTCCCAGGCTGGGGAGAACCAGAAAATCTTGCCGGCGAAATCGAGTTCGAAGGCGGCGAGCGGTCCGCCGTTGCTGAGGGCTTGGAGCCGGGCCTCGTTAGCGAGGGCTTCCTCCTCGAGCTGTTTACGATCGGTGATGTCGAGATGGATACCCACGACGCGGGCGAGTTCGCCGGCTGCGGTTATGACCTGAAGACCGCTGCATTGGACCCAAACCCAATGGCCACGCCGATGCTGCATGCGAAACTCGACGTTGAAGGGGCGGGTGCCGACGGTGGACTTCTTGCCGATTTTGTCGGGTGCGGCGGAGGAGTCTTCGGGGTGGATGAGTTGATGCCAGGTCGCGAGCGTGTCGGGCAATTCGGCGTCGGCGTAGCCCACGATTTTTTTCCACGCAGGGGAAAAGAGCACCCGGTCGATCGAGAGGTGAAGGTCGAAAAAGCCCGTGGTGCCTTGGTCGGCGAGCAGTGCGAAGCCCGAGGTGGTGTCGTCGGCACCAGAGGCGGTGACGGGTGGCGTCGCGAGAGTCTGGGTGTTACGACTAGTGGAGGCCTCACTCAAGTTAGCTGGCATCCAGCCATGCACCGCAGCGCTTGGCGAGGAAATCGATGTAGGCCGGATGATCGTTGAGGCACGGAATCGCGGTGAACGATTCGCCGCCGGCTTCTTCAAATTCTTCGGCGCCGCGGACGCGGATTTCTTCGAGGGTCTCGAGGCAGTCGGTTACGAAGGCCGGGGTCATGACGAGCATGCGTTTGCGACCCTCGCCCGCGAGGCGTTTTAATTCGAAGTCGGTATATGGAGTGAGCCACGGCTCACCGACGATGCGTGATTGAAACGCGATGGACCAGCGGGCGGGGTCGAGTCCGGCGCGTTGGGCGAAGAGCTGGGTGGTGCGGGTGACCTGGGCCTTGTAGCAGGTCGCGTGGGCGGGCGAACAGGTGTTGCAACAATCGGGGGTGACAAGGCAATGGGCCTTCGAGGAGTCGCCTTTGGTGAGATGGCGTTTCGGAATGCTGTGGTAACTGAACATCAGGTGATCGTGGGGCTGCGCCAGATACGGGCGGGCGCTGGCGACGAGGGCGTCGATGTAGTCGGGTTCCGCGTAGAACGGCTGGGCGCAGGCGACCTTCATGGTGGGCGCGAGCTCGGCGGCGACCCGGCGGACTTTGACCACGACAGTTTCCCAGCTCGACATCGCGTAGTGCGGGTATTGCGGGAAGAGCAGGACTTCGTTGACGCCCGCCGCGATGAGGCGGCGGACCGCGTCGGGGATCGAGGGATTGCCATAGTTCATGGCGAGGTCGACCGGGGAGCTCAGGCGTTTTTGGAGGGCGGCCTGGGTGAGCTTGCTCGTGACGATTAGCGGGGAGCCAGCGTCGGTCCAAATGGTGGAGTAGGCGTGCGCGGAATTTTTGGCGCGAAACGGTATAATAACGCCGTTGACCAACACACTCCGGATGAAGGCCGAGCCAGGTCGGTCGATGACGCGCTCATCGCCGAGGAATTCGCGCAGGTAGCGTTTGACGTCTGGGACGGAAGTGGAATCGGGCGAACCGAGGTTGAGGAGGAGGATAGCGCGTTGAGCCATACAGGGGTGAGACATGTCCGCAGGAAATCGGCGATGTCAAATGGCGGCGGCGCGCCGCAGGCGATCGTTGATGGCATCGGCGAGGCCAGCGCGGCCCGGGGCGAGTTCGATGTGCAGGCGGGTGAAGCCGGCTTGGTCGAGCTCGCGGAGAAGGGCGAAGAGTCGCTGAGCCACCCGGGGCAGGTCGCCGCGGTGATCAAACCAATAGATATTTTTTCCGCGGAGGACGGGGGGCTTCGCGATGAACACCCAAGCCTCGCGCGGATCGCCCGAGGAGACCGCGCGCGTGGTGAGGTGCGTGTGCAGTTGCACGGGTGTGCGCGGGCTGTAGTGGCGCGTGAGCAACCCGGGCGCGATTTGGGCGACTGCAGTGGCTGGGGTGCGACGACGGGCTGGAGCGAGCACGGGGACGCCGAGGGCTTGTTCGAGTTGTGCGCGGGTGATTGCGCCGGGGCGAAGGACGCGGGGGCGCGCGGGCTGGCGGAGGTCAACGATGGTAGATTCGAGACCGACCGAGCAGGGGCCGCCGTCGAGGATGTGGCTGATTTTATCGCCGAGGCCGTCGCGCACGTGTTGGGCGGTGGTGGGGCTCACGTAGCCGAACGGGTTCGCACTCGGGGCGGCCAGCGGCACGCCCGCGAGTCGGAGGAGGCGACGGAAGAGGGGATGAGCGGGCATGCGGACGGCGACACTCGGGAGACCGGCGGACACGATCGCGGGCACGAGCGCGGTCTTCGGCAGCACGAGGGTGAGCGGGCCGGGCCAGAATGTCTGCGCGAGCACGAGGGCGGCGGGGTTGACGACTGCGAGTTGGGCGAGGTCCGCGATCGCTTCGATGTGCACGATTAGCGGGTCGGTTTGGGGACGCGCCTTTGCGAGGAAAATTTGCTCGCAGGCTGCGGGATCGAGGGCGTTGGCGGCGAGACCGTAGACGGTTTCGGTCGGAGCGGCGACGAGTCCGCCCGAGCGCAACACGCGGGCGAGTGTCGCGAGATTGCGTGGCGTGCCCGCGTAGGTGCGCGCGCGGAGTGGGCGTGGGCGAACGGAGGGAAGAGCCTTGGAACGTACGGGCATCGGGGGCCTGTGGTGGCAGCGGGAACGCGCGGCGGCAAGCCCAGCTCGGCGCATTCGGCGGGGAGGCTTCGCGGCGACCTGCTGCGGTCGGTTGAGCTGAAACAATGACGTTGGTGAGAATTTACGTTTTACCTCGGTCCATCCGTGGTCATCCGTAGCGTCTCTCTTTTTCCATGAGCTCCACCCGCAAACCTGTCCTCCTCGTCATCCGTGATGGCTGGGGTAAGAATCCTCACGCTGAGCAAAACGCGACGAACGCCGTGTTCCTCGCCAAGAAGGCGTGCGACGATGCGTTGCAGGCGAAGTATCCGCACACGCTCGTCTCCGCGAGCGGTCTCGATGTGGGGCTGCCCGACGGGCAGATGGGTAATTCCGAAGTCGGTCATGAAAACATCGGCGCGGGCCGGATCGTCGATCAGGAGCTGGTGCGGCTGAATAAACTATTCTCCGAAAAACAACTCGCGACTAATCCCGTCTGGCACGCGGTGGTGGCCCGCGTAAAGGCGTCGCCGACGGCCAAGCTGCACGTCATGGGCATCATGTCCGACGGCGGGGTGCACGGGATGCTCGAGCATCTCTACGGGATTTTGCAGCAAGCGAAGGACGATGGTTTGACGAAGGCGCAAGTGTTCATCCACGGGTTCACGGATGGCCGCGATACGGCGCCGCAGAGCGGGCTGGCGTTTGTCGAGCAAGTCGAAGCCAAGTGTCGTGAGATCGGCGTCGGTACGATCGCCACGATCTGCGGGCGTTTCTGGGCGATGGATCGCGACAACCGTTGGGAGCGCGTGCAGAAGGCCTACGACATGTTGAGTGGCCGCCACGCGGTGGCGACGGCGACGAGCGCGGCCGAAGCGATCGAGCATTACTACCGGAATCCGCTCAGCCCGACGCAGAATGGCGACGAGTTTGTGCCGGCAACGTGGATCGTGGGCGAGGCAGGGAAACCGCTCGCGACGTTTGGGGATGGTGACGCGGTGCTGTTTTATAATTATCGCGGCGACCGTCCGCGCGAGATCACCAAGGCGTTTGTGCTGGATGGTTTCAAGGCGTTCGACCGCGGGGCGAAGCTCGATCTCTACTACGCGACGATGACGGAGTATGAGCACGGCCTGCCGGTGCACATCATCTCGGGCAAACCGGCGAAGTTGAAAAACATCCTCGGCGAAGTCGTGAGCGTGGCCGGTATCGGGCAGTTTCGCTGTGCCGAAACGGAGAAGAATCCGCACGTGACGTTTTTCTTTAACAACTACCGCGGGGAGCCGTTTCCCGGTGAAGACCGCGCGTGTCCTGCGAGCCCGTCGGTGGCGACCTACGATCTGCAGCCGGAGATGTCGGCGGCGGAGGTGACGGCGGCAGCCAAGGCGGCGATTCTGTCAGGGAAATATGGATTCATCGCAGTGAACTTCGCAAATCCCGACATGGTGGGGCACACGGGCTCGTTGCCCGCGACCATCAAGGCTGTCGAGGCGACGGATGCGGGCGTGGGCGAGTTGCTCGCCGCGATCGCGCAGGTGGGCGGCAAGGCCGTCGTCTGTGCGGACCACGGCAACGCCGAGCAGATGTGGGACCCGATCACGCGCGGCCCGCACACCGCGCACACGCTGAATCTTGTCGAGGTCTTTGCCGTGGGGGAAGGTTTGGTCGCGGGGAAAACCAAGATGCGCAGCGGCGGTCGGCTCGGCGACATCGCGCCGACGGTGCTGCATTTAATGGGGCTGCCGAAGCCGGTGGAGATGACGGGCGAGAGCCTCGTGGTGGGCTAAGTCGGCTGGTGCTTAGCACCGAGAATCTGTTTGCGCACCCTTCGCCGGGTGCGTTCTCCTCTCCGACTCATTTTGACCATGCACCGCTCCCATCACTGTGCCCAGCTCACTCCCAACGATCTCGGCGCGACCGTTTCGCTCCTAGGCTGGGTGGATTCCATCCGCGACCACGGCGGGATTCTCTTTATCGATTTGCGCGACCGCAAAGGCATCACGCAGGTGATGTTTGACCCGAAGGCGAATCCGGCGATCGGCGAGCAAGCCGCGCACCTGAAGCCGGAGTCGGTGATCGGGATCAAGGGTAAGGTCGTCGCGCGCCCCGAGGGCACGGTGAACGCGGCGCTGCCCACGGGTGGAGTCGAGGTCGATGCGACTGAGCTAACGATCCATAATATTTCCGACACGCCGCCGTTTCCGCTCGACGACGTGGGTGGTGACAAGGTGAACGAGGACATGCGGCTGACCTATCGTTACCTCGATCTGCGCCGTCCGAAGATGCGGAAGAATCTGCACGTGCGGCACAAGGCGGCGAAGTCGATCCGTGATTATTTTGACTCCCAAGAGTTCATCGAAGTGGAGACGCCGGCCCTGTTCAAGAGCACGCCGGAAGGTGCGCGCGAGTATCTCGTGCCGTCGCGGATTCACCCGGGACAGTTCTACGCGCTGTCGCAGTCGCCGCAGCAGTTTAAGCAGATTCTCATGGTGGCGGGAGTGGAGAAATATTTCCAAATCGCGCGCTGCTTCCGCGACGAAGATTTGCGTTCGGATCGGCAGATGGAGTTCACGCAGGTGGACGTCGAGGCCTCGTTCGTCACGCGCGAAGACATCTACGCGCTGTTCGAGGGCATGCTGAAGAAACTCTGGCAGGACGTGCTGGGTCAGGACATCGCGACGCCATTCGTGCGCATGCCGTTCCACGATGCGATGAACCGCTTCGGGGTGGATAAACCCGATGTGCGCTTCGCCATGGAGCTCGTGGACTTCACCGAGTTGTTCAAGACCTCTGGGTTCAAGGTGTTTGCCTCGACGGCGACCGGCGGTGGCGCGATCAAAGCGATCAATGCCAAGGGGCTCGCCGATCTTACGCAAGGTGAGCTCAAGACGCTCGAGGAAATCGCCAAATCGCTCGGTGCGAAGGGACTCGCCTTCATCAAAGTCGAAGGCGGCGAGTGGAAATCGCCGATCGTGAAATTCTTCTCGGAGACGGAAAAGGCGGCGTTGACCGCCCAGCTCGGTGTGACCGAAGGCGACATGATTTTCTTCGCGGCGGCGCCTTGGGAAAAGGCGTGCGCGATCTTGGGCCGGATCCGCCTCGAGGCGGCGCAACTCCTCGTGAAGCGGGGTAAAATGACGATCCGGCACGATGACTGGAAGTTTCTGTGGGTCGTCGATTTTCCGTTGATGAGCCACGATGAGGCGGAGAACCGCTACGTCGCGACGCATCATCCATTCACCGCACCGGTCGCGGAGGATGCGGCGTACCTCGACAGCGACCCGAAGAAAGTTCGCGGTCAGCATTATGACGTCGTCCTCAACGGCATGGAACTCGGGGGAGGCTCGATCCGCATTCACAACCCGGCGATGCAGAAAAAGATATTTGAAGATGTGCTCAAGATCCCGGCCGACGTGGTGGAAAGTCGATTTGGTTACATGTTGAAGGCGTTTACTTATGGTGCGCCGCCGCACGGCGGCATCGCGTTCGGTTTGGACCGGATGTGTGCTTTGCTCTGTGGCACGACGAGCATTCGTGATGTGATCGCGTTTCCGAAAACTCAAAAAGGCCAGGATCTCATGGCGCAGAGCCCGACACCGGTCACGGCGAAGCAGCTCAAGGATCTGCACATTGCTATCGCGATGCCCGAGTGAGCGCGGTGGTCGCGAGTCAACGCCTGACCTTTGCGAATCTACGATCTGGTTACGGATTTCAACCTAGGAATCTCTCATGAAACTCATCATCGCCATCATCAAGCCATTCAAGCTGGAGGAAGTAAAAGCAGCGCTCGCCGAGGCTGGGATCGAGGGGATGACGGTGACCGAAGTTAAAGGCTTCGGTCGCCAAAAGGGACACACGGAGACTTATCGTGGCAGTGAATATACCGTCGATTTTCTACCCAAGGTGAAAATCGAAGTCGCCGTGGCTGATGAGGCTGCTGGCAAGGCGGTCGAGCTCATCGTCAAAGCCGCGAAGACGGGAAAGATCGGCGACGGTAAAGTGTTTATCCTCCCGCTGGAGGAAGTGGTGCGCATCCGGACGGACGAGCGGGGCGAGTCGGCGGTCTGAGCCTGAATCGGGGCGGTGGGGACGGCGTTGATTGGCGTCTAGCGGTGACTCCGCATGGGCTCTGTCATAAACTTTGATTGATCGATTCATCAAAGACGTGACTAGCATGAATAATAATACTCAGTGGGAGGACCCTTATGCGAATAACCAGTGCTGACCTTCGTCCTATGCTCATCGCGCTTTTTCTCGGGCTGCTGTGCTCCCCATGGGTGCGCGGCGAGTCCGCGGCGGCTGCGCCGGTGGTGCCCGTCGCACTGGCTCCGACGGTCGAGCAAAGGCTAGCGAGTGTGGAGGCTTATCTGGCTAATACCGATCCGACCGCGGCTCTGAAAAATGCCCGAGGCGAAATTCCGCCGGGGCTGACCACACCCAGTGCGAGCGTCGCCGGACCGGGCCACAACGCGTGGATGATGGTGAGTGCGGCGCTCGTGCTGTTCATGACGCTCCCGGGGCTGGCGCTTTTTTACGGCGGACTGGTGCGGGCGAAAAATGTGCTGTCGATCATGGGCTGGTGCCTGGGTATCACGAGTGTGGTGACGGTGCTGTGGTGGGCCGTGGGCTACAGTTTGGTCTTTGGCAAAAGCTTCGACAGCCCCTACCTCGGAGGCTCGGAGCACTTCTTTCTCAAGGGCGTGGGGGGCGCCCCCAATCCGAATTATTCGTTTTGGGTTTCGCACAATGTTTTCGCGATGTTTCAGCTGATGTTTGCGATCATCACGCCGGCAGTGATTGTCGGAGCGGTGGTGGAGCGCATGAAGTTCTCCGCCGTGCTCGCGTTCACGGTGCTCTGGGTGCTGTTGGTGTATTGTCCCCTCGCGCACATGGTGTGGGGCGCAAACGGATTGATGAACGGCCTCGCCAATCCCGCCGCCTCGATCAAGGCGATCGATTTCGCGGGTGGCATGGTCGTGGAGATGGCGTCCGGTTGGTCGGCGTTGGTCTTGTGTATCGTGCTGGGTCCACGGCTTGGTTTCGGCAAGACACCCATGCCGCCACATAGTCTGGTGCTCTGTATGGTGGGGACGGGCCTGCTGTGGGTGGGCTGGTATGGATTCAACGCGGGGTCGGCGGTCGCGGCGGATGGAATCGCCGGTAATGCTTTCATGGCGACGACGATTGCCGCGGCGGTGGCCGCGGGCACGTGGGCGGGGTTGGAGTATTATGTGCGCGGCAAGGCCAGTGTGCTCGGATTCTGTTCGGGTGCGGTGGCGGGGTTGGTGGCGATCACGCCGGCGTGCGGTTTTATCGACGCCACGGCGTCGGTTTGGGTGGGATTGGCAGGCGGCACCTTGCCTTTCTTTGCCTGCACGAAGCTGAAGGGGTGGCTGCGCTACGACGACGCGTTGGATGTCTTTGGCGTCCATGGCGTGGGCGGCACGATCGGGATGCTCCTCACCGGCGTGTTTGCCGATGTCGCGATTAACGGAAATCTCGCCACTCACCTGAGCGCTTCAGTCGGGCGCACGTTGTGGATGGAGCAACTCAAGGGGATGGGCGTCGCCTTGGGTCTGGCGGTCGGCGGAACGTTGATCATTGCCCTCGTGCTGCGCGCGACCATCGGTCTGAGACCCACGATCGAGGCGGAGCAGGAAGGTCTCGATCTGACCGACCACGGGGAGCACGGGTATATCTATGATGCCAGCAACATCTGAGCTGCTCCCATGAAACTCATTGTTGCGGTCATCAAGCCCTTCAGACTCGAAGAGGTCAAAGACGCGCTCGCGGCAGCCGGCGTGGAAGGCATGACGGTGACCGAAGTCAAAGGCTTCGGGCGGCAAAAAGGCCACACGGAGATCTACCGGGGCAACGAATACACGGTGGATTTTCTCCCGAAGGCCAAGCTGGAGATTGCGGTGCCGGATGAGCTGGCGAGTGCAGTGGTCGAGGCGATCGCGAGCGCGGCTCGGACGGGAAAGATCGGTGATGGCAAGATCTTCGTTCTGTCTTTGGAGGACGTGGTGCGCATCCGCACGGGCGAGCGGGGCGAGGCGGCGGTCTGACTGAGGGATCAGCGAGCAGCGTAGAAGGTTTTCGGTGATGTGTGCGCCCGTTCGGGTGCGGGTTTTGGGGGAATTACTGGAATTGTAGCGTCGGTAACTCACTCCACGCTATGACGAAGCGATGTGAGGTGATATTTTTTAAGGAAAATCACGCGGGGGATTCATGTGCGGCATCGATTTTGCTAATCAAGGGTTGCGTCCAACCCTATGAATACACTTCGAATCAAACCCTTCAGATCGCTCTTCGCGGCATGTCTGGCGCTCGCGGCCACCGTGTCTGCTTTTGCCCAAGCTGCTGCTCCCGCAGCCGCTACGCCTCCGCCGCCTCCGGCTCCGACGCTGGAGCAGCGCATCGCCGGTCTCGAAGCCTATATCGGCAACGGCGACCCTTCGGCGGCGTTAAAAGTCGGACCGAAAGATAAGGACGGCAACCTGACCATCCCGGCTGGACTGACGACTCCTTCCGTGGGTGTCGCTGGTCCCGGTCACAACGCATGGATGATGACGAGCGCGGCGCTCGTGCTTTTCATGACGCTGCCCGGTCTGGCCCTCTTTTACGGCGGCTTGGTCCGCACGAAGAACGTCCTGTCGGTCATGGCGCAGTGTCTGAGCTTGGCCGGCCTCGTCACTATCTTGTGGTGGGCTTTTGGTTACAGCTTGGTTTTCGGGAAGAGCTTCAACAGCCCGTTCCTCGGTGGCTCGGAATTCTTCTTTTTGAAAGGCGTCGATAGCGCGCCGAACACGGACTACGCCTTCTGGGTTTCGCAGAATGTATTCGCGATGTATCAGATGATGTTCGCGATTATCACGCCCGCCCTGATCGTGGGTGCGATCGCCGAGCGCATGAAATTCTCCGCCATGATTCTCTTCATGACCGGCTGGATGTTTTTGGTCTACTTCCCGCTCGCGCACATGGTGTGGGGCGTCAATGGCTTCATGAACGGCGTGTGGAACGCCGGCGCGGCCATCAAAGCCATCGACTTCGCTGGCGGCACCGTGGTGCACATGTCCTCTGGGTGGTCAGCGCTGATTCTCTGCATGCTCGTGGGTAAGCGCCTTGGCTTCGGAAAAACTCCGATGCTTCCGCACAGCCTCGTCCTCTGCATGGTCGGTACCGGAATGCTCTGGGTCGGCTGGTATGGGTTTAATGCTGGCTCTGCCGCCGCCGCCGATGGTGTCGCCGCCAACGCCTTTACCACCACCACGCTCGCGACCGGTGTCGCGGCCTCAGTCTGGGCCCTCCTCGAATACCTCACCCGCAAGAAGGCCAGCGTCCTCGGGCTCTGCTCGGGTGCCGTCTCCGGTCTCGTCGTGGTGACGCCCGCTTGCGGATTTATCGACAGCACCTCGGCCATGTGGGTCGGCATCCTTGCTGGGGCGATTCCGTTCTTCGCGGTGACGAAGCTCAAAGCGATGTTTGGCTACGATGACGCCCTTGATACCTTCGGCGTCCATGCAGTGGGCGGCACGTTGGGTGCGTTGTTGGCCGGTGTTTTTGCCACGCCTGCCGTCAATGCCAACCTGAGTACGAATCTCAAGGACGTCGTCGGCAAGACGCTCTGGATTGAGCAAATCAAGGCGATCGGCATCACGTTGGTCGTGGCGTCCGTCGCGACCGTGATCATCGCCCTCATCGTGAAGGCCGTCGTAGGACTTCGTCCTTCGGTGGAGGCCGAACAAGAAGGTCTCGACCTCAGTGATCATGGTGAAGAAGGTTATATCTACGAGTCGAAGTCCTGAGTGCACGGACCCATCATTAACCCAACTATTCTATGAAACTGATCATCGCCATCATCAAACCGTTCAAACTCGAAGAAGTGAAAACCGCCCTCGCCGAAGTCGGTGTGGAAGGTATGACGGTCACCGAAGTCAAGGGCTTCGGTCGTCAGAAGGGTCACACCGAGATTTATCGTGGCAGCGAGTATACGGTCGATTTCCTCCCCAAGGTGAAAATCGAAGTGGCCGTGACCGACGATGCCGTCGGCAAGGCAATTGATGCCATCGTCGCCTCGGCCAAGACCGGCAAGATCGGTGACGGCAAGGTCTTCGTGCTCCCGCTCGAAGGCGTCGTGCGCATCCGTACCGACGAACGTGGCGATGCGGCGATCTAAAGTCGCCCGAACCACGGTGCCCTGATTCTCAAGCCGGCGTCGCGCATGCGATGCCGGCTTTTTTGTCGGCTGACGCCTGCCGTTTACAGGGTGCCGCGCGGGTTCCGACCACCGTCGACTACATGCGCGTGAGGGTGCGGAGGCCGAGCAGGTGAAGACCGGTTTCGAGTGTCAGCAGCGTCCGGGCGCAGAGCATCAGGCGGCGAGCGCGGAGGACCGGATCATCGACGAGCACTTTATCCGCACTGTTGAACGAGCTGTAGTCACCGGCGAGTTCGAAGAGGTAGAGGCAGAGAAAGTGCGGACGCAGACTCTCGCCGGCGATCCGAAGCGCGTCGGGGAATTTTGCCAGTTTGCGCGCGAGCATGATTTCGGCGGGCGTCTCCGGTGCGGTGGCGGTGGCGTTGAGCGCGAGCTCGGCGGGAGTGACGCCGGCCTTGCGGAAGATCGAGTGGATGCGCGCGACGGCGTAGAGCAGGTAGGGTGCGGTGTTGCCGTCGAGGGCGAGCATCTTGTCCCAGGAGAAGACGTAGTTGCTGCTGCGGTTTTGCGAGAGGTCGGCGTATTGGACGGAAGCGATGCCCACGGTCTGCGCGATGGTGCGGCAGGCTTCCGCGGAGAACTGATCGGCCTCGGGGCGCTCGGTATTTTTTGCGGTGACGATGGCGTGGGCGCGTTCCTCGGCTTCGTCGAGGAGGGCCTTGAGTTTGATGACGCCGCCGTCACGGGTTTTGAGGGCCTTGCCGTCTTCGCCGGTGACGGCGCCAAAGGTGACGTGATGCAACTCCGGCAGACGGTAGTTTTTCGCCACGAACCACTTTTTTACGGTGAGGAAGAGTTGCTCGAAGTGGTCCCCTTGGCGGAAATCCGTGACGACGACGATGCCATCGGCCCGGAAGTGCTCGGTGCGGTAGAGCGCGGTCGCGAGATCGGTGGAGGCGTAGTTGGAAGCACCGTCGGCCTTGCGCACCAAGAACGGCTGGGTTTTGAAACGCGGGTGCTCGGGGTGGAAAACGACGAGGGCGCCCTCGCTGATTTCGGCGAGCGGCGGGGTGGTTGCGGTCAGTTCGCGGTAGATCCGTTCGACCTGGTCGTTGTAGAACGATTCGCCGAGATGGTAGTCGAACTGGATACCGAGGCGGTCGTAGATTTTTTGAAAAGCGGCGAGGCTGACCTCGGAGAACGATTTCCAGAGCGCGACGTTGGTGGGGTCGCCGTTTTGGAGAGCGACGAGCTCGCGGCGCGCTTCGTCGAGTTCCGGAGAGTCATCGGGGGTGGCGGCATGGCCGAGTTTGTAAACGCGCTCGAGTTCTTCGATCGCGTCGGCGGCGAGTGCCTCCGCGTTTACCCAGCGTTTGTAACCGTAGATGAGTTTGCCGAATTGGGTGCCCCAATCGCCGAGGTGGTTGTCGCGGATGACGCGCGCGCCCGTGAAAGCCAGCAGACGGCAAATCGCCTCGCCGATCACGGCCGAGCGGAGGTGGCCGACGTGCATTTGCTTTGCGGTGTTCGGTGAGGAGTAATCGACCACCCAAGTTTGGCCAGCGTGGGCGGCGGCGGCACCTGTGGCCAGCGCCTCAGGCGTGGAAAAAGACTGCAGCCAGGCGAGGAGTGCGGCGGGTTTGAGAGTGAAATTGATGAAACCGGGCCCCGCGATGCTGACCTCGTAGGCATCGCGAACGGAGGCGGGGAGGGCGGCGACGAGTTGTTCGGCGGTGGCGCGGGGGTTGAGTTTGCGCGCCTTGGCGTAGCCGAGCGTGCCGTTGGCTTGAAAGTCGCCATGCTTGGGGTCGGCGGTGCGCACCTCGGGGGTGAAGGCGGCGGCGTCCGCCAGTCCGGCCGTAGTAGCGGCGGTCCGCAGGGACGTGTCGAGGTCGACGGCAAGATGGAAAGCGACGTGCATTTGGTGAGGAAACGAAATCGCGCGGCGGGCGCGCAAGCGTGGAGTTGGCGATTGGCTTGGCCGCGAAAGCTCGTGAGGGACGATGCCGACGAACGCTGGACGCTCACCTCGGGGAGTTTCCCAGCGGGTGCTACCATCCGCAGAGAGGGGCGGTCGCGGGCGAACGGACCCTCGGTCCAATACTGGGTTTTGCACGTGATGACTGAGGCGGTTTTATCCGGCGGACAGCACCTGGTGAGCGCTGCGCGGGGAGGAATTTCGGAGGGAATTTTGGCTCGACTTCCGACATGAACTCCATTGGATCGCAAATTTCTCCGCGCTGGGGGCCACGTCCGTCGATCCTTATACATTACTCATGACAAGCAAACGAAACATTCCAACCCGTCGGTTTATTAAGCCTACTTTCGAGTTCTTGATCGAAAAAAAGCGTGACGGTGGTGAGTTCAATCAGGAAGAAATCCGCTTTATCATCGACAGCACGCTGGATGGTGAAATGCCGCGGCATCAATTGGCTGCGTTGGCGATGGCGATCTATTTCTCGGGTATGTCCGCTCAGGAAACGGCCGATCTCACGGAAGAAATGATGCTGTCCGGAGAGGTCGTTGACCTCTCACTCATCGCGAAGCCGAAGATCGATAAATACTCTACGGGTGGCGTCGGCGACAAAACCTCGCTCGTGTTGGTCCCCTTGGCGATGGCGGCGGGCGTCGTGGTTCCGATGATGTGTGGCGTCGAGCACGATTACGTCATCAATACCTTGGAAAAACTCTCCTCTGTGCCCGGTTTCAAGTGCCACCTAACGAACGAGCAGTTCGTCTCTCAGTTGGCCAAAATCGGCGGCGCGATCATCGCCCAGACCGAGGACCTCGCTCCGGTCGAGGCCAAGTTCTACGCCCTGCGAAAAGAGACTGGCACGATTCCGAGCCTCCCGCTCATTACCGGCAGTGTGCTTTCGAAGAAACTCGCCGAAGGCTCCGAGGGCCTCGTGATTGATGTGAAGTGGGGCAACGGCTCGTTCATCAAGGATCTCGAGCAGGCGAAGCAGCTCGCTCGCTCGATGACGCGCGTCGGTCGCTCCATGAAGCGCCGTTGCGTCGCCTTGGTGACAGATATGAACCAGCCGCTCGGTGATAGCGTCGGTACGTCGCTTGAAGTGAAGGAAGCGATTCAACTCCTAACGGGCGGAGGTCCGGAAGACATGAAGGAACTCGTCCTGAAGCTCGGCATGGAGATCGTCCGCCTGGCCGGCGTCGCAGGATCCACGCTCTCCGCGAAGCAGACGGTTCAGCGGCATCTGACCGATGGTTCGGCGCTCGAAAAGTTCAAAGATCTGATCAAAGCCCAAGGTGGCGATACGACGTTCATCGATCATCCTGAAAAATTCCCGGTGGCGAAACATATCCGCAAATTGCCCGCGCCCAAGCGCGGCTATGTTCATACCATTAACGCCGCCATGATTGCGCACGGCGTGCATATCCTCGGTGCGGGTAAGAACGCCGCAGGCGACAAGATCGACTACTCCGTCGGTGTTTCTGAAATTAAGAAGGTCGGCACGCAGGTGAAACAAGGTGAGCCGCTCATGATGATTCACTACAACGACGAAGCGAAGCTCGAGCAGGCGCTCGATCACTTCAAGAACGCCTACCGGCTCGCTCCGAAGCGGCCGACGCCTCCGCCGCTCATCGTCGAGCGGGTGGCGTAAGGGTGTGTGCTGGAGACGCGGCGCACTCGCCGCGTTTGACCGATGCTTCAAAGCCGACCGGAATTTTCGGTCGGTTTTTTTATGCCGTCCGGTGGCCGAACGAAGGGACGAGGGCGGAGGTGGCATCGGGCGACTGCGACTACCCGTGCCGCCGACACCGCGGGAGCGGAGAAATAAATTTCCGCGGGGAGACAGGCGCCCGAGCACCGGAGGCCAAGGCTCGTTTCAGAATTTTTGGATAAAATTTGCCGAGTGCAGCTTCGACCTTCCCAATCACTCGAAATGGCCGACGAATCCGAGGATGTTGAGTTCACGCCCGAGAAGCCCACGAAAGCACCGCCCCCGGTGATCGACCGCTCAGCGTGGCCGAAGCCATGGGCGCAGTTGAAATATTTTACGTTTCAGCCGGCGATTTTTCCACGTCTCCTCGGCCAGTGTTCCCCGGACGCGCGTCCGGGAGACTTCGTCAACGTTTACGACAAGAACGGCAACCTTACGGGCGGCGGCCTCTTCAATCCGCGCGCGAAGATTCCGCTCCGCGTGGTGTGTCACTCGACTGAGCCCGTCAATGAGAGCTACTTTGAAGGAGCGATTCGTCGTGCAGTCGCATTGCGACGGGACCTCTTCAAGCTCGATGAGACCACCGACGCCTATCGCCTGATCAGCTCCGATGGTGATGGGCTGAGCGGACTGACGATCGACCGCTACGGAGATACGCTGCTGTGCGAGATTTACTCCCTCGGCATCGCGCAACGGTTGCCCACATGGCTGCCGCTCTTGCACGAGCTGGCCGGAACGAAGTTTGCGCGTGTTCACGTGGATCACGACCTCGGCAGTCTCGAGGGCATCAAGCCTTCGTTGTTTAAAGAAACCAACGCGGCGGCGCCCACCAAAGTGAAAATCCGGGAGCACGGCGTGCGCTACGAGGTGGACTTTGCGGAAGGGCACAAGACCGGTTTTTTCTGCGATCAACGCGACAATCGCCGGGCCGTGGTTCGATTCGCCAAAGACGCGCGGGTGCTCGATCTCTGTTGCTACACCGGTGGTTTTTCGCTTAACGCCAAGGTCATGGGTGGCGCCGCCGAGGTGACGAGTGTCGACCTCGACGAGGTCGCGCTCGAGCAGGCGAAACGGAACGCGAACCTCAACCAAGTTCGGCTAAAGTTTGTGCACGCCGACGCGTTTGCCTACGCGCGCCAGATGCAGCAAAACGGAGAAAAATGGGACGTCGTGGTGCTCGATCCGCCGAAATTCATCTTCACCCGCGATGCGGCGGGAAATTGGGAGGGGCGTCAAAAATACGAGGACCTCAATTTACTCGCGATTTCCCTCGTGAAACCGGGCGGGATTTTCGTGACGTGCTCTTGCTCGGGACTGCTCTCGCTGGAAGATTTTGAGGCGCACGTCATCAAGGCGGCGCATCGGCAGAGCCGGCGACTGCAGTTTTTTGATCGCACGGGGCCCGGGGTTGACCACCCGGTTTACTCCAACTGCTTGGAAAGCCGGTACCTCAAAGTCCTTTGGGCGCGGGTCGTTTAGGTCTGGATTCATCGGCATCGAGTCACTCCCTCGGCTCGCGTTGCTCGCTAATTTCTCGGGAGAAACCAACGCGCTGACGCCCGCCGCCCGCCGCGAGTTAATGCAGACGGCGGCGCTAGCGAACGCTCCCCGACCTGTCCTCCATGTGGCGTGCGGCTGGTGCCGGCGGACGGCGGCGGTGGGCGTGGCCCTAATCGCCTGAAATGTGAGGCGACGACTCCAGCGGCGCTTGCGTAGTCGTCGATAGGGGTGGCCCGAGGCCCGACGTCTAGCGGCCCGCAGGATTGAAGGTGGACATTTTTCCCGACGCGAAAACGATCGCGTTCGCATGGACAACCTCAATCACCTGTTTGAGCAGAACAAGGCGTGGGCGGACCACATTCGCGCCCGCGATCCGGATTTCTTTGAGAAGCTTTCGCGCCAGCAGAATCCCGAGTATCTCTGGATCGGTTGCTCTGACAGCCGCGTGCCGGCCAACGAAATCATCGGCCTGCTCCCCGGGGAGGTCTTTGTGCATCGCAATATTGCCAACGTGGTCGTGCACACCGACCTGAATTGCCTTTCGGTCATTCAGTTCGCGGTGGATGTGCTGAAGGTGAAGCACGTGATGGTGGTGGGGCACTATGGGTGTGGTGGTGTGCGTGCGACGATTCGCTGTGAGCGGGTCGGCCTCGCCGACAACTGGCTGCGTCACGTGCAGGACGTGCGGGACAAACACGACGCCTGTCTGTGTCGGTTACCCAATGAAAATGCTCAGAGCGCGCGCCTCTGCGAACTCAACGTCGTCGAGCAGGTCGCTAACGTGACGCAGACCTCCATCGTGCGCGATGCGTGGCTACGCGGGCAGGAACTGACGGTGCATGGCTGGATTTACGGTTTGCGCGACGGCCTCCTCCGCGATCTTGAATGCACCGCGAGCACGCAAGCCGAGGCGGCGGTGCGTTACAAATCGGCGATCGCGGCACTGGCCTCGTAGGGCCACGGTTGGGACAATAAAAAAGCCTGCAGATTTCCTGCAGGCTGGGAGTTCGCGGCAGTCCGGGACACCCCGGAGCCAATTGAGTTAGGCGCGACCGAGGTAACTGCCATCTTCGGTGCTGACCTTGATGATCTCGCCTTCTTTGATGAAGAGCGGGACCTGCACCACGAGACCGGTTTCAAGCTTGGCGGGTTTCTGGACGTTGCTGGCGGTGTCGCCCTTGATGCCGTCAGAGCTTTCAACGACCTTGAGTTCAACGGTCGAAGGCAGTTCGAGTGTCAAAGGCTTGTCGTCCACGAAGAGCACATCGCATTTGCCGCCAGCGGTGAGGTAGTGCTTCGAATCGCCGAGCAATTCGGCGCTCAGTTCGATCTGGTCGAAAGTGTCCGGATCGATGAATGCGAACGCGTCACGGTCTGCGTAGCTGAACTCGAGGGTGCGCTTTTCGGTCGCGAGCACCTCGATGGTGTCCGTCGAAGCGAAACGTTGGTCCAGTGCCTTGCCGTAGCGAAGATTGCGCATCTTGACCTGCACAAACGCCCGAAGATTTCCTGGCGTGCGGTGTTGGGTTTCCATGACGAGGTGCGGCTCGCCGTTGAATTTAATGACTTGGCCTCGGCGGATATCGTTGGCTGCTGGCATGACGGGATTCGGTTCGAACGGAGGGTTTTGAGTGGTGAAAAGGTCCACAGTGATGAGTCGCGTCATCGGCTGTCAAGGCCGCGGCTGACTCCACGCTTGCGCTCCGCCCAACGTGTTTCCGAGACTGACCGCTAACAGTTATGAAACAACGCACTCTCGCGCGGGAAGTCTCCATCAAGGGCAATTCACTGCACACCGGCGACGCGGTGACGATGACGCTGAAACCTGCGCCCGTGGACCATGGTTTCGTCTTTCGGCGGGTGGATCTCAGTGGGGCACCGGAGCTGCGCCCGCGCGTAGATTTCGTGACCGATCTCGTCCGCGCCACCACCATTCAGGTGGGCCACGCGAAAGTTCAGACGGTCGAACACGTCCTGAGTGCGTTGAGCGGCTGCGGCATCGATAATGCCATCATTGAAATGGACGCCTCGGAGCCGCCCATCCTCGATGGTTCGGCCAAACCCTTTGTCGATTTGATCATGCAAGGGGAGCCCATGGAGCAGGCCACGGATCGCGAATACTTCACGCTGGATGCCGCCGTCTCGGTGACGAAAGGTCAGTCGTCCATCATCGCGCTGCCGTCTGATGATCTCCGGATCTCCTGCACCTCGGCCGATGATCGGGGCATTCACACGCAGCATCTGTCGCTGCTCATCGATCCGGATTCCTACATGACGCAGATCGCGGCCGCGCGGACGTTCACGATTTACGAGGACATCGAGGAGCTGCTGAAACTCGGTAAGATCAAAGGCGGCTCGCTCGATTGCGCGGTCGTGATCAAGGGCGATAAGATCATTTCGAAGGAAGGCCTGCGCTTTAAGGATGAGTTCGTGCGCCACAAGATTCTGGATATCATCGGGGACATCACGCTGCTGGGCATGCCGTTGAAGGCGCACATTATCGCCACGCGCCCCGGTCATGCGATCAACGCCGAACTGACCAAAGCGCTCGCCGCCAAGTTGGAGGAACGTAAAAAGGGGCCGAAGAAAAAGCCGCGTCCGGCAATGGTCATGCCCGACGAGACGGCCCTCGATATCCGGCGTATTCTCGACACGCTGCCGCACCGTTATCCCTTTGTGATGATCGACCGCGTCGTGGAGTTCGTGGGGAGCGATGCGCTCGTTGCGATCAAGAACGTGAGCATCAACGAGCCGTATTTTCAGGGCCACTTTCCCGGGAATCCGGTCATGCCGGGCGTGCTCCAGCTTGAGGCGATGGCTCAGGCCGCCGGTATTTTGATGCTTCGACGCGGATCCGCCGAGGGCAAAGCCACGCTGTTCATGAGCGCGGACAAGGTGAAATTTCGGAAGCCCGTGCGTCCCGGCGATCAGCTCATCCTCAACGCCAAGCTGACCAAAACCCGTGGGGACAAGCTCGCCGCTGCTGAGGTCACCTGCACCGTGGATGGTCAAGTCGTGTCGTCGGCTGATCTGATGTTTGCGATTATCAACAGCTCCGAAATGGACTGAGCTCATGACCGCAAAGATCCACCCCACGTCCATTATTGAATCCGGTGCGCACCTCGGCGCCGACGTCGAAGTCGGTGCTTACGCTTACGTCGGCGCAGGTGTCACTCTGGGCGACGGCACGCGCCTGCACCACCACGCGTCCGTCGAAGGCAACACCCAGCTGGGCAAGTCCTGCGAGGTGTTTCCTTTCGCGTGTATCGGCGGAAAAACCCAGGATCTCAAGTTCTCCGGCGGCAATCCCGGCCTCCGCATTGGTGACCGCAACGTCTTCCGCGAATACGTCTCGATCCACTGCGCCACCAACGACGGCGACTGCACCCGGATTGGTGATAACAACGTCCTACTCGCGACCTGTCATGTCGCGCACGACTGCGTGTTGGGTGATAACATTATCATGAGCAACGGTGCCGTGTTGGGCGGCCACGTCACGGTCGAGAACTACGTCGTGATCGGTGGCTACGGCGGCATTCACCAGTTCTGTCGCCTCGGTGCCTATGCCATGCTCTCGGCGACGGCCAAGCTGGTGCACGACCTGCCGCCGTTTTTCATTGCTGACGGCACGCCGGCGGAGGTCCGCGCGATCAATCGCGTGGGACTCGAGCGCAACGGGTTCACTCCCGAGCAAGTCGACCGCGTAAAGCAGATCCACCGGTTGCTCTACCGCGACGGTCTCAATCGCTCCCAAGCTCTCGAAAAACTCGCCGCGCACCCGCAGGCCGCGAGCGCGGAGTTCGCCCGGGTGCTCGCTTTTGCGCAGTCCAGCGAACGCGGGCTGGCTCCAGGTGGACGCTAGCCGCTCCGGACGTCGCCGCGCATTGACAGGCTCGGGCCGCCCAAGCCACGGTGCGGGATGCGCAGATCGCTCGGCCTGTTATCACTATTCTGGGGGTGTCTGGTGACGCTGCGAGCTGCAGTGCCCTACGATGTCGCCGTCAAAGATATCGACGGCAAGGCCACTTCGCTCGCGGCCTACAAGGGGCGCGTGCTGCTCATCGTCAATGTCGCCTCGGAGTGTGGCTACACGTCCCAATATCAAGGACTCGAGGCGGCGTTTCGAAAATATCAGGCGCAGGGACTGACCGTCCTGGCGTTTCCGTGCAACCAGTTCGGCGCGCAAGAACCGGGCTCCTCCGCCGAGATCAAAAATTTCTGTAGCACGACGTTTCACGTGACCTTTCCGCTCTTCGAAAAAATCGAGGTAAATGGTGCGAAGCGGCACGCGCTCTACAGCGCGCTCGCGGGAAAGGACTCGCCGTTTCCGGGTAATATCGGATGGAACTTCACTAAATTTCTCGTCGGTCGCGATGGCGTGGTGCTGCAGCGCTTCGAGGCCGGCGCCGAGCCTGATTCGCCCGAGGTGAGTGCGGCGATCGCAGCCGCGCTGCGGGCGAAATAACCCCTGCGCACAGCGGATAAAAGGTTTCCCTCTCGGAGCGGCGCGCTTCATCCCTCGGGCATGTCATTTTCCTCTCTCGGCCTTTCGGCGGCGCTGCTCCGGGCGATCGCCGAGCGTGCGTACACCGAAGCCACGCCGATTCAGGCCGCCGCGATCCCCGCCGTGCTCCGAGGTGGCGATGTCTGGGCCTCGGCGCAGACCGGCTCGGGCAAGACTGCGGCCTTTGCCTTGCCGCTCCTGCAACTCCTCGCGGGCACACCGCGGGAGCGGGTGCGGTTCGTGCGTGCGCTTGTTTTGGTTCCGACCCGCGAACTCGCAGCTCAGGTCGGCGACGCGTTTCGCGACTATGGTCGCTATCTGCCCGCACCAGCGTTGAAGACGCTCGTCGTCTATGGTGGGGTGTCCATCAACCCGCAGATGATCGCACTCGGCGGCGGTGCGGATATCATTGTGGCCACGCCTGGTCGGTTGCTGGATTTGATCGCGCACCACGCCGTCTCGCTCTCTGCGGTCTCGGCGCTCGTGTTGGACGAGGCTGATCGTCTCTTCGCGCTGGGCTTCGCGGATGAGCTCACGCGGATCTTTGCGCTGCTGCCCACTCGCCGGCAGACCCTGTTTTTTTCGGCTACGTTTCCCCCGGCGGTCTGGCAGCTGGCCGAGAGTCTTTTGCGGGAGCCAACGCGGATTGAGATCCCGACGGCACCCGCTGACGCTCCGGATATTACGCAGCGGGCGATCGAGGTCGACGCTCCGCAGCGCACGCAGCTCCTGCGCAACCTGATCGAGCTGCACGCGTGGACCCGCGTTTTGGTGTTCGTCGCCACCAAATATGCGACAGAGCACGTCGCTGAGAAACTGCGCCGCGCCGGGATCGAGGCCGCGGCGCTGCATGGTGAGCTCAGCCAAGGGGCGCGGACGGCGGCGCTCGCTGAGTTCAAAGCGTCGCGTATCCGTGTTTTGGTGGCAACGGATGTTGCCGCGCGCGGTCTCGACATCGCGGGGCTCCCCGTCGTGGTGAATTACGATCTGCCGCGTTCGCCGGTGGATTACGAACATCGGATTGGCCGCACCGGCCGGGCCGGTGAGAGCGGGGTGGCCGTGAGTTTCATCAGTGTGGAGACAGACGCTCATTTCCGGCTCATCGAAAAACGTAATCGCTGCAACCTCCCGCGGGAGCAGATCGCTGGATTTGAACCGTTGCACACGGCTATGCCGGCGGTCGCTTCCACGGGCGGCGTGAAAGGAAAACGCAAGAGCAAGAAGGACCGCCTGCGGGAGGCCGCCGGCGGGTCCGCGACCCGGCCCCTCGTGGCGGACGCGCCGGTCCGAATCGAGGTGCAGGAATATTTTCCGCTGACTCCGCGCATCCCGACCCAGCGGCGCGTGGGGCGCTGACGCAGTCACTCCTGCCGTCCGCTGACCGAGCGCGGTGCGCGGCAGCTGTGACGAGTGCTGCGGGGAGGTGTCCAGATGCCAACGTCGTTTGAACGCTGGACTTTTCGGTAGCCGCGAACACCAGCGAGTGGACGGATCGCCACTGGCTGGCGCTCGCGGCTACCCGGCAGATCACAGTCTGAATCTTTTGGGCGATTGAGCTGAGGAGTGAGGAGCGGCGGCGCTAAGGGATGAAGGCTTCGTCGTCGGCAGTGTGATGTTTTTTGTCGGGGCCGGCGCTGCGGATTTCCATGCGCGAGCCGCTCTCGGCGTGGAAGAAAAACGGGGTGCCCCAGCGGTCGAGGAGTTCGCCGGTGGAGCGATTGATCGCGGGGTGATCGGCGGGGATGAGGGCGAGCTGAAGTTTGTTATGGCCGGCCAAGACTGCGGTGATTTCGGAGTTGGTGCCGACGGGATTGCCGGTGCGGGGGAAGTTGGTGCGAAAGGTTTCGAGGATTGCGCTCACGATGCGCAGGTCGTCACGGATATTCTTGGACGGGGCGTTGAGCAGATCGGCGAGGGTGCTGCGTTCGGCGGGGAGGGGCGCGGGCGGCGGAGTTCGGGGAGCGGAGGGGGGAGGCGGGGTGGCGAGGGGAGGGATTTGAGATTGAGGATTTGAAATTTGAGACGGCGAGGGAGCGCGGGAGGGCGAGGTGGGCCAGAAAAACCACGTGAGGAGCGCGAGGATGAGAGCGCAGAGCGTGAAGGTAAGGCGGTGGGCTTTCATACAGAGGTGCGGGTGATGGCTGACTACGGATGAAGCGAGCTGGCCCGGGATGGCGAGCGAGTTGTGCGGTCAGCCCGGCTGATCCACTCGCGGGCGCTCGCGGCTACCGGATCGCGCGCGCGGAGCGGCCGCGGGTCACGGGTCGAGGTCGTAAACTTCCACGAGGGCGGTGCCCGTGGTATTCGCGACGCCGGAGGTCACGACGGTGTAGCCGCCGGGGGGCAGGGTGAGGACGATGGCGGCATCTTTGCTGTTGTCGGCGGCGAGGTTGAAAGCGCCGGCGGTAGTGAAGGCGGCCTTGAGGGCGGCGGTGCCGCCCCAGTCGTTGCTCGTGGCGATGGCGACGTCGGAGTCGGCTAGGAAGACGGAGAATTGAGGGTCGGCGAGCAGACCGCCGACGCCGAGTTGGGCGAGACCGGGGCCGATGGCGCGGATGAGCACGATTTTCGGCACGGTGCCGCGGATGACGAAGCCGGGGGTAAGGACGTTGGCGCCGGTGCCGACGAAGCCGAGGGTGGAGACGTTAATGACGCGGACGGGAGAGTCATCGCTGTCGGCATCATAGACTTCGGCGAGGGCAACGCCGGTGGTGCCGGTGCCGCTGGCGGCAACCTTAACGCTGTAGCCGCCCTGGTTGACAGGAAGCGTCGTCTGGACGGCGGCGTCTTTCGAGGAGGCGGTCAACGGGAAGGCACCGAGGGACGCGAAGGCGGTGGAGAGCGGCGAGGACCCGCCCCAGTCGTCGTTGCTAGCGGCAGTGGCCTGGGTCTGTTGGTTGACGACATCGAGTTTGAGATCGCTGAGGCCGGAGAGACCGAAGGCGGAGAGGGTGGGGCCGACGGCGCGGACCACGACTCGTTTGCTGCCGGTGCCACGGAGGACGAAGCCGGGAATGAGGTTTCCGCCGGGCTGCACGAGGCCGCGGGTGGCGACGTTGACGAGGCGCGAAGGCAGGACGGTGGGATTGCCGGCCTGGAGGATCGTGCCGCCGGATGCGACGATGACGGTGGAAAGGCCGTTGGACGCGACGGCGTAGAGGGTTTCGCGGTAGGCGAGGCTCGGCAGGTAGCTCCACGTGACACTGTCTGGGGAGAAGAGCGCGACGCCCTGCTCGCCGACGATGAAGAGGCCACCGTTCGCCGCAGTGATGCCGCGATAGGTGCTGTTGTTGGCAGCGGGGGCGGTGCGCGTGGTCCACGTCTGGGCGTCGGTGGATGCGAGGATCGTCCGGTTGCTGCCGACGATGTAGGCCGTGCCGCGATCGACGCAGATGCCGCGTAGGGCTTGGGTGGTGCCGGAAGTGGCAGCTGTCCACGTGGTGCCATCGGTGGAGGTCCGGATGACGCCGCTATCGCCGATGGCGATGAAGGTGCTGCCGAACGTGGTGAGGGCGTTGAAATTTGTGGTGACGGGGGATGCGACGGTGGTCCACGTGGTGCCGTTGGTGGAAGTGCGAATGACGCCACCAAAGCCGACGACGACCCAACGACCGTTGGCGTAGGCGATACCGCGAAGGGACTGGGTCGTGCCGGAAGCGGTCGTATTGCCAACCCAAGTGGCAGCGTCGAGCGACGTGGTGATGTAACCTTGATCACCAATCGCGACGTAGCGCCCGGCACCGTAGCCGATCGCGTTGAGCCCGTTGGCGGCAGGGATCGGGAGGCGCATCCACGTGACGGCGTCGGGAGAAGTCAGGATGCCGGTGCTGTTGCCGACGGCGAACCACTGCGTATTCAGGAAGGTCACACCGTTGAGCTGCACCATGGTCCCGTTGCCGCCGCGTTGGGTCCAGGCGAGGCCGTCGGGCGTGGTGGCGATTTCCCCGCCTTGGCCGACCGCGACGGTGAGGCCGTTGGCCGACGTGCTGCCAAGACGGGCGGTGTTCAGGTTAAAGGAGAGGGTGCGGCTGATGAAGGTGGCGAAATCGGCGGTGACGACGATGCGCTCGCCGTCGGTGGTGATGATGAACTGCGAGCCGTTGTGGGTGACGCTGCGGAGATTGTTGGTGATCGTGGAGGTCGTGCGACTCGTCCATTCGATGCCATCGGCCGAGGAATAAATGCGGCCGGTGTCGCCGACGGCGATGAACTGGCCCGTGAGCAAGGATACGTTGTAGAAACTTTGAGTAACTCCGGGGAGAGTGATGCGGGTCCAGGCAATGCTGTCGGGCGAGGTGAGGATCGTGCCCGTCTGGCCGACGGCGACGTAGGCGCCGAGGCGGCCGGTGATGCTGGTGAGCTGCTGAGTAACGACGGGCGTGAGTGGCGGGCGGAGGCTCCAGTTAATCCCATCAGGGGAAACGAGGATGGTGCCGGAGTTGCCGCAGGCGAGGAATTGGTTGTTGGCGTAGGTGGCCGCAAGGAGGGTTTGCGTCGTTGGCGAGGTGCGCGGGGTCCAGACGACGGTGTCGGGTGAGGTGAAAATCACACCGCTGTCACCGACGGCGACCCAGAGACTGCCGTTGTGCGCAATGCCGCGCAGAGCCGTGGTGGGCGCAGCCGCGGTGGGCAACGTCGCGGCGAGGGACCAATTCACGGCATCGGGCGAGGTGACGATGCGGCCACCGATGCCGACGGCGAGGAACTTGCCGGCACCGAAGCCGACGGAGAAGAGCGTGCCGAGGGCGGGGGTGGGGTTGCGAAAGGTGAATGTCGGCGTGACGGCGACCGCGATCGTGGCGGGATTGCTGGTGATGGTACCGGCGGGATTGGTTACCTTGACGTCGTAAACCCCGGCATCGGCAGACTGGAGCGGTGAGAGGGTAAAGGCGGCGGCGGTGGCACCACTGATGGCGGCACCGTTCCGCGACCATTGGTAGGTGAGCGGCGGGGAGCCGCTGGGTGCAACGGAAAGGGTGATGATGCCACCAGGGAGGAGCGTCTGGCTGATGGGCTGGGTGGCGAGGGTGGGTGCGATGCCCGAGGGTGCGGTGAGGTCCGGTTTGGTTTCGAAGGCACCGATATCGAAGCCGGAAGCGATCGGGCGGGCGGTGCCTTCAAAATCGCTCGGAGCGGCGAACGCGGAGCTGCCGTTGTCGATCGCAATACTGCCG
The DNA here is from genome assembly GCA_945874455.1 of Opitutus sp. GAS368. Lineage (GTDB taxonomy): Bacteria > Verrucomicrobiota > Verrucomicrobiia > Opitutales > Opitutaceae > GAS368. The sequence goes on along the minus strand of CAMCHO010000023.1, from coordinate 8,360 downwards.
GGTCCGGGACGGAAATTATATGTATCCGGGGCGATGAGACGGGGGTCGAGGAGGTAATTGTGCGAGCCGAGGACGGTCGTGGAATCGGCGGCGATGGAGAGGGAGCCACCCCCAATGACATTGTAGTCCCACGTGGAGTTGGTGTTGCGGGCGTCGAAGATCGCATTCAACGACGCGGCGCGGGTCACGAGGATGTTGTTGACCCAGCGGACACTGTCGGTGTCTTGGCAGCTGAAGTCGCCGAGAGTGTTGTTCGTATTGCGGAGCGGCAGGTTGTGGTAGGCGGTGTTGTGGCGGACGGTGATGTTGTCGCTGAGGCTGATGACGATGGCGCGGCCGACATTACCATAGACCAGGTTGTTTTCGATGAGGGTGGCGGGGCGATAGACTCCGGCGGTGGAGCCCTCGAGGGTGTTGCGGAAGTCATCGAGTTGGATGCCGATACCGACACGGAAATTGGTGCCGCCCGCCTGGGTGCTGACGACGCTGTCATTTTCGAAGGATTCGTTGCCGCGAACGATGATATGGAAGCCGGGGGCCTGATCGAGGGCGATCGGTTGGTAGAGGGAGATGCCGCTCGCTTGCGAGAAGTTCTGCTGGCCGTTGCGGAAGAGTCGGTTGCCTTCGATGGTGAGGTAATCGAAAGAAAAGGCGCTGATGCCGTGGCCCGAGCAGTCATGGATATCGTTTTTCAGGATACGCACGCGATCGCTGGAAATAATGACCCCGCTGCCGTTGCGATTCGTAATGTCGAAGCCGGAGAGCGTGATATTGGAGCCCAAGATGCGGACTTGGCCGACGATTTTGGCGGCACCGCGGGTGGGCGAAGTAAACGTGATGGGGGCGGTGGGCGAACCGGAACGGAGCAGCGACACGGTCTCGGTGTAGGTCCCGGCCGCGACCGTCACGGTGTCGCCCGGAGCGGTGGCCAGAAGCGCCGCGCGCGCGACATTTCGGAACGGTCGAGCCGCGGTGAGGCCGTTGTTGTTATCGTTGCCGTTCGTCGCGACGAAGTAGTCCGCGGCGCAGAGGGGTGAGGCCAACGCGAGGAGGAGCAGAAGCGCGAGGGCGTGGTGCGGCACGAGGCGGAGCAGGAATTTCATACTAAATTCGATGAATCAAAAAACTGGACACTCACGGGCGGTATGCCCGTGTAACCCGGCCAGCGGTCGGGCCTACAATGATTCTGGCCGGGCCTACGACGACCCAGGCTGCGGTCAGACGAAGCCGAGGTTTGGTTTGGCGAAGCGACCGATGTTCGGGAGCACGGTCGGAAGGTCGGTGGCGCTGACGCCAAACCAGGAGGCGAGAGTGGCGGCGTATTCGTCGACACTGGTGGTGGGAATCCAGCGACCTTGGGCGGTATCGTCGGGGCCGCCGATTGTGAGGTTGGGCATTTTACCGTAGATGTCTCCGCCTTTGACGGCGCCACCGACGATCATGTGGTGATTGCCCCAACCATGGTCGGAGCCGTCGCCGTTTGACCGATACGTGCGGCCGAAGTCGGAGGCGGTAAAGGTCGTGACTTGGTTGGCGGCGCCGAGTTCGACGGTGGCGTTGTAGAAGGCGTTCAGGCCTTGGCTGACCTGTTGGAGGAGGCCGGCGTGGCTGCCCGTAACGGGCGCGGTGTTGTCGAGTTGCGAGGCGTGAGTATCCCAGCCGCCGATTTGCACAAAGAAGACCTGCCGTTTGAGGCTGAGCGATGAGGATGCTGCGATGAGGCGCGCGGCCATCTTCAGTTGATTGCCGAGGGTGGTCGTGGGGAAAACCGTGGCGAGGGCGGGGGCGGTCGCGAGCGTCGTGTTGAGGAAATCGCTGTTGGTGATCGAGCTGCTCGAGATACCGGCAAACGCGGTATCGAAGAGGCCGGGCTGCGTGGCGTTGAACACATCTTTTTGAGCCTGGTAGCTGAGGGCGTTATTGCCGCCGGTGGTACCGGCGAACGTGACGGCGCCGTTATTGGTGACGGCGTATTGCGAGACCTTGCTGCCGACTTGAAAGAAATTGGTGCCGGCGAGGCTGACCGACATCGAGATTTTGTTATTCGTGTTAAACGCATTCAAGAGGTCGGCGACGCGGCCGCCCCAGCCGGTGACGGCCGGGCGGTCGGGCACACTGTGGTGCCATTGGACGGTCTGGTCGCTGTGCGAGAAGAGCTGCGGGGGCAGCGGGACCGAGTTGGTCGTGTATTGTGCGCGCGTGGTGGGGTAGACGAGGGTGCCGACGTTGGCGAGGAGGGCGGCCTTGCCGGAACCGAAGAGGGTGTTGAATTCGGCCATCGAAGGATGGAGTCCGAAGGTGCGACCGTCGGGGGTTTTCGGAGAGAGGGAGAGGACGGCCGCGCTCGGGATGGCGAGGTTGGAGCGGGCTGAAGCGTAGCCGGCGTAGCCGGAGCCCGTGGGGATGATAAGGTTATTGGCGTCATTGCCGCCGCCGAGAAACACGCAGACCAAGGCCTTGTAATCGGAGGCGACGGCGCCGGCGGTCTTGGGAGTGACGGGGCCATTGTTGGGACTGGCGGCGCCGCCCATCAGGCGAAGGCTCGATAGGGCCGAGAGCATTCCAGTCATGCCGACGCCGGCGCAGCAATTGCTGAGAAACGTGCGGCGTGAGGAATCGAAGGCGGCCGCGGCAGAGTGGGAGGATTTTTTGCTCATGGGGATCGAAATGGTTGAGAGCTGAGAGTCGAGGGAGGGAAGGATGCGGCCGGTCGATGAGTGGTTACTTTTGGACAGAGCCGTCGGGGGAGGTCGCGAGGACCAAAATGGCGCGCTGGGCGCGTTCGAGCGTCGACGTGTTACTCGGCAGCGCGGCCAGCATGGTGGTCACGCGAGTGCGGGTGGCGGCGGTGAGATTTCCTCCGCACATTACTTGGTTCAAGTGGTCGAGGAGCGCGGAGGGAGTCGCGACGAGCGACTGTTCGTAAGCCAAGTTGAGCACGACGGTATCGGGGTTGGTGCCGGCGGCATTAAAGATAAAGGTGCGGAGGAAATTGGGGACGCTGATCGCGTAGGTGGCGTCGGTGATTTCATACTCGGGGGCGACCAAGCCGGCGGAGGCCAAGGCACCGGGCAAGACGTAATCGGGTCGGAAGAAGTTGAATACGGTGGGGGCGCGCAGGGCGGATTGGGCGAGTGCGGTTTCGGTATTCGCAAGACCGGAGATATAGCGGCCGCTGGCTGGGTTGGCGCCGAAGGAGCGCAGGAGGGCGGTCGCGCGAATGAGGGGCTCGCGGAGCTTGCCGAAGGTCGGGGCGGTGAGGGTCGTCGAGGACCGCGCCTCGTAGTCGGTGAGGATCGCGCGCACCACGGCACTGAGATCGCCGCGGGTGCCGGAGCCATTGTTTTCAAACTTCTGCGCAACGCGATAGACGTAGGCAGGCGTGGGATTGCTCGTGACCAAGCGCTGGATGAGTTGTTTTGAAATGAAGGGGGCGGTGTTGGGATGGGAGAACAAGGCGTCGAGCGTTTGTTCGAGATCCTTGGTGCCGCCTTGGCCGGCGGGGAGAACCACGCCGTTGAGGATGCTCTTCTGCGTGTCGTCGTGGAAGGCGGGGAACAGTTGCAGCCGAGTAAAGTAATCCGTCGGCGCGGTGCGGAATTGGGTGAGATTGGTCGAGGGGTAGGCCCAACCGGTGAAGACCTTGGCCATCTCGGTGACGATATTTTGATTGTAGGTGGGGATGGGCAGGCCGGTCGGGTCGAACTTGAGGGTGCCGTCGGGCAAAAGGAGATACAGACCGACGGAGAAGAGCTGCATGACCTCGCGGGCGTAGTTTTCGTCGGGCGTGGTGAGCGTGCCGCCGGAGGAGTCAAAGGTGGCCTTCGAATTCCGGAGCGAGCTGAGGTAAATCGCCATCATCGGATTGAGGGAGACGTTCTCCAGCAGTGTGCGGAAATTACCGAAGGCGCCATTGCCCAAAATGTCGTAGTAGTTGGCGACTGCCTCGACGGCGAAGTCGCCGCCGTTATCGGAAATGACGAGGATTTCACTGAGCGCGAAGGCGACACGTTGGCGCAGTTGGTCCGGAGCGGTGACGGCGTTCTTCCACCACGCGGCTTGGCGGTTGCCGGGGCCATAGAGTCCATTGCTTTGGCCGCCGAAGATTCGGTAATCACTTACCGTGGCTGCGCGATGAGCGGTGTAAGGGAGGGCCAGCTGGGCGTCGATCCAAGCGTTGTAGCCTTGGGCTTGGACGGCGGCGATTTCACTGCGCAGGGGGCCAAAGGTGGATTGGGTCAGGAATCGCGCGGCCTCGGTGGAGGTGGGTAAACCGGCGGGCAGGGCGGGAGCTGCGGCGGGGGCGACGAAGTTTTGCGAGCCGCTGCCGACGATAAAAGTGCCGCGAACTTCGCCGGAAGGATTGTTGGCGGTGTCGAGGCCGACGTAGATATTGCCGGACTTGAGGGCTTCGAGGAGGGCGGCGCTGGTGTAGGTGCCGCGAGGCTGGAAGGCCCACGTCACGTTGGTGGCCTGGCCGGTGGGGAGGTCGAGGACGAAGTCGCCGCTCGGTCCGATCTGAAGGTGCGAGCCGGTGAGTGCAGAGGTGAGGCCGGAGAACGAGACGCTCACGCTCGCGAGGGTGCCGGCGGGGTTAACCAAAATGGTGGCGGTGCCGGTGGCGGACGAGCCGGAGACTGACGGTGCGGGCCGCAAGTTGGAAATGTAGAGCGTCGCGGGACTGTCGGCGATGGAGACGGTGGCGGTGTTGGCGTCGCCGATCGTGTAAGCGGTGCCGGCGGTCAGGACGGTGAGGACGGCGGTTTGCACGCCGGTCGCGAGGAGGGCCGGATTCGGGGTGACGGCGAGCTTGGCGGACGTCGCGCCGGCGGGGAGGGTGATCGTGCCGAGCAGCGGGGCGTAGGTGAAGCCGTTGACGGCGGAACCGCCGAGGGAATAGGCGACGTTGACAGCGGTGGTCGTGTCGCCGCCGCGGGTGAAGGTGAATTCGCCGGGTTTGCTGCCGGATTTATCGGCGGAAGCGATGCTGGCCGAGACCGTGATGGACGGAGGGCCGACGGGGGTGATGTCGTAGATTTCGACGATCGCGAGGCCGCTGGTGCCGCCGACGCCGCTGACGGCGATGGTGTAATTACCGGCGGCGAGATCGACGGTGAGGGCGGCGTCTTTGCTGCCGGGCGCAAAGGCGAAGGCGCCATTGGCGGTGAAGGACGAAGTCAGTTGGGCGGCGGTGGAGGCGCCGAGGCCGACGGGGGTGCCCCAATCATTATTGCTGGCGTAGGTCAGGGTGCCCTCAGCGTTGGTGACAACGATTTGAGGATCGGGCAAGGTTCCGGTAAGACCGAAGGCGGCGAGGGCGGGGCCGGCGGCGCGGACGAGGAACTTGCGGTTGCCGGTGCCGCGTGCGACGACGATGCCGGGGATCATGACATTGGCCCCGGTGCCGACGGGACCTCGGCTTGAAATGTTGATCAGCTTCGCGCCCGTGCCACCGACTTCGTACACCTCGGCGATGGTGAGGCCGGTGGTGCCGCCGACGCCGCTGATTTGCGCGGTGTAGGCGCCGGGGGGGAGCGTGGCGACGATGACGGCGTCTTTGCTGTTAGCGGGGAGAGCGAACGCTCCGGCTGCGGCCATCGTGGCAGCATCGGCTGCGCGCCAGTTGTCATTGGTGGCAACCGTGGTCTGGGTGGAGGCGTTGATCAGCGTCAGGAGAGGATCCGCGAGGAGGCCCGAGAGACCGAAGGCCGAGAGGGTCGGTCCAATGGCGCGGATGACGACCTGTTTGTCCGGGCCGGGCCCGATGACGAAACCGGCGGTGAGCACTTGGGCACCGGTGCCGGTCTGGCCGCGAGTCGCGAGATTGGCGAGGCGGGCTTCTTGGGCCGGGAGGGTGGCGGCGCAAGCGAGAGCGAGGGACCACAGCACGAACGAACGGAGGGACTTCGAATTCATGGGATAAAGATAAAGCGGGCAGAACGTGGGCGAACAAAACGGCTCGCCAAGACTTAGGACGGAATGGTGATGATCAGCCAAAGAGGCTAGACGGAAATTGATTTTCGATGTGACGATTTACCTGATGGGGGCTGGAGAGGCGGGGCGGAGGGGCGGATCGGACCACTCGCTGGCGCTCGCGGCTACGGGGGCGCTGGTGTGGTGGTGGGGCGACGGGCGCAAAAAATCACGGGCGCGTGGGCCCGTGCTTTTTGAATTACGGTGGTTGGGAAACCGCCGCGCCGTTTTGGATGGGGGCGTCAGCTGAGGAAACCGAGGTTGGGTTTCGCGAAGCGGCCGATGTTGGGGAGGACGGTCGGAAGATCGGTGGCGCTGACGCCGAACCACGTTGCGAGGGTGGCGGCGTATTCGTCGACGCTGGTCGTGGGAATCCAGCGACCCTGGGTGGTGTCGTCGGGACCGTTGACGGTGAGGGTGGGCATTTTGCCGTAGAGTTCGGTGCCGTTGACGGCACCGCCGACGATGAAGTGGTGGCTGCCCCAGCCGTGGTCGGAGCCGTCACCATTGGAGCGATACGTGCGGCCGAAGTCGGAGGCGGTGAAGGTGGTGACCTGATTGGCGACACCGAGCTCGATGGTGGCGTTGTGGAAGGCGTTAACGGCTTGGCTGATTTGCGCGAGGAGCCCGGCGTGGGTGCCGTTGACGGGATCGGTGTTGACGAGTTGGGCGGCGTGGGTGTCCCAGCCGCCGAGTTGGACGAAGAAAACCTGGCGCTTGAGGCCGAGGGTGGGCGAGGCACCGATGAGGCGCGCGGCCATTTTGAGCTGGTTGCCGGCGGAGGTGTTGGGGAAAACGGTGGTGATGGCCGGCGAGGCGGCGAGGACGGTGTTGAGGAGGTCGGCGCTGACGATGGCGTCGCCGGTGGCGCTGGCGAAGGCGGTTTCGAAGAGGGTGGACTGGCTCTGGGCGAAAATGTCCTTCTGGGCCCTGAAGCGGATGCCATCCAAGCTGGTGGCGCTGGAGGTGCTACCGGAGAGGCTGACGGCGCCGCCGGTGCCGATGGCGTATTGGCTGACCTTGGCGCCGACCTGGAAAGTGTTTTTGCCGGCGAGGCTGATCGACATCGAGATTTGGTCGCTCGTGTTGAAGGCGTTGAGGAGATCGGCGGTGCGGCCGCCCCAACCGGTGGTGGTGGGTTTGTCGGGGACGCTGTGCTGCCACTGAACCTGTTGGTCGCTGTGCGAAAAAAGCTGAGGAGGGAGGGGGACGCTGCGGGCGTTGTAGTGGCTCTTGGTGGTGGGGTAGACGAGGGTGCCGGCGTTGGCGAGGAGCGCCATTTTACCGGAGTTGAAGAGGGTGTGGAGCTCTGTAACAGAAGGATGGAGACCCCAAGAACGGCCGTCGGTGGTGCGCGGGGTGAAGGGGAGGACGCTGGCTTGGGGAATCGCGAGGTTGGAGCGGGCGGAGGCGTAGGCGGAGTAGCCGGAGCCGAGTGGGATAATGAGATTATTGGCGTCGTTGCCGCCGTTGAGGAAAAGGCAGACCAGGGCTTTGTAATCGGAGGCGATCGGGGCGCCGGCGACCGACGGGAGTTGCGGGCCGTTGGCGGGGCTGGCGGCGGCACCCATCAGGCGGAGGCTGCCGAGGGCGGAGAGCAGGCCGGTGGCACCGACGGCGGCGCAGCAGGCGTTGCCGAGGAATTCGCGGCGGGTGACTTCGGGGGCGGACTTTTTGCTCATGGGCGAAGGGAGTGCGGGCGGGATGAGGAGAGGGGGAGAGGGGGAAGGAGAGACGGGGAGAGGGGGAGACGGGGGGGCGTTCCTCGTTATCGTAATCTTTCTCGTTCTCTCGGGTCTTGGTTGAGGGAGGAAAAGCAGGGGGAGAACGAGGAACGAGAACGATTACTTTTGGATCGCGGCGGATGGGGCGGTGATGACGAGGAGGATCGCTGTGTTGACGCGGTCGAGGGTGCTCGTGGTCGGGGGGAGCGCGGCTAGGGCGGTGGTAATGCGGGTGCGGGTGGCGGCGGAGAGGGAGCCGGCGGCGAGGACCGCGCTGAGGTGATCGAGGAGGGCGGGCGGGTTATTCGCGAGGGATTGCTCGTAGGTTGTGTTGAGGGTGAGCACGTAGGGCGCGGCGGCGGTGGGCACGCCGCCGGACGTGGGAATGACGGCGTTCACGTACGTGCGTAAGAAGTTCGCGGTGCTGATCGCGAAGTTGTCATCGGTGATTTCGAACTCGGGAGCGACCAATCCGGCGGCGGCGAGCGGGCCCGGCAAGACGTAGTCGGAGTGATAGAAATTGAAGACGGTGGGCGAACGCAGAGCGGCTTGGGCGATGTTGCTCAGGGCGCTGTAGATGAGGGTGGTGGAGTTGAGCGTAGAGATCTCGCCCTGCGTGGCGGGCTTGGGGGTGGCGCTGGTGATGGGAGTTCCGTTCACGGC
>CAMCHO010000022.1 GCA_945874455.1 Opitutus sp. GAS368 | reverse complement strand
TACACGTGGCGCGGAGCCAACGTCGAAAACATCCTCACGTTTCCCGACCGCCACCCCGGCACCGTCATCCACCGCATCGAGACCAACTACCGCTCGACGCCACAGATCCTCGCCCTCGCCAACGGCGTCCTCCTCGCTCAGCCCAAGGGCCGCGCCTTCGAAAAAGAACTCCGCCCCCACCGCGCCAACTCCGAAAAACCCTACCTCGTGCAGTCCATCGACGGACGTGAGCAGGCCCAATTCATCGTCCAACGCATCCGCGGCCTCATCGACGAGGGCTGTGCCCTCGCCGACATCGCCGTCCTTTACCGGGCGCACTTTCACGCCCTCGACATCCAGCTCGAGCTCTCGCGTCTCCAGATTCCGTATCAGATCACGAGCGGCGTCCGCTTCTTCGAACAGGCGCACATCCGCGACCTGATCGCGTTACTGCGTTTCGTTTACAACCCAGCCGACACCGCCGCCTGGAATCGCGTCGCCGTCCTCCTCCCGAAAGTCGGCGACAAGAACGCCCAGAAAATCCATGCCGCCGCCGCGGATCACGCGCGCCTGATGCAGAAAGATTTCCTCGAAGCGCTCGGCACCGATGACGTCGCCACCAAGGTTCCAAAAGACGCCAAGGAAGAATGGCCCCAGTTCATCGCCTCGCTCCAGCAGGTCGGCGATGTCATGAAGAATATGAAACCGCACAACGCCGTCGAAATCGCGATCGACGGCTGGTATGGGGACTACCTCAAAGGTGCCTACTCGAATTACATCTCCCGTCTCGATGACCTAAAATCCATGATCGGTTTTGCGAGCCGTTACGACGATATGCACCAGCTCCTCGTCGAGGTGATGCTGCTCAACAGCGAGACGAGCGACCGCTCCGCCAACCCCGATGCCGACGCCTTGCGGCTCACGACCGTGCACCAGTCCAAGGGACTCGAATACGCCGCCGTCTTCCTGATCGGCCTCGCCGACGGCATGTTTCCCATCCGTCGCTCCATCGAGGCAGGCGATGTCGAGGAAGAACGCCGCCTCTTCTACGTCGCCGTGACGCGCGCCCGCGACGAACTCTACCTCTGTTACCCCAAGGTGAATACGAAAGGCGGCCCCGCGATGCTCCTCACCCCGAGCCGCTTCCTGTCCGAACTCTCGCCGGATCTCTACCAGCCATTGAAGATCAAACGGAGCTATGGGTGGTGAAAGCCGTTACGGCGAAACTTCGCACACCCTCACTCGCATAGTTTCGCCAACGCCGTGAGATGTGCGTCGTGGTGCTCTATTTCGACGCCATGCTCCCACGCGCATCCCGCGACGATGAGATCGCCCGCCGGCACAGTCAGACCGTTCGCTCGACTGCGACGCGCCAGCTCCATCGCCTTCGCCCAAACCGCTTCGTTCGTCGGCAACAAAATCACATCAGTTTCCAAAGCCTCCACCATCTTTCGCTCGGCCAAGCCGCGCACGCCGTGCCACAACTCGACGCGAACCATGTCGCACCACGCAGCCGCTCCCGAGCGAAGCAGTTCCTGCACGCGACGCCGTTTCTCTTCGTCACCATTGTGGCGTAACGCGTGAATCCAACTCGACGTATCAATCAGTTTCATCCGTCAATTCAACGACCGCATTTTCTGGAGTTCTTCCGGCGTAATTAGGTCGCGAAAGGTCCCCAGTTTTTCTGCCAGTTTCGCCAGCCGCGCCCTGCGGTTAAATTCCGACACCGCACGTGCCACCGCCTCCGTCTTGATCGTGGTGTTTGCATGCTTCATAGCTTCTGCCAATTCTTCTTCAGGAAGGTCGATCGTGGTTTTCATGCATCCAAACTTGGCGGCATTAGATTCCAAATCAAGCGCGCTTTCCCGCCACCGCCCGCATCACGCGCAGCGTATTCCCGCCCCACAGCTTCGCCAAAGCCGCCTCGCCCCACCCGCGCGCCACTAGCGCGCGCGTGATGTTCGGATAGTCTGTCACGTCGCGCAGTCCTTCGAAGTCGCCACCGCCGCCGTCGAAATCACAGCCGATCCCGACGTGGTCGATGCCCATCACGGCCACGGCATGCTCAATGTGCCGAATGAAATCATCGAACGTCACGGGCGGGTTCGGATGCGCCGCACACACGATAGCATAGGCGTGGTTTTCTGCCGCCAACGTTCCGGGTGAGAGCACGTGATCCTTGAACTGGATCAACACCTCCGCGATCCCCGCCGTGCGGCCATTACCCGGCGCGTTCACGAGTGAGATCGGCAGCGCGTTGATGTGCAGCACGCCGCCGTTCGCCGCGAGCGCGCGCAGCAACTCGTCACCGACGTTGCGCGGGTGATCCGCCACCGCTCGAGGGCCACTGTGCGAAAGCACGACGGGCGCCCGCGATACCGCGAGCAGATCCCGCAGCGTCGCATCGCTCGCATGCGAGGCGTCGAGCACCATCCCGAGCCGGTTCGCTTCCGCCACGATCTCCCGACCGAGCGGACTCAATCCGCCCCATTCCGCGCCGCGGGGATCGGTCGACGCGTCGGCCACATCATTGTTGAGCATGTGCGTGAGCCCGAGCATCCGCACCCCGAGCGCATGAAATTTCGCCACATTGCCAGGATCGCACCCCAGGGAGTAGGCATTTTCGATACTCAGATAGATCGCGCGCTTTCCCTCCGCCTTTAACCGCAGGCCATCATCGGCCGTCAGCGCTAACCCACACGCGGTGGCGTTCGCGGCCAGCACCGCATGCGTACGCTCAAAACAGCGCAGCGCCCGCTCGTGGGCGCGCCGCAGGCCCTCGGCGTTCCGCGCGAGTTGTCCCACGTAAACCGCGAACACCAACGCGTCGATCCCGCCCTCCCGCATGCGCGGCAGATCACACTGCGAGCGGTCCGTCGTTGCATCGTGCCGCGCGGCGAAGTCCCAACCCTCGCGCAGGAAGCTCGCCGTGGGTGTATCGCTATGCGTATCGATCGTGAAAAGGCGCTCGTGCAGGGCGGCCGACTGCGCAGCCGAAGCCGCGGCGGAGAGTGGGATCATCCGGTGAAGAAAAACTCGGGGCGCCCGGCGGGCAAACGCTTCTTTCCAACCCATGCCATCTCCGTGGTTGCACTGCGCAATTTCCACGGCTCTTTCTTCGGGAATCCTCCATGTCCTCCCCCGTCGAAAACGTCGTCATCATCGGCACCGGTTGCGCCGGCCTTACCGCCGCCATCTACACCGCGCGCGCCAGCCTCAATCCGCTCGTCCTCGAGGGTCCCCTCCCTGGGGGCCAACTCACGACCACCAGCGAGGTGGAAAACTTCCCCGGTTTCCCCCATGGTGTGGACGGCTTCCAGTTGACGCAAAACATGCGCGAACAGGCCACGCGCTTCGGCACACGCTTCGAGTCAGCCTTGGTGGACAAGGTCGATTTCAACTCCATGCCGCGCAAATTATTTTGCGGCGACCGCGTGATTCTCGCAAAGACCGTTATCATCGCCACGGGCGCTTCGCCCCGGCTCACCGGCATCCCCGGCGAAAAGGAGCTCTACGGCGGCAAGGGTGTGACCACCTGCGCGACCTGTGACGGCGCGTTCTACCGCAAGATGGAGGTCGCCGTCCTCGGCGGCGGCGACAGCGCAGCAGAAGAGGCGCTCTTCCTCACCCGTTTCGCGAGCAAAGTCTATCTGGTCCACCGTCGCGATACACTGCGCGCCTCGAAGATCATGGCCGACCGCGCGGTCGCTCACGAAAAAATCCAGTGTGTGTGGGACAGCATTCCAGTCGAAGTCCTCGGCGTGCCCGAGGGTGCGGTGAGCGGCCTCCGCGTGAAGAACATCAAGACCGGCGTCGAGACTGTGCTGCCCGTCAAAGGCATCTTCGTCGCCATCGGCCACATCCCCAACACTGGTCCCTTCGCCCCACCGCTCGATATCGATGAGGGCGGTTACTTCACACCGCAGCCCGGCTCGCAGGTGCAGACCAACGTCCCCGGAGTCTACGTGGCCGGCGATTGCTCCGACCACGTTTACCGCCAGGCCATCACCGCTGCGGGCATGGGTTGCGCCGCAGCCATTGAGGCCGAGCGCTGGCTCGCCGAACACCACGCCTGAGTCCGAAGGGAGCGGCGGTTTCCCCACCTCAGTCGGTCGAAGCGCGCCCGCCCCATCACCGATGGCCACTGCGCATCTCACCGAGCTCCACCGCTCGCTCGGCATCCCCGCCGACTACGGTGCCGCGCGGCACCTGCGCGCCTTCCGCGAAGCCGATGCCGACCGTCTGATTCTGGTCGGCCACGATCCGACCGAAGGAAAGCCCGTGCGTCTCGCACCCCGTGCCGCCGCCGCTTGGCGCCGGATGCGGGACGCCGCCGCGGCTGACCGCATCACCCTCCTCCCGCTCTCGGGCTTCCGTAGCGTGCGTCGCCAGACGCTGCTCATCCGAAGCAAACTCGCTTCCGGTCGCCCGCTCGACGACATTCTCCGCTACGTCGCAGCGCCTGGCTTCAGTGAACACCATACCGGACGCGCGATCGATATTGGCACTCCTGAAGACGTGAGCGTCGAAGAATCTTTCGCTCGCACGGCGGCGTTCCGCTGGCTCCGCCGCCGCGCCGGCGCGTTTGGTTTTACGATGACCTACCCGCGTAGGAATCCCCACCGCATCGGCTACGAGCCCTGGCACTGGTGCTGGCGGCCTGAAACCACCCGGGGTCATGCAAGCGCGGGCAGGACGAGGATGCCGACACCCACCCTCGCGCCTACCTGAGAAAAAAATTCGGACGCCGACCTGAGTTTTACCCAGAGCGAACCGGGTCGCCGATCAAGAGCTGGGCAAAAGAACGTGGGGCTTGCCCACAAAAAAGGCGGCCGTAAATAACGGCCGCCTCAGTTCACAACGGTAACATGGCCTCAGAATTCGTAGCGCGCGCTGAGTAGCATTGACCAACGGGTCGCTGCCGGCTCACCACGGCCCAATGACGGATTGAACGATCCCGTCGGCAAAGTCGTGCTGACGTTGCTGTAAACGTATTGGTTCGCCACGCCGTCATACGCGGCAGCAGCAATACCTTCGCGTTTGATAAAAAACTGGTTGCTGCCGCGAATCAGACCCCACTTTTCGTTGAGCAGATTGCCCAAGTTCAATACGTCCATTCCGAGGACAAGCTTGTGACGCCAAAACGGCAGTTTGACGTCCTGTTTGATCGAGAGGTCAAACTGGCTGACCGTCGGATAATTATTCGATCCCGCCTCGACCGCCCGGCCTTCCGTGAGGCCGAATTGATCGACGATCGCGAAAAAGCGGTCGCGGTCAGCCGGTGTCGCGAAACGCACGAGGGGGTCGCCACCGCGCCGGGGAATGTAGGCCAGATCGTTTTGGGTTTGGCTGTCGCCGTTCGTGTCTCCGGTAAACACAAAGCTGAAAGGATAGCCCGTGCGCAATTCGTAGAGCAGCCCGACGCTGGTGCGGTAGCCCTTCGCCAATTCAAAATCTTTCGCGACATTCACCAGCACCTTGTTGCGGATTTCGAGCTCGCTGCGGTGTTTCTCCGCCACGTTGGTGTTAAAAATCGCGCGGTTATTCCAATTAGACGCTGCCACGGACGAGGTGCCGAACAGCACTTCGTCAGCCTTGTTATGAACGTAGGCTGCTTTCCACGACCAGCCGCTGCGGGAGCGGGGTTTTTCAAACGAAAGCGACATCGTGTTCGTGCCTCCTTGATCCGTATTGCCAAGCTTGATCAAGCGGTTGGTGAAGGCCGTGCTCACCAGGCGCGTGCCGCTCGAATTTGCGGCAAACGCATTCCAATATAACTGGCGACCATCGGGGCCGGTCCGCGTCGGGGCGAGGTTGATGTTCTGGTAGAACACATCCTGATTGACCCATGTCTTCTCAAACTCGGCCACGATCTTGATGTTCCAGAGATCGATGCCGCGCTCGAAGGCGATGTTGGCCTTGTAGCGGGAGGGCAGCTCAAAATCTGGGTCGAGGAACGCCACGGTCTGAGCCGGCGGCACACTCGCCGTCGAGACCTGCGCGTCCGGGCTGGCGGAGACACGCGGCGCCTGCCCACCCGGTGTCGTGCCCGCCGTGAACGTGCGGAAATTACTTCCGGTATTGGAGTAGCTGTTCGAAATCCAAACGCGGGGGGCGCGGCCATAAAACAATCCGATGCCGCCGCGCACTACGGCGCGGGTGTCGCCGCTAGCGCGATAGTTGAAGCCGAACCGCGGTTGGAAAACCTTCACGCCGTCGTAGGTGTGGTCGTTGCGCACGCCAAACGTGTTGAGGAGCGTCTGATTGAACGGCACCGCATCAGGCAGCATGGGCATATCAACCCGGAAGCCGACGTTCATGGTGAGGTTGGAGTTAAATCGCCAAACGTCGTTCACGAAGAGCCCCGCATTGGCCTCACTGAACCGCGCGGCGGGTTCCACCCCGGGGTTGATCTGGTTGTAGGTGTATTGACGATAGTTGACGGTGCCATCGTTGCGCGCTGCGACCGCCAAAAACTCCGCGAGGCTGTTGAAATCATAACTGCCATTGGCATTTTGGACGAACAGGTTGTAAATGTCGGCCGTATCGAACTGAAAGCCCGCTTGGAGCGTGTGGCGGTCGCCTAGTTCGTAGGATGCGAAAAGCTCGGTCGTATCCGTCGCGACGTCGAGAATGTTGGCATGGCGGCTGATCTGCGTGCCGAAGTTCACAAACGCAGTATTTGATGATCCGGGCACGGGCACGTTGCGCACTTGGACGCCAGGCTGCCGCGTATTATTCTTCGGTTCCGAGTGATAATTGCTGCGCGAAACCGAGAGCTCCGTGTTCAGGCGATCACTCCAGCGGCTGACCAACTGGCCGATATACGACGTGTTCTTGACGTTTTGCTGATACCAGTAGGAAGAGAGCGAGATATTGTTCTCGCTGATACCTGTGCCGAAGCCCTCGAACGTGGGGCGACTCGACTCCACGGTGGTGTAGCGGAAGGTGGCGCGATGGTTGGCATTGATCACGGCGTCCGCCTTGATGAGAAAATTATCGTCCGTAAGCTTGTTCGCCGAAGGCGGCTCTGCGGTCCCGGGCTTAAAGCCGAGGGCCTGCGCCGCGTTTATGATCTGCGTGGTCGTAGCCGCATCGAGGCGCGCTACCGGAGACGGGGCTACGCGATCCTCGTCCACCTTTTCGTAAGACGTGTAGAAAAAAAGACGTTTCGGAATGATCGGGCCACCGAGGGTGCCACCCATGGTTTTTTCTTTGAAATTGGGCAACGGAAACGATCGGCCATCGAGCTCGCCAGCGACCAGACTTTCGTCGCGGTAGGTGAAATAGGCGGTGCCGTGAAATTTATTGCCGCCGCTCTTCGTGATGGCATTGATCTGCGCACCCACGAAGCCGGCGTTGCGTGCGTTGTAGGGTGCCGTGCTCACGGAGAGCGCTTCGAGGGAGTCCATCGGCACCACATTGCGCTCGGCAGCGGTGTTATTCGCATTCAGGCCGAAAGGATCGGAAGCGCTCACGCCGTCGACTTGAATACTGTTAAAACGGTTGCTCATGCCGTTGACCGAGATCGCACGATCCTGGGGGTCACGATTGTAACTGATGCGCGGATCGAGACGGGCCAGCCCGTTGATCGAGCGGTCACCAACGGGAAGGTTGCGAATGTCCGCACTCGTCAAATAGGAACCGGAGCCCGTCTGGTTCGGGTCGAAGAGGTTGTCCGCAGCAGCGGCCGTTACCTGAAACGCCTCCAAGGTGACGACCTGACCCGCCTTCTGGCGCAAGGTCACGTCCGCCCCGTTATCGATGTCCAACTCAACGTCACGCTGTTCCAAACGGATAGAGCCCGGCAATGTTGTCGCCACCGTGTAAGGTCCGCCGGGACGCAGCCCGCGCAATGTAAACCGGCCGTCGGCCCGGGTAGTCGCTTCGTAGCCGGAGCCCGTCGGCTCGTGCGTCACCGTGACGCGTACATTCGGCACCGGCTGGCCTCCGTCGCTCAGGACTGCTCCGTTAATTGACGAGGTTGTGATGGACTGACCGTGCAAGGAACTCACGGCGACGAGACCGAGGACGAATATCGCGCCCAGCAGTCGTTTCATAGTGATCGGTAATTTCATAGTCGGTGATCGGTTGGATCCATTGATTCGCTCAACGAGAATCGCGGAGCCTAGTGCTTGGTTGAGTTTTCAGGGAACACTTCTCAAAAAAGTCCGTCAAGCCCCGACCTGAGGTCCCCCGAAAACGTTGCGAAATCGTCACCGCGCCATTGTTCAGCCCCATCCCGCGCGCCCGGTCGCAAACGGGCGTCGTGCCGATTGCATACCGCAGACCGCACCCCAGACCGCTGCTTCGCTCAATGCGCACGGACCGAATGCCCCACGGCGACCCCGCCCTCCCATCGCGGATTTTTAAGCAACTGCTGAGCAAACGACTTGGCTCCACTCTGCCTTCCGTTGGCACGTCACCAGATAGGAGTCCTCAGATAGGATCATGCGGTCCCTCCCCATGAATCTTTAACCAAAATAGCCCATGTCCCCCACTTCCCACTCACTCCCGTTTCGTCCCCTCGCGTAACCGCCGCCCGCCCTCTCACCGAACGAGCCACTGCCTAGCGCGCCGCCGCCCGCGACGCCGAACGCATGCGTCGTTTCCATACCGGCGATGAATTTACCTTCCAGAAAATCAGGACCGACCAGCGCGAAAAAATCTTCGGCCGCACCGTCTCGCTCCGGCACAATCGAGGAGACTCCGAGGAAATCACCGAGGACACCTTCATCCGCGCGCACCGATGGGCTCGCCATATTTTGGAGCTACCCCTCGCTGGCGACCTCGGTTTTAATAGCTTCCCAAGCACCGCGCCGCGCTGGCCCGCAACCTCCGTTCGGCCAACGCCAACCCGCCGCGTGGCCACGGCAAAACCGCGCTCGCCATCCCGTCGCGCCAACCACTCGCCCGCATCAGGGAGGTCTTGAGCGCACTCCGCTCGCTCAGCCCTCCGCCCCAGGACCGAAACATTTTCCGTGCGCTTCCGGCCCGCCGTCGCCTATGTCCTACCCGCCATGCCCGCCGCCTCGCCCGATCTTGCCGCGCTCCTGAAGCGCACCTTCGGCTACTCGACATTTCGCCCACTCCAACGCGAAATCATCGACGCCACCCTCGCGGGCAAAGACGTGTTCGCGCTCCTCCCCACCGGCGGCGGAAAATCACTCTGTTTCCAACTCCCCGCCCTCGCCCGCCCCGGTCTCACCGTCGTCGTCTCCCCTTTGATCGCCTTGATGAAAGATCAGGTCGACCAGCTCCAAGCCAGTGGTGTCGCCGCCACGTTTCTCAACTCTACCCTCAGCGAAAAGGAAGCCCGCGCGCGGCTCTCCGGCCTCCACCGCGGTCACTACAAGCTCCTCTACGCCGCCCCCGAGCGCCTCATGCTCGACGGCTGGGTCGAGAACTTAAAAACGTGGAATGTCACCTGCATCGCCATCGACGAGGCCCACTGCGTCTCCGAATGGGGCCACGATTTCCGCCCAGAATATCGCCAACTCGCCACACTCCGCACGGCTCTCCCCGGCATCCCCATGATGGCGCTCACCGCCACCGCCACCGGCCGTGTCCGCACCGACATCATCAAGCACTTGAAGCTCCGCAATCCGCAGACCTTCGTGGCCAGCTTCAACCGCCCGAACCTCACCTACCGCGTCATCCCGAAGGATCAGCCCGCGAAACAAATCATCGATTTCGTCCGCAAACGTGAACACGAGAGCGGCATCATTTACTGCGCGAGCCGCGCCACCGCCGAACGCGTCGCCGAATCCCTCGCCGGCCGCGGTTTCTCCGCCCGCCCCTACCACGCCGGCCTCACCGCCACCGAGCGCGGCGAAAATCAGGAGCAGTTTCTCCGCGACGATACGCGGATCATCTGCGCGACCATCGCCTTCGGCATGGGTATCAACAAACCCAATGTCCGCTGGGTCATCCACCACGACCTGCCCAAAAATATCGAGGGCTACTATCAGGAAACCGGTCGCGCCGGCCGCGATGGCCTCCCCGGCGATTGCCTGCTCCTCTTCAGCGGCGGCGACATCGCGAAGCAGACGCACTTCCTCGATGAAATCACCAACAAACAGGAGCAGGACATTGCCCGCGCCCAGCTTCGGCAGATCGTCCACTACGCCGAGAGCGCCGGCTGCCGCCGCGTCGAACTCCTCGCCTACTTCGGGGAGAAATTCCCGGTTGATAACTGCGCCGCCTGCGACAACTGCTCCGAGCCCCGCGAGACCTACGACGGCACGCTCGTCGCGCAAAAATTCCTCTCCTGCGTTTTCCGCATCCGTCAAAACAGCCGCTTCGGCGTGGGCCTGAATCACGTCATCGAGGTCCTCGTCGGCGCCGACACCGAAAAGATCACCCGGTGGGGCCACCAGCAGCTCTCCACCTACGGGATCGGCAAAGATCTGCCGCGGCCCGCCTGGGCCTCCATCGGCCGCGAGCTCATCCGCCTCGGCTACATCGGCATCGACGAGGGCGAATACGCCACCCTCAACGTCAGCGAATCCGGCATGGCCGTCCTCCGCGCCCGTACCCCCATCACCCTCACGAAGACCCTCGACCTCCCCAAAGCCAAACGTGTCACCCGCCGCGAGGGCGATGTCGAGTGCGACGAAATCCTCTTCGAACGACTCCGCACCCTGCGCCGTAAACTCGCCGATGAACGCAGCGTGCCCGCGTATGTTATTTTTGGCGACACCACCCTCCGCGCCATGGCGCGCAGTTACCCCGACCGCGTCGAACGCATGGAAGGCCTACCCGGCATGGGCGAAAAGAAACGCGCCGAATTCGGTGAATTTTTCGCCAACGAAATCTTCCTCTTCCTCCGGACGAATTCAAAGCAGGCCTTCGACTAGGCCGGGATCGCCGCGCTCTGCCCGGCGATCGCCTCCCACGCCTTTTACTCTTACGAAAAAATCTACCCTCGTGGTTTGCGACCGATCTGTGATTTAACTCACCGGACTATGTCGCTCGCTGCACCCCGATTTCTGACCTCGGTCTCACGATCATTCCACCCCCGCCCAAGTCCTATGCCCACCTCCCGAAAAAACCTGTCACACCTCGCCTTCGCAATGCTCGGCGCGCTCTGTCTGCTCGGCCTCCCGCACCTCCGCGCCCAAACCGCCCCCCCGGCGTCCACCGCCCAGCCCACCACCGCCGCCACGGGCGCGGACGAAGCCGTGCGGCTCACTCCTTTCGTGGTCTCTGAGTCCGAGGACCGCGGATACGCCGCAACCAGCACCCTCGCCGGTACGCGCCTACGCACCGATCTCCGCGACGTCGGCGCCGCCATCTCCGTCGTGACTTCGCAGTTCATGATCGACACCGGCTCGACCAACCTCCGCGACATCCTCATTTACACCACCAACACCGAAGCCGGCGGCTTCGAGGGCAACTTCTCCGGCGTCAGCACCGGCAACGGCTTCTCCAGCGCCGAGGGCACGCTCCAAAGCCCCAGCGGCGCCACCCGCGTGCGCGGTCTCTCCGGTGCCGATCTCACCCGCGATTTCTTCCTGACGAATATTCCGATGGATGCCTACAACACGGAGCGCGTCGACATCTCCCGTGGCGCCAACGCCATCCTCTTTGGCCTCGGCAGCCCCGCCGGTATCATCAATAACCAGCTCAAAGCCGCAAATCTCCAGAAGAATTCCCTCAAGTTCGAGCAAACCATCGGACGTTTCGACTCTCACCGCGAAGTCCTCGACCTCAACCAATCCATCGCCCGGGGCCTCCTCGGCGTCCGCGTGATCGCGCTCAATAAAAAGGAGGGCTACCGCCAGCAACCCGCCTTCGAAGAGGATCGCCGCGTGTTCGCCTCCTTTAAATTCGAGCCGCGTCTCATCAAGACCGGTCTCACCCAGCTGCAGGTCAACTACGAGGGCGGCACCCAAAACTCCAACCGCCCCCGCCCCAATCCGCCGCACGATGGCATCTCCGCGTGGTTTAACATTCTCAATAAGGTCGCCCTCGATCCCACCACGCCCGGCAACGTCACCAACAATCCTTTCCTCAACGCCCAGCTCGGCTCCCCCGGTCGCTGGTTCGGCGCCGTCGGGGCCGTCTTCACCGATCCCGCCTCCGCCGTGCAGGGCGGCAACGGCGTCCCTCCCTTCATGCGCAGCGGCGGCGGCACGCCCAATACCCAATGGTATGCAATCGGCAGTTACACCACGCAGGGCAACAATCCCCTCTTTTTCCTCAACCAACAGTTCGCTCCCGCCGGCGCGGCCTACCGCGGCCTGTGGCGTTACCAGGAGCTGCGCGATCCCTCGATTTTTAATTTCTACGACCAACTCCTCGACGGCCCCAACAAACGCGAAGGGGCCGACTTCCGCGCGCTCAACGCCACGCTCCGCCAAACGTTTTTCCGCGACCTCGTCGGCTTCGAGGTCTCCTATGATCGGCAGTCCCATCATCGCGACAACCTCGGCATGTTCGGCTTCGACGCCTACACGATCTACGTCGACATGAACACCAAGCTCGTCGACGGAAAACCCAACGCCAACTTCGGCCGCCCTTTCGTCTCGTCTGATTCCATCGGCAATAACCTCGTCGATGCCACCCGCGACGCCCTCCGCAGCACCGCCTACGCGACGCTCGATCTCCGCCAAAAATCCGGCCTGCTCCGCCACCTCGGCAAACACGTCTTCACCGGTTCCTACACCGATCAGAGCGTGGAGAACTTCAGCCGCAGCATTTCCGGCTACTCCTACGGCCTCGAGCTGAACGCCTACGCCAACAACCCCAACACCACCACCTACCCCGGCTACGCCGGCATCCACTACCTCGGCAGCTCGCTCGCCGGCGCCACCTCCGCCGCCAACGCCCACATCTCCGGTATCACCGCCGTTCATACGCCCGCTGCCTCCGGCACCGCCCTCCTCTTCGATAGCCGCATCAACCAGTGGGTCTACGCGCCCGTCACCACGCTCAGCGCCGGTGAACGCGACCTCAGCAAACTCTACAACGGCGCTTCAAAAAATTCGAATAAGACCAAGAGCCAGTCCTTCGTCTGGCAGAGCTATTTGTTCAGCGACAAACTCGTCGGCCTCGTCGGCTGGCGCCACGACGAGTTCGCTCTCCGCGACGCCGGTCCCGCCCGCCAAGCGTCCCTCACCGGCGAAACCGATCCCTACAATCCGCTCTGGGTCCTCCCCACCACGCCCACCATTTTTGCCGAAGACGAAACGCTCAGCTGGAGCGCCGTCCTCCACGCCCCACAGTTTGTGAAGCGCGTCCTCCCGCGCGGCACCGACTTCACCCTCGCCTACAACGAATCCCGCAACTTCCGCCCCAACTCCGCCCTCGCCGATGTCTACGGCCGCCCTTTCAGTCCGCCCGCCGGCCAGACCAAAGACCTCGGCGTCACGCTCTCCGTCCTCGACCAAAAACTCACCCTGCGCGTCAACCGCTACCGCACCACGCAATCGAACGACGCCTCGACTTTCTACAATACCTTCTGGCCCGGCAACGACACCGTCCGCGCCATGAACGGTCTGCGCGGCACCCAAGTAAATGAGTCACTCATCAACAAGTGGTTTGGCTTCACCCCCGGTGATTCCCGCTACCTCTCGCCTCGCGCGAGTCTCACCGATCCCGCGCAAGCCAACAACCTGAACCCCGTCCTCACTCCCGCCGAGACCACCGCGCGCAACCTCTGGTTCACCCAGCGCACTGCCGCCGAGTGGCTCCGCCCCGTCGATCCCGTGCTCGCGCAGACGTGGGCCTTCACCCAGCCCGTCGCCGGCGGCAATTGGACGGCCACCCGTCCGCCCAACGTCGGCAACGTCGCCGATACCGTCTCCGAGGGCTGGGAATTCGAAGGCACGCTCAACCCCACGAAGAACTGGCGCATCTCGTTCAACGCCGCGATGCAGGAAGCGAAAAAGACCAACGTCGGCGCCGACTTCGCGGATTTCGTGAAGAAAAATCTCCCGCTTTGGACCGACGGCGACGGCATCCAAGCCACGAATACACGCGCGATGAACGGCTTTGAGGACATCCCCTACTTCGGCGGCTTCGGCAGCCAGCTCGGCGTGCTCGCCATCAATAACATGTATGTCCCCTACCTCAACGCGCTCGCCGCCGACGGCTCGCCCGTGCAGGAGCTCCGCCGCTGGCGCTTCAACGTCGTCAACAATTACGATTTCCGCTCCGGCCCGTTCAAAGGCTTCAGTGTGGGCGGGGCCGTCCGCTGGCAGGACAAGGTCGCGACCGGTTTCCCCGTCAAGAAAAACGCCATCGGCGTCTGGGTCTACGACGTGACACGGCCCTACTACGGCAGCGACGAAATCAACTACGACGCCTGGCTCCGCTACAGCCGAAAGATCCTCAAGGACCGCATCAAGTGGAGCGTGCAGCTCAACGTCCGCGACCTCTTCGGCCCCGGCGAGCTGATCGCGGTCACGTCCCAACCCAACGGCCAAACCGCCAGCGCCCGCATCCCCCAACCCGACAAGTGGACGCTCACGAACTCCTTCGAGTTCTGATCGCCCACCGTCGCGGCTGAACGTCGGCCTTCCCGGCTGTCAGAACCTCCACTCCGCTCCCGCAAACGCCCCCAAGCCCAGCGCCGGGTAACCGTTCACTTCCTCGTAGTTTTCGTTGAGCAGATTCTCCACGCGAGCCTTCAGCGCGAGCCGCGCATCCACCTGCCATGCTCCGTAAATCCGCACGACCGTGTAGTCTTCCGCGTCAATCTGTCGAAACGTCTTCGCATCCACGTCCCGCCGGTGCGCCGCAAACGCCACCCCCGCTCCCGCACTCACGCCGCCGCCCAACGCACGCCACCCATCCACACTGCCACTCTGCCGTGGACGACGCAGCAGACGGATATTAGCCGTCAGATTCTGTGCTTCCAAATAGGTGTAGCTCGCCCGCACTTCCACCGCCCCCGGCAGCGTGGTCTGCGCAGCTAACTCCACGCCCCGGGTGCGCGCCCGTTGAATATTTTCCACGCTCCGAAAATTGGCCGTGCTCGCGATCAAGTGAGTGAAGTCGGTCTCAAACCAGGTCCCACTCAAGGTCCCGCGCTGGTTCGCCAAATACCAATCTGCCCCCGCGTCCCAGCCCCGCGCTTTTTCCGGCTGCAGCGCCGGATTGCCGACGTAGAACGCACTCTGCCCATACAAATCCAAAAAACTCGGCGCGCGAAAGGCCGTGCCGTAGCTCGCGCGTAGTTTCACCGCGCGCGTCGCCACCAGCCACGCCGCTGTCAAGCGTCCCGTGGTCGCTCGCCCAAACGTATCGAAATCATCGTTACGCAGACCACCGGTGAGATACACGTCATCCCGGGGTGACCATTGGTCCTGCACAAACACCGCCAGCAGTCCTTGCTTCTTATTAATGTCGCCGAAGCCCGTATTGCGCGTGTGGTTCGCCTCCGCGGTTACGCCGCCAGTGATGCGCTGACGCTCGAAACCCGTATAGGTCGTCTGCGTGTCGAGCACCGCGCGGCGATTCTTCACCACGGTAAACGCCGTCGCCCGACCCGCGCGCGGACTCTCCGCCACGAAGCGTCGATCTTGCCCGCCCACCACCGCGCGCCCCGTCCACGCGTCCGCGAACGTCACGTCGGCAAACGCCGTTACCAGCACGTTTTCCTCCCGCGTCTCATTATCCGGATCGTTCGTGTAACGGTCTCCCGGGTCACCATACACGCCATGAAACCAGCGCGCGGTTCCGCCCACCGAGACGCGTTGATTCACCGTGCGGTCGAGCCGCAACGTCGTCGTCGCCGATTCAAACGCATTGTTCGTCCGGTCGTTGTCGGTCCGCCCACCCGCCGTCGCAAACGTATAGCTGTTCACTCCCGTCGTCCCTTGCGCGGCGACCGAGCCCTGCACCGTCCCAAAACTTCCCGCCTCCGCCGACACCCGCGCACTCGGCGCACCGGTGCCGCGCTGCGCTCGCAGAGAGACGACGCCACCCACCGCTTCACCACCATAAAGCGTGCTCTGCGGCCCGTGCGCGATTTCCAGACTGTCGCACGCGCTCACGCACGCCCCACCGAGAAACACCTGATAATCGGTGTTGGGATCGTTGAGCCGAATACCATCGACCAAAAACAGCGTCTGGTTCGAATTCGCCCCGCGCAAAAAAAGCGAGTTGATCGCCCCGCTCGCTCCCGAAGAAAAATGCGGCGCACTGGTCGCGAGCCCCAGGGCCGACGCCAACGACGTCGCCTGCCGTCGCGCGAGGTCCGCCGCCGAAATAACCGCCACCGCCGACCCGATAGTCTGCGGCGGCGTCGGCGTGCGCGTGGCCGTCGAGAAGACCGGATCGAGTTGGGAAACGGGCGCACTCTGCGCCGCCGCCCTCGCCGTCAAAGCCATCGCCAACATCCCGACGCGCAGGGCCGGCGCTTGTCGCCGCGACGTCGCGCTAAAAAAAAATCGACCTGCACCCGCCATGGGCTCCGTGACTGCGCGCGCCCCGAGCGCCCGCATAGTGAGAAAGGGGAAATGATGGATTTTCATAGATGACTGGTCTGCTGGATCGACGCGGCAAGAGCAGAACCACGCGCCGCCGCCGGCCGGGTCACCACCCTCACGCTTCATAGTTTGCGATGAAGTTTTCGCGACCGGGGGGCGCAATCCACCCCAGACGCGTGAGTCTCTCGGGAGCAGATATTCGGACTCCGCATGTGTGCCGCGACGTTTCCGTCTCGGCGCCTCGCCCCTCGCCTTCACCCGCGACCGAAGTCCCGGATTGGCTTTGCCCGCGTCGCCCGAGGATTTCGCAGCGGAAACCGTGCGATTTCCGTCATGTTATCCTGAACGCGGTGGGGGTCTGTGATGCGATACCGCAGCGCAACTGTGGCCGGTTCTCACGGCCTTTCCTGTTTCCCAAAAGTGAAAAAGAACGTCAGGCGTGCGCACCTCACGGCCGCCACCGCCCACCCGCAAGCTCAATCGCGATAATAACGCATCAACGCATAGCGATGTATCGATATGTAGCCTTGCTAAGCCTGTGTCCCGACTCCTACGGTTTTGCTGCATGTCCACGTCCGTCCAGCACCCATCCTCGCCCTCCGCCGCCCGCGCCGCCGCGTTTCGAGCGATCTTTGCCGAGCGCATCGCCATCCTCGATGGCGCGATGGGTTCTATGATCCAAACCTACACCTTGGAGGAAGCCGATTTCCGTGGCACCCGCTTCGCTGACTTCCCCCACGACCTCAAGGGCAACAACGATCTCCTCTGCCTCACGCGTCCCGACATCGTCGAAAAAATTCACGCCGACTATTTTGCGGCCGGTGCCGACATCGTTGAGACCAATACTTTCAGTTCCACGTCCATCGGCCAGGCTGACTACAAACTCGAGCCCATCGTCACCGAACTGAACCTCGCCGCCGTCGCCTGCGCCCGCCGCGCCGCCCTCGCGGCCGAAGCCGCCACGCCCGGCCGCCACTGTTTCGTCGCCGGTGCCATCGGCCCGCTCAACCGCACGCTCTCGATGTCACCCGACGTCAACCGCCCCGACTACCGCGCCGTCACTTGGGAGCAAGTCGTCACCGCCTACTCCGAACAAATCCGCGCTCTCCTTGATGCCGGCGTCGACGCCCTCCTCGTCGAGACCATTTTCGACACCCTCAACTCCAAAGCCGCGCTCTTCGCCATCGAGAGTATCTTCGACGAGCGCGGTGAAGCCTCACGCGTGCCCGTGATGATTTCCGTGACCATCACCGACGCCTCCGGCCGCACCCTCTCCGGCCAAACCATCGGCGCATTTTACCACAGCATCCGCCACGCGAAGCCGTTCTCCGTCGGCATCAACTGCGCCCTCGGTGGCCAAGCCATGCGCCCCTACGTCGAGGAACTCGCCAAAATCGCCGAGTGCTACGTCACGTGTTACCCGAATGCCGGCCTGCCCAACGCCTTTGGCGGCTACGACGAGACGCCCGCCGACATGGCCGCCGTCCTCGGCGAATTCGCGGCGAGCGGCTTCGTCAATATGGTCGGCGGCTGCTGCGGCTCCACGCCGCCACACATCGCGGCGATCGCGCAAGCCGTGCGCTCCTTGCCCGCACGTCGCCTCCACGCCCCACCGCGAGCCCTCCGCCTCAGCGGCCTCGAACCGCTCCTCGTCGCCTGAGTCCGTCTCGCCCGCGCCCCGCCATCCGTGTCCTCCCGTGTCCAGCCGTGGTTAAACACTTTCACCGCCTTCCCTTTAGGGTGTTTCGTGTGTTTGGTGATTAACTAATTTCTCCCGCCCTTCCGCCTTCGCCACTCGTGTCCTCCACCGCCTCCACCGCTCCGGCTAACGCCGCCTCCAGTTTCCTCGTCGTCGGCGAGCGCACCAACATCACCGGCTCCCCGAAATTCGCCAAGGCCCTCAAAGCCGGCGATTGGGATGCCTGCCTCGCCATCGCGAAACAGCAGGTCGAGAGCGGCGCCAACATCATCGACATCAATGTCGACGAGGCGCTCATCGAGGGTGAGTCCACGATGGTGAAGTTCCTCAACCTCATCGCTGCCGAGCCCGATATCAGCCGCGTGCCCGTGATGGTCGACTCCTCGAAATGGACCGTCCTCGAGGCCGGGCTCCAGTGCCTTCAGGGCAAGGGCATCGTCAACTCCATCTCACTCAAAGATGGCGAAGCCGAGTTCCTCCGCCGCGCGAAACTCATTATGCGCTACGGCGCCGCGGCCGTCGTCATGGCCTTCGACGAACAGGGCCAAGCCGCCACGCGCGACGAAAAAGTCCGCATCTGCACCCGCGCGTATCGGCTCCTTGTGGACACCCTCGGCTTCCCTCCCGAGGACATTATTTTCGATCCCAACATCCTCACCGTCGCCACCGGCATTGAGGAGCATAACAACTACGCCGTCGATTTCTTCGAGGCCACGCGGATCATCAAAGCAACCCTCCCCGGTGCGAAGGTCTCCGGCGGCGTCTCCAACGTCTCATTCTCCTTCCGCGGCAATAACCCCGTGCGCGAGGCGATTCACACCGCGTTCCTCTACCACGCCATTCGCGAGGGCATGGACATGGGTATCGTCAACGCCGGCATGTTGGGCAACTACGACGAGATTGAGCCCACCCTCCGCCTTCACGTCGAGGATGTCCTCCTCAACCGCCGCCCCGACGCCACCGACCGCCTCGTCAAATTCGCCGACGAGCTCAAAGCCTCCCAAGGCGGCGCCTCTAAAACCGAACTCAAAGAAGACCTCGCCTGGCGCAACACCCCCGTCGAAGCCCGCCTCGCTCACGCCCTCGTCAAAGGCATCGACCAGTTTGTCGAACAGGACACGGAGGAGTGCCGCCAAAAATTTGCGCGCCCCCTCGAGATCATCGAAGGCCCGCTCATGGATGGCATGAGGATCGTCGGCGACCTCTTCGGCGCCGGTAAAATGTTTCTACCCCAGGTTGTGAAATCCGCCCGCGTGATGAAGCGCTCCGTCGCCTACCTCACGCCTTTCATGGAGGCGGAAAAAGCCCGCGCCTTCGCCGCCGGCGAAGCCACGCGCGCCCAAGGAAAATTCCTCATCGCGACCGTCAAGGGCGACGTCCACGACATCGGCAAGAACATCGTCGGCGTCGTGCTCGCCTGTAACAATTACGAGGTCACCGACCTCGGCGTCATGGTCTCCTGCGACAAGATTCTCGCGAAGGCCAAAGAGCTCAACGTCGACCTCATCGGTCTCTCCGGCCTCATCACCCCCTCGCTCGACGAGATGGTTTACGTCGCGAAAGAAATGAAACGCGGCGGTTTCACCATCCCGCTGCTCATCGGTGGCGCCACCACCAGCCCCGCCCACGCTGCCGTAAAAATCGCGCCCGAGTATCCAGGCGGTGTCGTCCACGTCCTCGACGCCTCGCGCGTCGTTAACGTCGTCAGCTCCCTGCTCTCTCCCGAACAAAAGCCCGCCTTCATCGCCGAAAATACCGCGAAACAAGAGCGCCAGCGCGAAGAATTCGCCGCCCGCCGCAACAAGCGCCCACTCCTCCCGCTCGCGCAAGCCCGCGCCCGCAAACCGACCTACGACTGGGCCACCATCGACATCCCTCGCCCCGCCTTCCTCGGCACCCGCGTCTACTCCTCCGGAAGTGGCACCGGCGTCCCACCCGTGGGTTCACCCGCTTCCGTTCCGTCGCTCAACTCTGAACCCTCAACGCTCAACTTAGGCGACATCGTCGCGTATATCGACTGGTCGCCCTTCTTCAGCGCCTGGGAACTCCACGGCCGCTTTCCGCAAATCCTCGACGACGTCGTCGTCGGCGTCGAAGCGAAGAAACTCTTCGCCGACGCGCAGAAACTCCTCACGCAAATCGTCGCCGAAAAACGTTTCACCGCCAAAGCCATCATCGGCTTCTGGCCCGGCAACGCCGTCGACGACGACATCGAGATCTACGCCGACGAGTCCCGCACCGCCGTGGTCACCCGCTTCCAGCAGCTCCGTCAGCAGATGGACAAACCCGCCGACCAATTTAACCACTGCCTCGCCGACTACCTCGCGCCGCGCGACAGCGGCCGCCTCGACTACTGCGGCGGCTTCGCGGTCACCGCCGGCCACGGCGTCGAGGAATTCGCCGCCGAGTTCCGCGCGAAACACGACGACTACAACGCGATCATGGCCCAGGCCCTCGGCGACCGGCTCGCCGAAGCGCTCGCCGAGCTGATGCACAAAAAGGCGCGCGACTTCTGCGGCTACGGCCAAACCGAAAACCTCCCGATGGAGGACCTCATCCGCGAAAAATATCGCGGCGTCCGCCCCGCCCCCGGTTATCCCGCGTGCCCCGACCACACCGAAAAACCGATCCTCTTCAGCCTCCTCGGCGTGGAAGCCGCCACCGGCATCACGCTCACCGAAAGCTGCGCGATGTCGCCCGCGTCCTCCGTGAGCGGCTGGTATTTTAACCACCCCGACTCAAAATATTTCGGGGTCGGCAAACTCGGCAAGGACCAGGTCACCGACTACGCCGCCCGCAAGCGTCAGACAGTGGCGGAAGCCGAAAAATGGCTCGGGCCGTATCTCGATTACGATCCGAGCTAACCCGAGCGAAGCTCGGCTGAGCCGCAGAAATTTAGTCGAGAGCCCAGAGCAGAGCGCAAAATCAAACGGTTGAATCTGGTCTCCGTGGGTGGTCCCGCGTCGTTCAGCTCTGAAGATCGATCTCTTAGCTCTCAACTCCAGCGCCTCGAGTCAGGGTCAGCGTCTCGCCGGTTCCGTTATGGTCGGAGTGCCCGCCGGCGAAGGAGCAGCGGCCGGCACTGGCCGCACCGGCTTGCGCGGAATTTTCCCGTCACTCATCGCCGCCTCGTAAACAAAGGCCGCCATGATCACCGCCGCCTGCTTCATGTCGTCGGCGATCACGCGGTCAAACACGTCCATATTCCCGTGGTGTGTGCGCGACCAGTATTCGATCTCATCTTGGATAAATTGAAAACCTGGTAGCCCGACTTGATCAAAGGGCAGATGGTCGGTCCCACCCGTATTCGCAAGCGAGACCGTTTCGGCCCCGAGGTCTTTGAAGGGTTTCAGCCACTGCCGGAAAATCGGCCGGGCCGCTTCGTTGTTCTGCAAATAGATGCCGCGGATTTTCCCGCCGCCGTTGTCGAGATTGAAGTAGGCCGAGAGCTTTTCGTGGCCGGGTTTCTTCTCAATCTCACCGCTCGCACCGGTGCTGGGGGTCGCAAAGGGATCCGCATCCTCACGGCGCGCGGCACCGGCCACCGGGGTGTTTTTGGGCACCCCGAAATGCGCCGTCACATAGGCCTTCGAACCCAGCAGGCCTTGCTCCTCACCCGTCCACAGCGCCACGCGGATCGTGCGGCGCGGTTTGAGATCCAGCGCTCGCAAAATCCGCACCGCCTCCATCACCACCGCCGAACCCGCCGCGTTATCCGTCGCACCCGTGCCGCTCTGCCATGAGTCGAGGTGCGCGCCGAGCATGACCACCTCGTCGGCGAGATCCGAGCCGGGGATTTCCGCGACGACGTTGGCCGCCATGAGCTCTCCGGTGTGATAATCCGTTTGCAGATCCACGGCGGCGCGGAGTTGCTCGCCTGCTGCCATCAACCGCACCAGCCGGTTGTAGTGTTCGGCGGCCACCGTGATTTGCGGGATGATCGGTGGTGCGTCGGTTTTCCACACCGGAACATTCCGGATCGCGGGAGTGATCGCACCGCCCTTCGGCCCCTTCTTGGCGGTGGCCGATTTCTCCTCTGGCGGGGTTACTTTTTTGGTCGCCGCCTTCGCCGATTTTTCCGTCGCAGCCGCACGCGGCGGGTAGACCGTCGCCGCCGCCGTGAAGAGCGTACCCGACTCCCCAATACGACTGGGTTGCAGGAGAACCGCCACGCCTTCTTCGGAGAAAAACTGGTAACGACGCGGCAACAGCGCGAGGGCCGCACGCTGCTCCGGCGTCGCCAGCGCCGCGCCGGTCGTCGGCCTAGCCGGGCCGCTCGCTCCGTCGGAATTGGCCAGCGCCAGTAAGTTCGCCTCTGTGCGACGGCCCGCGAGCGGGTCGAACTTCACCGTGATTTCTTGTATCGGGCCATCGAGGACGATCTTGCCCTTAAGTTTGCCGCGATACCGTTCGAAGTCTTCCGATTTTTTAATGTCGACGTGGATCACGTCGGCCTCGAGCGGCTGAATCCCCACACTCGGCGACCAGGCTTTCGGATAGGCAATCAGCGGGATCGCCTGCGGCGCGACGATTTGCGCGGAAAACCGTCGCAGCGACCACCCCCGCCCAAAGGGTCCCCACGGTTCCAGCGCCGCGTTCTGCAGCCCCCAGGTCGTGAACCGATCCCGCGCCCACTCGCTCGCGCGGCGCAATTCCGGGGAGCCCGTGAGCCGTGGACCCACGATGTCGGTGAGATGGCTCAGCGTCGCCATCACCTCGGAACGATTAAGGCCCTCGTCGCGAATGCGGGCGACGGGGTCGGTCGCGGGCGCGACGGCGGGCGCGGCAGTCAGTTTCTGCTCGGCCCCCTCCGTCGTGGCCGCCGGTTGCGCGTGAGTCACGCTGGCGACCGAAAGCCAAAGCAACGCAATCGTCCGGCGGGGAATGGGGGTCTGCATTTCCCATCACTCTCGGGCGCCGCCACGCGTCGCAACCGGAAAAATGGCGATGCGGAGACGGGCCGGGCCACTCGCAAAACCGCGCACCCCGCTTGGTCGGGCTAGCGGTGCGCTGGCTGCAGCCACCCCGACGCCTTCATCCAGTCGGCCACGCGATCCGGCCAGGTCGTAACATCATCCACCGTGCGGCGCAGCCCGTAGCCGTGACCGCCCCGCGGATACACGTGCATCTCAGCCGGCACCTTGGCGTTCTTCAGCGCCGCATAATAAAACAGCACGTTCTCAACGCGCACCGGATCATCCTCGGCCATCGCGAGAAAAGTCGGGGGTGTCGTGGTCGCGCTCACGGGGAGCTCTGGAGCGATCGCGTCACCCTGTTCCTTCAACGTCAAATATGCCGGATAGATCAGCACGGCGAAATCGGGCCGACAGCTCAACGTGTCCGCGCGATCGATCGCCGCGTACGTGCGGGTAGCGGGCTGCGTGCTCAACACCGCCGCGAGGTGCCCGCCGGCGGAAAAACCCAGCACGCCAATCCGCGTCGGATCGATCCCCCACTCCGCCGCGCGGTGGCGCACGAGGCCGAGCGCACGCTGTGCATCCTGAAGAGGCGCCGTATGTTTCTCCACACCCGCCCGCCGCGGCACGCGATACTTCAAGAGCACCGCCGTCACGCCGATCGCGTTCAGCCACTCGCAGACTTCCGTGCCCTCCAGGTCGAGCGCGAGGATATTGTAACCACCACCCGGACACACGAGCACGGCCGCTCCGGTGTTCTTCTCGGTCGGTGGCGAGTAAATCGTCAGCGTCGGATTCGCCACATTACCCAGCCGCACCACCGCTTTTCCAGCGATTAGTTTGTCCGTGGCCTTGGTTTTGTCCGCTTCCGGCGGCAAATCCTTCGTTTCAGCCGGAGCCCGTCCGGGCCACAGCGCAATCGGTTGCGAAACGGCACCCCACGCCGCGCCAGCGAACAGCAGGAAAACACCGAGCGGACAAAAAAAACGGCTAAGCTTCATGGGGGAGATCAGGGGAATAGAAACGCGGAGTTGGCGTCGAACCAGTCACCGTTTTCCCACCACCGCAATCCGAACCTTACGAACGCGGGCCTTTGCTCGCCAACCGGCCGAATCCAAGGCTTCCCCCCGCGCCCCGCTCACACCGCGCCGGACTCCCCCACGTCTGGTCATTCCTGCTCTGAGTCGTCTTCTGCGTGGGGAACGCCGCCGGCCGCGCCCTCCGCGAGACAATCAAACACGCCCATTTCAACGAAGCGTGGATTCTCGCCGGAGACCCGTGACCGCGCGCACTCGTCGGCCCGACCACTCCGTAGCCGCGAGCGCCAGCGAGTGGCTTCCATCCCCGCACGCGGGCGTCACTTGAGCTTCGACCACAGAAATCCAAACGTGCGCGCAAGCCGCGTCGCGAGTTGCTCATTCGTCACGCTGCCGTGGTGACCGCCTTCGGTGTTCTCGTAATAATCCACCGCGTAGCCCATCGACTCCATTTTGGCCGCCATCTTCCGAGCGTGCCCCGGATGGACGCGGTCATCCAGCGTTGACGTATAAAACATCACTGGCGGCAGCGTCCGCCCGGCCGCGACGTTCTGATACGGCGAATATTTCTTCAGGTAAGCCCACTGCTCCGGCACGTCTGGGTCCCCGTATTCCGCCACCCAACTCGCTCCTGCGAGCAGCCGATGATAACGCTGCATATCGACCAACGGATTGCCGCACACGACCGCGCCATAGAGTTCAGGATGCCGGACCATCGTCGCCGCCACGAGGAGTCCGCCGTTGCTACGGCCCTCGATACCGAGGTGCGCGGCTGAAGTGATTTTTCTCAGCGCGAGGTCGCGGGCCACCGCCTCAAAATCCTCGAAGCACTTGTAGTGATTTTCTTTCAACACCGCGGTGTGCCACGCCGGTCCGAATTCGTCACCGCCCCGGATGTTTGCCAGCACAAACACCCCGCCGCGCTCGAGCCACAATTTGCCATAGGCTCCATGCAGTTCCTCGTAGGAACCCGAATAAGCAGGCGTGAGCGATTTCTCGAATCCGCCGTAGGAAAACATCCACGTCGGCGCGCGGCCATCGCGCTTCAGCCCTTTCGGCATGACGACAAAGTAGGGTACCCGCGTGCCGTCCGTCGAAGTCGCCCAGTACTGCTCAACCTCAAAACGCGTCCCGTCAAACGCCGGTGCTTGTGACTTCAACAGCTCGGGCTCACCACCAGCGGCGCCCAACCGATACAGGGAGGGCGGCGTCAGAAACGATTGGAACCCCACCACCGCATCGCCGCTCTCCTCGTCGGTCGTCTTGATCTCAATCGCCCCGTTGTCGGGCAACGTCACCGCCGTACGCGTCCACCCAGTCGCCCCTTTTTCCGCTGGCGTGAAGCGATCCAGCCGTCCGCGCACGTCAGCGAGCGTGGTCACGAGGATCCCCGCCGGGGTCGGCACGACCGCCTTGATCACGGAGCGCGCAGTCGAGGCGACCACGAGTTCAATGCGCCCCGCCTGCCCCCGGAGCGCGCCGACGTCAGCCAGCAACACGGCCCCGCTGGGATACGTCGCCGCACCGATCGTCCACTCCTCCTTCAATCGGATCACGAGCCGGCCGCGAAACCCGCCCACGATCCGTGCGGTCGGCGGCAGGTTCAGCGGGACGAGTTCACTTCCGAGGACCTGATAATTCTGCTGCGTCCAAAACGTGAGCCCTTCGCTCACAAGGTCGATGTCGCCTTCCTTCGCCCGCACCCGTCGCGCGGTCGCGGAAACCGAACCTGCCGCGGCCGTGTGCAGCGTCGCGGCCTCCGTCAAGGGCGTTCCCCGTATCCAAATCTTCACCGCGCGCGGATAGCCCGACTTCGTCAGCGAACCCGGACCAAAATCCGTCCCGACGTAAATGGAATGTTCATCCCGCCAAGCGACGCGCGACTTCGCCGAGGGCAGAAAAAATCCGCCCGTCACAAACGCCTTTTGCTCCACGTCAAACTCGCGGACCTCCGACGCATCGCCCCCACCGGGCGCGAGGCGGATCAGACAGCGACGATTCTCCGGCGCTAGCCAACTCGCACCACCAAATGCCCACGGCCGGCCTTCCGCTTTCGCGAGCGCATCCACATCCAGGACCGTCTCCCACTGCGGCGCCACCCGGCGAAACTCAGCGAGCGTCGTGCGCCGGTAAATCCCGCGGGGATGCTCGCGATCCTGCCAGAAATTATAGAGGTATCCCCCGTGCTGGGAAACCTCCGGTGCGCGCGACGCCGCATCGAGCACCGTGAGAGCATCCCGATGCAGCGCGGGATACTCCGGGCCCATCGTGAGTCGACGTTCCGTCTGGGCGTTCTGCTGTTTCACCCAGGCGAGCGCTCGAGGATCCTCGATGCCTTCCAACCATAGCCACGGATCATCCGGCGCCGGTGCCGCTTGAGCCGAAGCCTCCGAGGAAAGATCAACCCAAAAGCCGGCCAAACAGGCCCAAAAGCAGAAGCTCCCAAGGCAGGACCGGACGATGTTTCGCATGAGGCTTGCCTAAGAGTCACCCGCGCCCCTGCGCAACCCGGAATTCCGTCGTGCCCGCCACGGCCCTGTCGACACCGCATTTCCCCCCCAACGAGGCGCGCATTCCGCCGCCCGCTGGGCAACCCGCCCCCTCAGCTCATCCCAGCCCCCGCGAAGATCGACTCGGAGCCCTCCGGCGCCCCCCTGCGGATCGACCCGCTGGTCACTTCGCGATGATGCGCGCATCGATCCCCCGGCCCAGTTCAAATTTTGCACCGACCGCACCCACGACCGCGTGCTCTCGGTCGAGACCGAGGTCTGCCCGCAACCGGAAAACGCTTTCGATCCCCGTGCAGTGCGCACCGATGAGGTGCTCCACGCCGAAGCCCCGCAGTTTCTCGGCCGTCCAAGCGAGCGTCTCGGCCTTCGCCGCAAACAAATGCAATCCACCGATCAGCGCATGCACCCGCTCGGGTCGAATCACCGTCCGCGCGTAGTCGATCGTGTTCACCACCCCCGCGTGGCCGCAGCCCGTCAGCACCACGAGTCCCTGTTCGGTGTCGATCACGAGCGCCATATCTTCGGGCACATTATCCTCCACCACGCCCGCCGGCGTCGTCACCCGGCCACGCCCACCCCAATTGCGCTCCGGATATTTCCTCGGGACAGGCCCCGTGAGCCACAAGCCACGGAAAAGCTGCACCGGTTTCGCGTGCACCACGAACGCGCCGCCGGTCTCTTCATACGCTCCCTTGATCGCGATCATCGGATTCCCCTCCACCCGTGGCACGCCCGAGGAGCGCGGATAGAACACCCCCTCGCCCACGTGCGTCCGCGCCAGCGCCAAGGGCGCCTGCGCCACCACCGAACGCCGCAACGTCAGGAGACCTCCCACGTGGTCGGAATGGGCATGACTCAACACAACATCCGTCACCGTGCTGAGATCCAGTCCGAGCGACCGCGCGTTTTTCAAGACCACATCCGTGCGCCCACCCGTGTCGAAGAGGATCCGCCGTCCGTCGGCCTCGACGAGCGCGGCAAACCCCCACTCGCCCAACTCGTCACCGTCCGCGAGCATCGTAGACAAAATCGTGATTTTCAGCGTCATCACCTGGCCCACCGTCTCGGAGCCAGGGAGCGCCACCGTGACCAGCAACCAAAGAAAACTGCGGCCAAAAAATCGCATGAACATATCGGCCGAAAGAAACGGAATTTCGGGCGACTGCCAGTTCCAAGCACGCGCCCAACGATTGCCCATCGCCCCAATCCAGCGCGCCCCAGCCGCAACCCCTCCCCGCATAAAACTCATCGGCCGCCTCTTCTTGGCCTGACTGTTTTGGAGTGTCGCCACTGCCGCCACCCGCGCCGCCGACACCCCGCGCTCCACAGGCCTCTGCATCGCCATCGACGACCTCCGCGACGAGGTTGGCTTCCTCTAAAACAACACCCCAAGCCGCACACCGAACCTGGATCGTCTCGCCCGGCTCGGCACGGTCTTCTCCCGTGCGTCGCGCGCCGCTCCGACCTGCAACCCGTCCCGCACCGCTCTGCTGTCGGGCCTGCGCCCGTTCACCACCGGCGTCGGCGAAAGCTACGCCGTGCGCATCTGAAGGCTTTCGTTAAATCCCTCACGAAAATGGCGACGACACACCCACCACGTCACAGCCCCACAAAAACCAGCCGTCCGCCTTCCCTCCCCCGCAGCGGCGAGCGCCAGCAAGCCGATCGCGAGCCCCACATTTCCCGCACCACTCTCCCTCCCCACGCGTCTGGCGCAGTTCCAGCGTTTGTGGCTCGCTCCTCGGCGCCACTCCGCCTCTTTTCCTCCCTTCATGCTCCCCTTCGCCCTTAGCATTTTCACCGGTGCTTTCCTCCTTTTCCAAGTCCAGCCGCTCATCGGCAAATACATCCTCCCGTGGTTCGGCGGGAGTCCCGGCGTCTGGACGGCGTGCCTTCTCTTCTTTCAGACGGTGCTGCTGGGTGGCTACGCGTATGCGCATTTCTCCTCGACGCTGCTGAAGCCCCGCGCGCAGGCAGTGCTCCACTTCTGCCTCCTCCTGCTGTCCCTCGCGCTGCTCCCCATCACTCCAAACGAAGCCTGGAAATCCCACGTCACCGGCGATCCGACGTGGCACATTCTCCTGCTCCTCACCGTTACGATCGGGCTCCCTTACTTCGTCCTCTCCGCCACCGGTCCTTTGATGCAGCAATGGTTCAGCGTCACCAATCCCGGCGTCTCTCCCTACCGGCTCTACGCCCTCTCCAACATCGGTTCCCTCCTCGCACTCCTGAGCTACCCAATTTTCTTCGAGGTCCGCTACTCTCGCCAAGAACAAGCCGTCATGTGGTCAGTCGGCCTAGGTCTCTTCGTCCTCCTCTGTGGCTTCTGCGCCCTCCGCGTTTGGAAACACCCGCCCGCCGCCGTCCCCGAGCCCGATTCCAGCTCAGACAATCCAGCGCTCAGCGCTGAGCCCGCTGCTCTCAACGCGCAACGCTCCGCCCTCAACTCTCCTTGGCCCGATAAACTCCTCTGGATCGCCCTCCCCGCGCTCGCCTCGGTCCTGCTCCTCGCGATCACCAACAAACTTTGCCAAGAGGTCGCCGTCATCCCGTTTCTGTGGGTGCTCCCGCTCGCACTCTACCTGCTCACGTTCGTCATCTGCTTCGACCACGCTCGTTGGTATCACCGCGGAATTTTCTCAGCCCTGCTCATCATCGGTATCGCCAGCCTCGTCTGCTTGCTCGACGCCGGCAGCGATGCCCCGATGAAACTCCAGATCGCCGGCTACACCGGCACGCTCTTCGTCGTCTGCATGATCTGCCACGGCGAGCTCTACCAACTCAAGCCCGCGCCGCGCTACCTGACCTCCTATTTTCTCTTCATCTCGGCCGGCGGCGCGCTCGGCGGCCTGCTCGTCGCCGTCGTCGCGCCCGCTGTCCTTAACGAATATCGCGAACTCCAGGTCGGCCTCGCCGTCCTCGCCGTCGTCTTCGCCCTCGTCTGCTTCCGCCACCGCAGCCGCACCTTGGTCCTTGGCGCGACCGTCGGCGCCGTGCTCGCCACCATAGCCGTGCCCGCGCTCGCAGCCACGTTCGATGGCAGCGCCGGCTTCACAAAAGAGCTGCTGGAATTTTACCAACAGCACGCCTGGAAAATCGCCGCCGCCCTCGCCGTCTTCCTGGCCTGCGCCCTCGACCTCAAGCGCCGCCGCATCGTCTCCGAATGGCGTCGCTCCCTCGGCCTCATCGTCGTCCTCCTCGCTGTGGGGCAGAGCTACCAACTCTTCGAGCAGATGCGGAGTAAGGAAACCACCTCCGTGATCCGTGCCTCCCGCAATTTCTACGGTACCCTCAAGGTCTTCGACTACTCGCCCGAGAATCCCGCAGAACACTATCGCCTCCTCATGCACGGTGCGACGACGCATGGTATCCAATTCGTCGGCACGGACCGCAGCTTCACCCCCACGTCCTACTACGGTCCCACCAGCGGCATCGGCCTCGCCTTTGCTCACTTGCCCGAGCAAACCAACAAACGCTACGCCGTCGTCGGTCTCGGCACCGGTTCACTTGCGGTCTACGCCAAAACCGGCGACTACGTTCGCCTCTACGAAATCAACCCCGCCGTCGAAAAACTCGCCCGCGATCCGTTCACCTATCTCGAACAATGCCCCGCAAAACTCGACGTTATCATGGGCGACGCCCGCCTCGAGATGGAGTATGAACTCGCGCGCCAACAGCCGCAAAACCTCGACCTCCTCGCACTCGATGCCTTCAGCAGCGACGCGATCCCGGTGCATCTCCTGACGAAAGAGGCCTTCGCGATTTACCTCCAGCACCTCAAGCCCAACGGCGTCATCGCCGTCCACATTTCAAATCGCTACCTCGACCTCCAACCCGTCGTCGAGCGCCTCGCCCAAGAATTTGGACTCAGCACCGCGTGCATCTCCGACGACTACACGGAGAGCTGGTATTACTACGATACGACGTGGATGCTGCTCACAAAAAACAAAGCCTTCCTCGCCAAGTCCGACATCTACGCCGCCAGCGCCGACCCCAAGAAAGACAGCCCCGAAGCCGCCCTCTGGACCGACGACAGCGCGAATCTCTATAGCATCATGAAGTAGGGCCGCCTGCGCTGAACATCACGACTGGTTTTTCCTCGCGCTGATGCTGTTCACCGCTGCGGGCTCATCCCAACGTCATTTGAGTTTTTGACTTCTGGTAGCCGCGAGCGTGAGCGAGTGGAGTTTCAACTACCGTCCAAATATCACGAGATGTTGGTATCAATCGTCGCCGCATTCGTCGCCTAGTATTACTCTGTTAACTTCATTGCCAAAAAAAACCGAATTCCCGTTGGGGGTGTCACGTAATACGTGACACTTACAAGAGACGTTTTTTCAGAGAAAAATAACAGAGTAATACTAGGTTCAAGCGCCGACGGGCACAATGTCCGCCGTCGGCGCGCGTGGCGTTCACCCAGAAGATACGCTGGGTCAAAACCGTCCCGCCCTCCTTACAGCTCCGCGACCTTCACATTCCGATACTCGCACTTCATCACGACGCCGCCGTGAATCTGAAACCCCAACGGGGCCGCTCCGGAGAATTTCGCGTCGGTGTATTCCGCGGCTTTCTTACCGTTGATCCAGCACGTGAAGGTGTCGCCCTTCGCCTGCACGCGGAACGTGTTCCACTCGCCCTCGGGCTTCATCAATTTCTTCGCATCCTTAGCCTGACCGATCTCCGGGTAGGCCGGCTTGCCGCCCGTATAGAACGAGCCCGACATATCGACGCGCAAGCTGCCCGAGACGCCGAGTTGGAGCTGGATCTTCGGCTTGCGCATCTCGACGCCAGTGTCGACTCCGCGATCCGTCGTCGCCTTCCAGCGCACGTCAAACTCCAGCACGAAGTCGCGATATTCCTTCTGCGTCCAAAGGTAGTGCTCCTTCTTCGTCTCGATGCTCTCACCGACGAGCACACCCTTCTCGATCCGCCAAAACGCCGCAGCCCCTTCCGCCTTGAAGTTGGTCAAATCCTTACCGTTGAAAAGCGGCACAAACTTAGGCTCGGCTGCGGCCCCGCCAAGGGCGGCCGCGAGATATAGACAGAACGAGAGGGCGAGGGCGCGGGGTTTCATCGCTCTCAACTTGGGCGAGCCCACTCGGCATGGAAAGCCCCTTTTTGGGTGCCGCCACCGGAGCGTCCGATGCCTCGCGCCTGCACGAGAGCTTTGCGCACCACGCCATCCACCGACCACTCCCGCGTGACGAGCGCCGACTCCGCCGCCCCGCTGCGCAGCGCGAGCCATCCGAACACCCACCACAAAATCGAAGTCGTTTTCAAGGTGCGCGGCTTCAGGGTGCGCGGCTTGACGCCGCTCCCTCCGCCGGAGTTACGCTCCGCCCCCTTGCCAAGCCTCCCTCCCGGCCCACGCTGCAACCATGACCAACCTACGCCTCCTCCTTCGTCACATGACTCATGCTACTCTGTTGAGCGCGGCCGTCGGCCTTTCCGCCGCCGACGCTGCGACCGCCAATCCACTGCTCACCGAGAGCACGTTGCCGTTCCACTATCCGCGTTTCGACCTCATCAAAAACGCCCATTTCTTGCCGGCCTACGAGGCGGGCATGGCCGCACAACTCGCCGAAGTCGCCGCGATCGCGAGCGCCACCGCCGCGCCCACCTTCGACAACACGGTCGTCGCTCTCGAACGCTCCGGCAGCCTCCTCCGCCGCGTCGGCACCGTGTTCAGTAACCTCTCCGGCGCCCACACCAACCCCGAGATGCAACAGGTCCAGCGTACCCTCTCACCCCAACTCGCCGCGCACAGCGACGCCATCCGCCTCAACCCCGCCCTTTTCGCCCGACTGTCGTCGCTCTATGACCGCCGCGGCACGCTCGGTCTCGACCCCGAGTCCATGCGCCTCCTTGACCGCTACTACAAAGACTTTGTACGCGCTGGCGCGAAACTCCCCGAGGCCAAAAAGGCCCAGCTCCGCGCGCTCAATTCCGAGCTCGCCACCCTGCAAACTGCCTTCACGCAAAACGTCCTCAAAGAGCGCGACGCCTCGTCCGTTATCTTCGCCACTCGCGAGGAACTCGCCGGACTTTCGACCACCCAAATCGACACCGCCGCCGCCAACGCCCAGGCCGCCGGCCAACCCGGCAAGTTTCTCCTGAAAGTCCAAAACACCACCGGCCAGCCACCACTCGAAAGCCTCACCGTGCGCGCCTCGCGCCAGCGCTTGCTCGCAGCCTCCCTCGCCCGCGGTAGCCGCGGCGGTGACTTCGATACCCGCTCCACGGTCGCCGCCATCGCCAAGCAACGCGCCGAGCACGCCGCCCTCCTCGGCTACCCTCACCACGCCGCGTTTCAACTCGAGGAGCAGACGATTGGGGGCGTTGACCGCCTCAACCAACTCCTCGCCCAACTCGCCCCCGCCGCCGTCGCCAACGCCCGCCGCGAAGCCGCCGATATGCAAAAACTCGTCGACGCTGAGCAGGGCGGCTTTACCGTCGCCGCCGCCGATTGGGATTTCTACACCGAGCAGGTCCGCCGGGCCCGCTACGCCTTCGACGGCGCCCAGCTCCGCCCTTACTACGAACTCACCCGCGTCTTCACTGACGGCATCTTTTTCGCCGCTACGAAACTCTACGGTCTCACCTTCAAGGAGCGTCACGACCTCCCCGTCTACGAACCCTCCGTGCGCGTGTTCGATGTCTTCAACGCCGACGGCTCTCAGCTCGCGATCTTCCTCCTCGATCCCTACGCCCGTGCCAACAAAAACGGTGGCGCCTGGGCCAGCGCGTACGTGAGCCAAAGCACGTTGCTCGCCCGCAAGCCGGTCATCGCCAACCACCTCAATATCCCGCCACCGCCCGTCGGTAAGCCCACGCTCCTCACACACGACGAGGTCAACACCGCCTTCCACGAATTCGGCCACGCGCTCCACGGCATGTTCTCCGCCGTCAAGTATCCGCGCTTCGCCGGCACGTCCGTCCCGCGCGACTTCGTCGAGTATCCTTCGCAAGTAAACGAGATGTGGGCCACGTGGCCCGAGATTCTCAAAAATTACGCCAAGCACCACGAGACCGGCGCGCCGCTCCCCGCCGAACTCCTCGCGAAGGTCACCGCCGCCTCCCAGTTCAACCAAGGTTTCAAGACGACCGAATACCTCGCCGCCACCCTCCTCGACCAAGCGTGGCACCAGCTCGCCGCTAGCGAAATCCCCGCCGCCGACGGCGTGCTCGCCTTCGAAGCCGCCGCGCTGAAAAAAGTCGGGCTCGACTTCGCCCCCGTGCCGCCACGTTACCGCTCCACTTATTTCTCGCACATCTTCTCGAGCGACGCCTACTCCGCCGGTTACTATTCCTACATCTGGAGCGAGGTGCTCGACGCCGCCAGCGTCGCTTGGATGATCCAAAACGGCGGCCTGACCCGCGCCAACGGCGACCGCTTCCGCGCCACACTCCTCTCCCGCGGCGGTAGTGACGAAGCCCTTACGCTCTACAAAAACTTCACCGGCCAGGAGCCCGACCTCAAGCACCTCCTCGTCCGCCGCGGCCTCGAAGCGAAGCCGTGAACCCCGCCCTCGCCCACGTCAGCCTCGCCGACCTCGAGCGCGAGCTCGCGGCGTGGGGCTACAAGCCCTCGCACGCCGCCCGCGTGCTCCGCGCGTTCTATGCGACCGGCGGGGTTTTCGACGACGCCCCGGAATCTCCGGCCCAGCATCTCCGCCTGCCCACGGGCCTCGCCGAAAAAATCCGCTCGATCGTTCCGCACATGGCTGGATCGTCCCTCGCCGCCCGCCAAGTCGCTGCCGACGGCACGACAAAACTGCTCCTCCGTCTCCACGATAGCCGTACAGTCGAGTCCGTGCTCATGCCCGACTTCCGCCCCGATCGCGCCGCCGGCTGCATCTCCTCCCAGGTCGGTTGCGCCATGGGTTGCGATTTCTGCGCGACGACGAAGACCGGCTTCGAGCGCAACCTCACCGCCGGCGAAATCGTCGAGCAGTTCCTCGCCCTCCGCCGCGAAGCCCTCGCCGTCGGCCGCAAGCTCCAAACCGTCGTGTTCATGGGCATGGGCGAGCCGCTCCTAAACCTCGACCACGTCCTCGCCGCCATCGACCGCCTCGCCGACAACCGGCTCGGCGCCCTCGGCTGGCGTCAGATCACCGTCTCCACCGTCGGCATCGTCCCCGGTATCGACGCGCTCACCGCCACCGGCCTGAACGTCCACCTCGCCGTCTCGCTCCACGCCCCCGACGACGCGACCCGTGCGCAACTCCTGCCCATGGGCAAACGTTTCCCGATCGCCGATATCCTCGCCGCCGCCGACCGCTTCCAAGCCAGCCGGGGCCGCCCGGTCACCATCCAGTATTGTCTCCTCCGCGGCGTAAACGACACGCCCGATCACGCCCGCACCCTCGCCGACGTCCTAGGCCCGCGTCGCATGCACGTGAATCTCCTCCGCTACAACTCCACCGGCCTCAGCCTGAAGGGCGTCGCCTACGAACCCTCCTCCGACGACACCGCCGACGCCTTTGCCTCGATCCTCCGCGAGCAAAAACTCGTCGCCCACTTCCGCCGCTCCCGCGGCCCCGACATCGACGCCGCCTGCGGCCAACTCCGGCGGCGCGTTGCCGCTCCTCTATAGCATCCGGCACAACAACCGCGTTCCGCCCCCCCGCGTCCGTCACCTCACGATCGCCCGCTCCACTGCGCCGAAATCTCCGGCAGCAGCGTCATCCACAACGGGTTGTTCAGGAAATGGAGCACGATTCCCGGCGCGACGCTCCCCGTCGCCTCCCTCACCCAACCAAACAAGAGCCCCGTGCCCGCCGTTCCCGC
This sequence comes from Opitutus sp. GAS368, assembly GCA_945874455.1. GTDB lineage: Bacteria > Verrucomicrobiota > Verrucomicrobiia > Opitutales > Opitutaceae > GAS368. Next base: position 4,825 of record CAMCHO010000022.1, on the reverse strand, counting down.
CGCCAACGACCATGCAAACGTAAATCGTCCTCCAAAGTAGTCCACCGTGTTGAACGCATGCAGCCAGCCAAAGAGCAATGCCATCACCACGAGTCCCCAACCGCACAACACCCCACGAACCGAGCAGCTCCGCGAAAAAACTCCGTTTAAGCGCGTTTGCACGTAACCACGGAAAAACACCTCCTCGCCAATCGCCGTCGCGAAGAACTGCCACGCCACCAACCACGCGAGTTGCCCGAGCGACCGCCCCTGCAATCCCACCCCAAGGCACACCAGCAACCAGGCGCCCAACAGCGCCCACCCTCCGATCTCCGACACCCGCAGACGACTCGTCGCCTTCCTCATGGCTCCACGGAGTTCCTGAGGCCACGAGAACGGCACCAATCCGTAGGCACCCCACGACCGCCGGTGGAGCAGCACCACAGCGCCCGCCGCCATAGCCATGGTCCAACCCGGCGAAAAATTCCCGTGCGCCGCGCTCTCCGCGCGCCCCAGTTCGGTGAATTGCTTGAACGCCCGGCAGACTACATGAGCAAGCGCCAGCACGAAACTCACCTCCACGACCGCTCCTATTTTCGCCCGCCAACCGCCTGACGACAAAATCTGCGCGCCTTGGTTCGGAGTGCTTATCATCGTTAAGTTCGCAGCCACCGTGCAGTCGAACCCCGTCCCTGCTCAATCTCCTTTTCGCCGCGACAGCGCCGACATCAAATCCCCAGCTCCGCCTTGGTCTGCTCCCACGAAACTCCCGGCTTACCTGCATTGCGTATGACGGCAGAGTTGAGTTCACGAAGATCCTCCAAGTCTTCCACGCGAGCACGGAGCTGGATCACCTCGCGGCGCAGGGCGCGGACATCGGGCCATGAGCTCCCCGGTGCGGAGCGTTTAGTCGTAGGCTTCTTTGCGATCTTTGACGGCATAAATGAAAATCGTGTCGGCTTGCAGTTCGAACAACACGCGAAACGAGCCGACGCGCAACCGATATTTGCCATCGCGAGCCGAGAGCTTCTTCACATCGCCCGTGAGGTCGGTTTGCAATCGGTCGATACGCTGACCGATATTCCGCCGAGTTTCCTGCGGAAGAGCGCGTAGTTGCTCGCGGACTTCTTCACTTAAGAAAAGGCGGTAGCGCATGGCGTTGTTGGGACAGTGGTGCGGCAACCGTTGAAGTCGAGCAGCCGCAACCGCCCGGCACGTGTACGGGGTGTGCACGCGAGACGCCTCCTCGACAATCCCACCGGCCTCAGGCCCCCCACTCCGCAGTCCTCCAGCGCCATGCCTCGGCGTTACGTAGGCCCCCGCGCCATCCACAAAACCCTACTGACTTCCCCCACCGGCGGCGACGCTGCGCCGTGCCCGAAGGCATAAAAAATTTGCGTCTCCACCAAGGCGATGGTTGTTTTATGGGGTCTTTCCCCGATGAACAGCGACCCGCACACGCTTGCCACCCTCACCCGCATCGGCGCGGTGGCGTCCGAGGTCATCGAGTTGTTCGACTTTGTCGCCGATTCGTTGCTCTGGATGAAAGACGAGGCCGGCCACTATCAGTGGGTCAACGTAGCGTTTTACCTTAACTTCGGCCTTCAGTCCCGCGCCGAGGTCATCGGCCGCACCGACTACGATCTCTGCGGTCTCGCCCTCGCCCACCAATACCGTATGGACGACGAGCGCGTCCTCGCCGGCGAACGCATCATCTCGCGCGTCGAGCTCGTCGGTCGCTTCGACCACACCGCCCGCTGGTGCGTCACCTCCAAAATCCCCGTCCATGACGCCACAGGCCGGGTCGTCGGCACCGCCGGCGTCACGCGTCCGCTCAACGAACAAAAACCCGGCACCCCGGCCGACTCCCCCCTCAGCGCCGCGATCCGTTTCGTCAGCCAGAATTTCAGCGAATCCATCACCAATCGCGACCTCGCCAAGACCTGCGGATTGTCGGTGCGTGCCTTCGAGCGCCAGTTCCGTACCACCTACCGCAGCTCGCCCCACGATTATGTGCGCCAGATCCGCGTGCGCATGAGCTGCAGCGCGCTCGTCTTTTCAAAAAAAAGCCTGGCCGAAGTGGCTAACGAATTCGGTTTCGCCGACCAGAGCCATTTCACGAAAGAGTTTCGCCGCATCATGAGCGAAACCCCGCGCGCTTACCGCACGCGTTGCCAGAGTTGAGCGCACCCCGCGCGCCCCGCCCGCCGCACTGCCCCCCATCCCGGCCGCACCCGGCGCAATTAAACAAAAACTCGCCGTCACCTTCCTAGTCGGTCAGACGGCCATGGTCTAAGCTTCACCCCCTGCTCGAGATCACCCATCCCCTTCCGCATCCCGCCAGCATCGGTGTCCGCTCTCCGTTTCCTTCCGCCCTTTCACTTTCTCTTTCACCTTCACTTTCACCTTCACCTTCACTTTCACTTTCCCTCCCATGGCCATCCCGTCCGTCCTCGATCTCAAACCCGTCAAGAAATCTACGCAAAGCCTCGTCGAGGCTGAGCTCGCCACCACCGGCGGTCTGCTCCGCCTCGCACCCGCCTGGGTCCCTCGCTCATTTCTCCAGCCCGGCCTCCGTATCAAGCTCCACCCCGATGACACCTACGCCTACGGCCTGAACCGCGGCGGCATCGACGAACGTTGGTTCGCCTCGACCACCGTCACCGCCAACGAAGGCCGCGCATGGGACGAAGGCCTCAGTTGGTGCGTCGTCGGCAACAAGAAGTTCACCCTCCAGCAAGCCGTCGCCGATACCGGAGCCACGTTGGTCGGCTCCGCCATCTGGAAAAAATACAAAAAGTGGCCCGTCTACTCGAAGTTCTTCGATAACATGGGGCCGATCCCGCACCACATGCACCAGAGCGCCGCGCAGGCGAAACTCGTCGGCCAGGAGGGCAAACCCGAGTCCTACTATTTCCCGCCCCAGCACAATCCCGTCGGCAATAATTTCCCCTACACGTTCATGGGCTTCGAGCCCGGCACGACCAAAGAACAGGTCAAACAGTGCATCCGTAATTGGAACAAGGGCGACAACGGCATCCTCGACCTTTCAAAAGCCTACCGCCTCAAAGTCGGCTCCGGCTGGCTCATCGATCCGTGCATCCTTCACGCACCCGGCTCCCTCTGCACCTACGAGCCGCAATGGGGCTCCGACGTCTTCGGTATGTACCAAAACCTCGTCGAGGGCCGCGAGGTTCCGTGGTCTCTCCTCGTGAAGGACATGCCCAAGTCGAAGCACCAGGACGTCGACTTCATCGTGGATCAGCTCGACTGGGAGAAGAACGTGGATCCGAGTTTCAAGGACAACCACTACCTCGAGCCCGTCCCCGTCGCCGATACCCGCAGCGAGGGCTACGTCGACCGCTGGATCGTTTACGGCAAGGTCGATGGCGAACAGCTCTTCACCGCCAAAGAACTCACCGTCGATCCAGGCACCACGTGCACCGTCAAGGATACCGGCGCCTACGGCCTCATCTGCGTCCAAGGCTCCGGCAAGATCAACGGCCAGCCCCTCGTCAGCCCGAAGCTCATCCGTTTCCACGAGCTCACCGAGGACGAGTACTTCTGCACCGAAGATGGCGCCAAAGCCGGCGTCACCTTCGAGAACACCAGCAGCACCGAACCCATGGTCTGCCTGCGCTACTTCGGCCCCGAAGTAAACCCCACCGCCCCCAAAATGGGCGCTTACCGCCACAACAAATTCTAACGTCTCCGCCTCTTTCTCTTTACTCTTTATCTTTCTCTTTCGTCAGGAGCCCGCCCTCCTACGGCGTCGAAATCCCAGAGGAGAAAGATTAAGAGAAAGAAGAAAGAGAAAGATTTCTCTCTCATACCTTCCGCCCCTCACCTCTCAGTTCCCAACCCGCAACTCCCCCCCAAACATGCCCGCCAATAACTTCCCAAAACTTCACAACGCAGCCTGGCCCGGTCTCGTCGGCAAGGGCTCTCCCGGCGCTGAGCCGTTCATCGAACTCGACACCATGCTCGACCTCACCGCCAAATCCGAGGTCGGTGGCGTGAAATTCGACGGCATCGATCTCTTCCTCTACAACCCGCACACCGACATCGATATTTCTGACGACGGCATCAAAGCCCTCGCCGCCAAAGTAAAGGCACGCGGCCTCGTCGTCGGCTCCGTCGTGGCCCCCGTCTGGTTCGATGCCTCCGCCGGCGGCGATGAAAAAGCCCGCGCCAACTTCGTCACCCACGTCCGCAAGGCCATCCGCATCGCGAAAAAACTCCGCGAGCTCGGCGTCCGCCCCTACGGCATCGTCCGCATCGATAGCGCCACAGGCGTCACCGCTTGGGACAAAGATCCGAAGGGCACCACCAAGCTCATCGCGCAAACCTTCCGCGAAGCCGGCAAAATCGCCAAGGACAACGGCGAGCGCCTCGCCGCCGAAGGTGAAATTTGCTGGGGCGGTATGCACTCGTGGAAACACATGGTAAATCTCCTCGAAGCCGTCGGTATGCCAAAGGTCGTCGGCTTCCAAGCCGACATGTCCCACACCCACCTCTACACGCTCGGTGCCAACGCCGAGGCGCACCGCATCGTCCCCAAGAATTACCACTACGAGCCCGCCGCCTTCCACGCCGCGATGACCACACTCACCGCAGCTCTCCGCCCGTGGACGATCGATTTCCACGTCGCGCAAAACGACGGCAGCACCTACGGCTCCGGCTCGCACGAAAAGACCGGCCGCCACTGCCTCGCCACCGATCCGAAGGGCAAACTCAACATCGCCCGCGACTCCGGCTACTGGCTCCGCGACGGCAAGGGCAAGGTCACCAAAAAGATGAAACACATCTGCTGGGACGGCTGCATGTTCTCCAACGAAGTGCTCAT
>CAMCHO010000021.1 GCA_945874455.1 Opitutus sp. GAS368 | reverse complement strand
GCAGTGCGCAGCGTGCGGGCATGATGGACAAACGGCGCGTGGTGATTGTCGGCGGTGGGGCAGCGGGATTTTTTGCGGCCATCGCCTGCGCAGAGCAACTGGGCGCGGCGGGTGACGTGACGATTTACGAGGCGACGGCGCATCCGCTCGCGAAAGTGCGCGTGTCGGGGGGTGGGCGTTGCAATGTCACCCATGCGTGTTTCGAGCCGCGGGAACTCGTGAAAAAATACCCGCGCGGCGGACGGGAACTGATGGGCGCGTTTCATAAATTTCAGCCGCGCGAGATGGTCGCCTGGCTCGCTGAGCGCGGTGTGGAAACGAAAACCGAGGCGGACGGGCGGATGTTTCCGGTGACGGATGATTCGGCGACGATCGTGGATTGTCTGACGCGCGCGGCGGCGGCGGCGGGCGTGAAGGTCATCACGAGCATGGGCGTGCGCAAAGCGGAGCGAGCGGGAGCGAGCGGGGCGGGTGATTTCTGGGTGACGTTGACGGACAATTCGGGCGTGCGTTGCGAGCGGCTGCTGCTTGCGACGGGGGGAAACAAGTCGTCGGCGGGGCTCATGATCGCGGAGTCGTTGGGCCATACGATCGAGCCGCCGGTGCCGTCGCTGTTTACGTTTCACATCGACGATGCGCGACTGATCGGGCTGTCCGGGGTGTCGGTGGAGAATGCGGTCGTGACGGTGGCGGGCACGAAGCTGAAGACGGACGGGCCCCTGTTGATCACGCACTGGGGGGCCAGCGGGCCGGCAATTCTGAAACTCTCGGCCTGGGGCGCGCGCGAGTTGGCGGAGGTGAACTACGAATTTTTATTGAATGTGAATTGGACGGGCACGCACACCCGCGAGTCGCTGGTGAAGGAACTGTTGGCGGTGCGAGACAAGAATCCCAAGAAGCAGATCGCGACGTGGAGTCCGCTGGCGATGCCGCAGCGGCTGTGGGAACGACTGGTCGTTTCATCCGGAATCGCGGCGACGACGGTGTGGGCGCAGGTGGGCAACGCGGCGCTCGGCACGCTCGCGCAGCAACTCACAGCGGCGGAGCTAAAGGTGGTGGGAAAGAGTTTGTTTAAGGACGAGTTTGTGACGTGTGGCGGCGTGACGTTGGCGGAGGTGGATTTCAAGACGATGGAAAGCCGGGTGTGCGCGGGGCTGCACTTCGCGGGTGAGGTGCTCGACATCGACGGGGTGACGGGCGGATTTAATTTCCAGTCTGCGTGGACGACGGGATGGCTGGCGGGGCAGGGGATGGCGGGCAGCACCGCATGATGTCCTACTGGCAACTGCTCATGTTGGTGCTTCCGGTGTTCGCGGTGATCGCGATCGGGGTCGTGGTGCGGCGCGTGCCGGATCGCATGGTGTCCGCTTGACCGAAGCGCCGAGTTGCTCAATTTCAGAAACATGAGCCTCCTCGAACTCAAGCAGCATGTTTCGCGGCTTTCGCAGCGCGAGCGGATGGAGCTGCAGGCTTATATGATTCGTCTAAGGCACGGCACGCCCTCTTGGAAAAGGGCGACGGCGAAGAAGATTCGCAACATGCAGGCGGGGAAGTTCACCAGCATCGAGACGCTGGAAGCCCGATTTGCCCGTGGCTGAGTTTTTGGGCTACCGGCCGATTTTTTCGGATACAGCGGTGGCGTTTTTCATTTCGTTGCCGCGCCGTCGGCAACGGAAGCTTTTGGATCGGTCGCACGAATTGGCGGCCGATCCGTTTCTCGTGTCCGATTTTAGGGAGACCGATGCCGATGGCCGAGAATTGTCTCACGTGATGTCGGACGGATTTATTTTTACCTAATGGGTCGACCATGCGGTCAAGCGGGTGATGATCACGGACGTCGACGATGCGGAGTAGCTGGCGTGTGATGGCGGCTTGCGGGCGGGTGGGCGGATGAGTCTGATCTCGGGCTTTCCATGATGTCCTACTGGCAACTGCTCATGCTCGTGCTTCCGGTGTTCGCGGTGATCGCGATCGGGGTCGTGGTGCGGCGCGTGCATTGGGTCGAGGGGGAGGCGGAGACGAGTCTCATGCGGCTCGTCGTCAATGTGTGTTCCCCGTGTTTTGTGTTCGAATCGGTGGCAAGTAACGCGGCGTTGCGGGTACCGGAAAATCTGCTGCTGCCCCCGCTCGTGGGGTTTGTGATGACGGTGGTCGGGATTCGTGCGGGGCTGCTGGTGGCGCAGTGGATCGGTCTGCAGGTGGGCACGGGGATGCGGACGTTTGCACTGGCGGTGGGCGTAACTAACTACGGATACCTGCCGCTGCCGATTATGGCGGGGCTCTGGGGGCCGGAGAGCCGCGGCGTGTTGCTCGTGCACAATGTGGGGGTCGAAATCGCGATCTGGACGGTGGGCGTGCTGGTGTTGAGCGGACTCTCGTTTCGCGAGGGGTGGCGCAAATTAGTGAGTCCGATGCTGCTCGCGCTCGCCTTGGCGGTGGCCTGCAATCTCGGGGGCGTGACGCCGTGGCTGCCGCCGCTGCTGATGGACACGATCCACACCCTCGCGGTGTGTGCGATCCCGCTCGGCCTCATCATGACGGGCGTGAATCTGGCGAACTATCTTAACACGCCCGGTGGGCTATTCGACGCGAAGGTGACGGGTGCGGCGATAGCTTTGCGGTTGGGTGTGCTCCCGGTGGTGATGCTGGTCGCGGCAAAATATCTGCCCTGCTCGATCGAGTTGAAGCGGGTGATGCTCGTGCAGGCGGCGATGCCGGTGGCGTTGGTCTCGATCATCATTGCGCGGATCTATGGCGGGCATCCGCGCACGGCGGTGCAGATCGTGCTGGGGACGACGGCTCTCGGGGTGTTCGTCATCCCGCTCTGGTTGCGGGCTGGGCTCGCGTGGATCGGCGTGTGAGTCGGGCCCAGAAACTTTACGCACGGTCGGATTGACCGCGAGAGCGGGCTACACTCACTATTCCGCATCATGGAATGGCTCACCGATCCGCAGGTTTGGATTTCACTGCTCACCCTCACCGGGCTCGAGATCGTGCTCGGCATCGACAATGTCATCTTCATTTCGATTCTCGCCGGAAAATTACCGCAGGCGCAGCAAGTTAAGGCGCGGCAACTCGGACTGATGCTCGCGCTGGTGACGCGAATTCTGCTCCTGGGCAGCATCTCTTGGCTGATGAGTCTCACCAAGGTGCTCTTCGTGCTCCCGGTATTGAATGCGGACATCACTGGCAAAAGTTTGATTTTGCTGCTCGGCGGCCTGTTTCTGATCGGCAAGAGCGTCGTCGAGGTGCACGAAAAACTGGAGGGCGAGGACGGTCACTCGACGGCTGGTGGCAAGGTGGCCTCGTTCAAGGCGGCGATCGTGCAAATCCTTATCCTCGACGTGGTCTTCTCGCTTGATTCCGTGATCACCGCAGTCGGGATGGCCAACGAACTCTGGATCATGATCACGGCGGTGGTGGTCGCGCTGGGTGTCATGTTGGTATTTGCCGGTGCGATCAGCGATTTCGTGAACCGGCATCCGACGCTGAAGATGCTGGCCTTGAGTTTCCTGATTCTGATTGGCGTGACCTTGGTGGGCGAGGCGCTCGGGCAGCACATCCCGAAAGGTTACATCTACTTCTCCATGGCGTTCGCGTTCGGCGTTGAGATGTTGAATTTGCGGTTGCGGGCCAAGAGCAAGCCGGTCGCGTTGCATCAACCTTACCGCTGAGGGTGGAGGGGCCGTTGAGCGTTGGGAGCTGAGGGGGCCACGGAGCGAAGGCCCGAGGTTTACGGTGGTGCGACGCGTCGAGTTTACGGTCGCGAATTCGCGGCGGCGTTTTCCGGTGACGGCACCGGCGGCGCGGTGTCCGGACCGGAGGTCGACGCGGACGCACACCACGCGATCGTTGGGACGGAAGAGGCAGGCGGACTCTTCGACGGCGTCGTTGCGGAGTGCGGCCGTCACTTACAGATGGATACAGCGCACGAGAATGGTTTGGTGAGAGGCATGGGGGGGTCAGACAAAGTGGTGCAGAGGATTCCGGGAAGGCTGAGCTGGATACAGGCAGTGGAGTGGAGGGCCGTTGCTTGCCGACGGGCCGCTGCGCGACGAAAAAATACGGCGTGGCGGCAAGCACCAGCCCTCACTCGATCAGTTTCCGTGAGCTCATGTTAGACGTCCGGGTAGAGCGCAGCGAGGTGGTGCCAGGTTTCGTGAGGTGCGCCGCTGACAGCGATGGGCGGGCGCACGCGGTCGCGCGTGAAGTAGCGGAGGCGGACGGTGGCGGCGCGACGATTGGGGAAGGACGGAACTTTCGTTGCGAGTTCGGCGCGGAGAGCGGCAGGGGAACGAACTGCGCCCCATTTACATTCGCCCAATTCGATCACGCCATCGTCGCGGAGGGCGACAGTGTCGATCTGCACATCCTTCGCCCAAAATTCGCCGATGGTGGTGGTGGCGGTGATTGTTTCCGCAGCGTGGAGCAGCGGAATCGCTTCGCGGCAGAGACGTTCGAAGGCTTCGCCGCAGAAGGCGTCGAAGTGCGGACGGACGAGTTCGCGCACCGAGCGCTCGGGGCCGAGGACGGGGATGCGGCTGAGGTTGGGATAGACAAAACGAAACCAGAAACGGAGGAGCGGATCGGCGATGGCGTAACGGGTCTCGCGCGCGGTGTTGGCGGCACCGTGGAGCGGATGGCGGTTGCGCACGTAACCGAGCTCCATCAGCGTGCCGAGGTAGTAGGGCAGGGCGCGGTCGCCGAGGCCGGCGGCGCGGGCGATGCCCCCATTGGTGGTTTCGCCAAGCGCGGCCATGGCGTGGAGGACGCCGTGGTAGTTGGCGACATCCCGGAGTTCCTCGCGGAGGAGAAACTCAGGTTCGCGGGCCAGCGCGGCGCTCTCGCGGAAGAAATTGAGAGCGAGGTTTTGCTCGATCGAGCGGTCGCGGTCGAAGCACTCGAGGTAGGCGGGGAGACCGCCGCAGACGAAGGGAAGCGAGGACGTTGCGGTGAGCGAGCGGTGGCTGGGCCGGCATTACGGCCCAGCTAGTTTGGCGGGGACGGCGGAGGCGTGCACGCGTGCCTGAGCGGCGGCGATCAGGCGGCCGAGGAGTTCCGCGTAGCTCCAGCCGGCGAGGCCGGCCATGATGGCGGGATCGTCGTCCCAGCGCCAACTGGGGTTCGGATTAACTTCGAGAAGTTTCAACGTGCCGTCGGCGGTAGCGCGAAAATCGATACGCGCAAAATCCCGGCAATCGAGACGCTCGAAGAGTCGGGTGGAGTAGTCGCGGAGCAGGCCGAGTCGGCGATCGTCGAGTTGGGCGGCGACGTAGCGGATGTCGGTCCAGTAGGGGGAATCGAGCTGAAATTTGGACTCGTACGCGAGGATGTGGGGCAGGGTGGCGGGAAGCCGGGAATAATCGGCTTCGATGACGGGGAGCCGCTGGAAGCCCTGCGCAGGATTCCCGATGAGTCCGACGGTATACTCGGGACCGGTGAGCAGTTCCTGCACCAGCAAGGCGCGGCCGGGGAGCTCGGTGCGGAGACGGGCGAGCGTGGTGATAAGCTCGGCACGGTTTTGCGCGATGCTCGCGGCGGTGATGCCGACACTGCCGTCGCCGCAGGCGGGCTTGACGATGACGGGATAGCTCGTGGGCCGCGGAGCGGAGTCACCGGGGCCGACGTAGAGCTCGACCGGCACGGGTATCCCCATCGTGGCGGCGGCGGCGTTGACGATAGCTTTGTTGAAGCAGATGGCGAGCGACGCGGGACCGGAGCCTGAGCACGGGACGCCGAGTATCTCGAGGAGTGCGGGGATATGCAGCTCGCGCAGGGGATCGTTGACGAAGCCTTCGTCGCAGAGATTGAGGGCGAAGGCGGGCGGGTGGGCGCGGAGATCAGCGGCGAGGGTGGCGTGGTTGTCGAGGAAGCGGAAACGGTAACCGGGCAGTTCGGCGAGGGCCGTTTTGAGGTGCTGCACGGCGGTCAGATCCTCGGGCTGAAATTTACCGTCGAGTTTCACGGCATCGGCGAGGCGTGGGTCGCCGAGGATCACGGCGACGTCGGATATTTCTGGGCGGCGCGCGAGGGTGCGGGCGGAGCGGGTCGGACGTTGTCCCGGGGCGTGCGCGGTGACGAAAATCCGATGGGACATCATGCCGAGATCTTGATTCCGGTCGGAGCCGCTCAAAATGCTGCCGTGATCGCAGGGGCGGACGAAACCGCTGGCAAGGAGGAGGGTGTGGAGTTGTTCGCGTGCGTAGAGACGTTCGGCGTAGAATTGATCGACGAGGACGCCGCGCTCGGTGTGGGTGACGACTTCGCGGCAGACGAGGCGCGTGCCATCGGCGGAGAGCATGCGTTCGCGGCAGACGAAGTGGTGCCGGTCGATCCATTCCCACGACCGGGGTTCGAAATTTTTCCGCACCCAATCTCCGTCGGAAATATCCATCGCGAGGATACCACCGGGACGCAGCGCGGCGCGGACGGCGGCGAGCACGGCGAGGTCTTCAGCTTGGCAATCGAAGTAACCGAAGGAGTTGCCCAGAATGGCGACGCCGTCGAAAGGGGTGTCGGTGGCGGGAAGCGAGCGGGCGTCGCCCTCGAGGAAATTGACAGTGAGGCGTGCGGCGCGGGCGCGGCGGCGCGCGAGTTGGATGAGGTAGTGCGAGCGGTCGAGGCCGGTGAGGTGGCTGAAGCCGCGGCTGGCGAGTTCGAGACTGTGGCGGCCTTGACCGCAGCACAGGTCGAGCACGCGGGCGCTGGGCTTGAGGCCGGTGGCGGCGAGGAGCAGGTCGACGTCGGCGGTGGTGTTGGCGGCGTTTTCCACCACGTCGCCGTCGGTCTTGACGTAGGTGGCGTTGAAGAGGGTGCGCCACCATTCGGCGGGGAGATGGCGTTCGAGGTCGGCAACGGGGCCGAGGGTGCGGGATTTTTTTGACAGAGGACGGGGTGAGGAGGGGGCGACCATACGTGCGGGGTTATTTCAATTCGAACCAAACGGGGGTGAGGTCAGTGGGCTCGCCATTGTAATTCATGACGATTTCTTCGCCGGCGGCGATGTCGCGGAGGGCGACGAAATGGATGAGGTGCTCGTCGAGCTGCAGCAAGTAGCGGGCGCTGGGGGTGAAGGAGTGGTTGTAGAGTGAGGCGTAGCCGAGGGCGATCGCGGTGTGGGTGTGCTCGGGACCCCACTCGAAACAGTAGTGGTAGAGCTGGGTTTTTTCGAGGTTGGGCCACTCGGTATCAGGGCTGATGATGACCGGGGCCCGTTCGAAAAGCTCGCCGGCCGCGATGGGTGCGGTGGCGAAGACGCCGCGGCCTTTGCCGGGGACGGGGCCGAGGCGGAGCTTGGTGCCGGGCGTGACGGGGGTCGGGTTTTCGTAGCCGCGCACACGGTAACGATCCACGTGGCCGACGCAGGCGGGCGCGCCACAGCGGCATTTAAAGGTCCAGCGAGCGTCCCAGAAAAATGAGGACGGGGCGGCGAGCCACTCGGCCATGGTGACGGAGTCGTAGCTGAACGTGAGTTCTTCGCCGTCGGCGATGGCGCGCAGGGTGATGACGGCGAGCGTATCATCGATAGTGCAGTTGGGCGCACAGGAGTGGTTGATGAAACGGGCGGCGGTGGTGGGGACCATCCACTCTTCGCCCTCGAGGAGAATCGCGTGGCAGACCTCGGAAACGGGTACGTCGCGCCACAAAACGGTGGGGCCGGCGAAGCGCTCTACGGTGGTGCCGACAGCCAGGGCGGTGGTGGCAAAGAGGCCTTGGTCACGTCCGGGGACGGAGGATACGCGGCTGGGGAAGGGGTGAGAAGGAGTAGCCAAAGGTGAACGGAGGAAGCGCGAGACAATCGGGGCTACGGCGCAAATCAAGCCGCGCGTAGTGGGATGCGCGCACGTCCGGCTGAGTATCCGGAAACAGTATCGGGAAAATCCTCACGGCCTCGGACTGGGAGCGCAGGCGGTGATCCGGCCGGCGCGTTCGGCGCGGAGAAGATCAAGGGCCCGATAACCGTCCCGCCGATAACCTTCGGCGCGGGGCATCCGGGCGTTCAGAACGGGGCCGGCGATTTCGAGACGCCCATGGGCGAAGACGTGGGCGCCGACGGAGTGCGTCTGGTCCGGCTCAACGTTTCTTATTCAGCGCGGCGGCAAACCAATCGTTGTTCACTGCGGCGGGGGCGCGGGGAGCGGCCGGTGCAGCATTGCCGCCAGGGCGAGGGCCGCCGCCGGGGGAGCGCTGACCACCGGGGCTGCCGCTGTTGGCGGTCTTGGGGCCGAGGGTGGGATTGCTGCGCATTGAGAGGGCGATGCGGTTGCGCGGGAGATCGATTTCCGTGACGGTGACCTGAACTTTTTGGCCGGGCTTCACGATGGCGGAGGGCTCTTTCACGAACGAGTCGGCGAGCTGGCTGACGTGGACGAGGCCGTCTTGGTGCACGCCGATATCGACGAAGGCACCGAACGCGGTGACGTTGGTCACGATGCCGGGGAGTTTCATGCCGGGCTTGAGATCCTCGGGGCGGTGCACGTCGGCGGAGAAGGCGAAGACCTCGAACTTTTCACGTGGGTCGCGGCCGGGCTTCGCGAGCTCGGCCATGATGTCGGTGAGCGTGGGGAGACCGACTTCGGGGGTGACGTAGGTTTCGAGTTTGATTTTCGCGCGGAGTTTTCCGTCGCGGATTAGATCGGGGACGGTGGTGCCGAGGTCGGCGGCCATTTTCTCGACGAGCGGGTAACGTTCCGGATGAACGGAGCTCGCGTCGAGGGGGTGCGCGGCATCGCGGATTCGGAGGAAGCCAGCCGCTTGCTCGTAGGCCTTCGGGCCGAGGCGCGGGACGTCCTTGAGATCGGCGCGGGATTTGAAGGGGCCCTTTTCGTTGCGGCGCGCGACAATCGCAGCGGCGGTCGCGGCGTTGAGACCGGAGACGTAGCTGAGGAGTTGTTTCGAGGCGGTGTTGAGCTCGACGCCGACGCCGTTGACGGAGCTGACGACGGTATCGTCGAGGGAACGTTTGAGCGCGGCTTGGTCGACGTCGTGTTGGTATTGGCCGACGCCGATAGATTTTGGGTCGAGCTTTACGAGCTCGGCGAGCGGATCCATGAGACGGCGGCCGATGGAGACGGCGCCGCGCACCGTGAGATCGTGGTCGGGGAATTCTTCGCGGGCGACATCGCTCGCGGAGTAAATCGAGGCGCCGGATTCGTTGACCATGACGATGGGAATCGCGCCGGAGAGCCCGAGCGTGCGGACGAAGGCTTCGGTCTCGCGGCCCGCGGTGCCGTTGCCGATGGCGACGGCCTCGACGTTGAAGAACTTCACGAAGCCGGTGAGTTTTTCCTTGGCCTCGACCTCCATGCGGTCGGGGAAAACGACGTCGTTGTGGAGGAGTTTTCCCTGGCGATCGAGGATGACGACTTTGCAGCCGGTGCGGATGCCGGGGTCGATGGCCATGACGGCTTTTTGGCCGAGAGGGGCGGCGAGGAGGAGCTCGCGGAGATTATCGGCGAATACTTTGATGCCGGCTTCGTCGGCGCGCTTCTTGGATTCGAGACGCATCTCGGTTTCCATCGCGGGACAGAGGAGACGTTTGCAGGAATCCTGCACGGCGAGGACGACCTGGGCGGCGCAGGAATTGAGCGTTGCGGGCGGAGAGCCGACGGCCGATTTGACGAAGAACTGCTGCACTTCGGCGAAGGCGGTGGCCTCGTCGGGGAGTTGCACGCGCATCATGAGGAAAAGTTCTTTTTCGCCACGGCGCATGGCGAGGACGCGGTGCGAGGGGGCTTTATTCAGCGGTTCGCTCCACTCGAAGTAGTCTTTGAACTTAGACGCTTCGACGGAGCTGTCTTTGCCGGTGAGGACTTTCGAGGAGATGATCGCGTCTTTTTGGTAAACGGCGCGGAGCTTGGCGCGGGCGTCTTTATCGTCGCTCACGCGCTCGGCGATGATGTCGCGAGCACCGGCGAAGGCTTCTTCGGCGGAGGCGATTTTGGAAACGACATTTTTGCCGTCGTCAGCGGTGTAGTCCCGGCCGACGTAGGCCTGCGCAGCGGCGAGGGCGTCGGTGGTCGGGTCTTGGGCCCAGAGCAGTTCGGAGAGGGGTTCGAGGCCTTTTTCTTTCGCGATGGTGGCGCGGGTGCGTTTTTTCGGACGGAAGGGGAGGTAGATGTCTTCGAGGACCGCGAGGGTGTCGGCGGCGTTGATGGATTTCTCGAGCGCGGGCGTGAGGAGGTTGCGCTCTTTGAGTGACGAGAGAATGGCGGCGCGGCGCTCGTCGATGGCCTTCATCTGCTCGAGGCGGTCGCGGATGGCGAGCACCTGAACCTCGTCGAGTTCGCCGGTGACCTCTTTGCGGTAGCGGGCGATGAAGGGCACGGTCGCTCCTTCGGCAAAGAGTTGGGCGGTGGCCGCGACTTGATAGACCTTGATGTTTAGCTCGGCCGCGAGGCGGAGGACATGGTCGGGATTGGGTTGAGTGGTGGCCGGGGAGGCGACAGCGGACATGCGTGGAAAGCGGCGAGCAGACCGCGCGGCAGGGCGTGCGCAATCTCCAAAATGACCGCGGACGCCGTTGCCTCTGAAAAAAGTAAGCGGCCTGCTGGCGGCCTTTGAACCGCGGAAGACCGACAGTCCGACCGAGAGGGCGCCGGAATAAACAACCAAAACTTGTCTCGACCCTGGGTGTGTGCGCCTCTTTTTTTCCTCAGTCTCTTTTCAACGATGTCCGCCATCAATCGCTTCCTCCTCGAAAACAAACTTCGCATTGCGACGAATCCCTGCGTGTCGCCCGACTTTTGTCTCGATTGGTCGGCGCTGCGCGACGAGCTCCGCGCCGGCAAGGCGATGAAGGTTTACGCGAAGAGCCGATTTGGGACGGCCGCGGGCGCGTTCACTCTGGTGGAAAACGTCCAAGGCGACTGCGCGTGGCGACTGCAGGGCGATGCGGGAAAAGCGAATACGTTGCACGACGCGGTGGCACTCACGGATGGCACGACGGTGTTTCCCGCGACCTTTGCGAACCTGCTGAAACTGAAGAACCTCATCCAGGCGCACCACGCGGCCTCGACGATTTTCCCCACCGCCACCGAACAGCTCGGGCGCAGCACGCTCGGGATCGGCGCACGTTTCACGACCCTGCACTGGCCAGCCGTCGAGTGGGCGATGAGCGCGTTGAGTCTCGGCGTGACGGCGAACCAGAATTCTATTCCGCGTGAGCTCGTCTACGACACCGATGTCATGCTCGCGGGTAAGCTCGACACGGTGCCGTTTCCGTTCATCGGCACCCACGTGCCCGAGGGCCACCAAGGTCAGAGCGTCGAAGGCATGAGCCACGGTTGTGTGCTCTCGAAACTGAAAACCGGTTTCCACCGTCGCGGGATTGCCTGGAGCTTCAACGCTGACCACCAGCCCATCGGCGGAAAATTTGACTCGCGTGAAGACGCGCTCGTCACCGGGTGTGTGCTCGCGAGCTACATCACGTTCGATCTCTCGCCCGAACTCGCGCAGACGACTGTCGCCGATGATGCCGGCGGGTGGGTCGCAGCCCATGTCCCGGCCGCGCTCGTCGCGACGGTGAAGGCACGGGTGGCCAAAGCTGGCCTCACCTTGAACGAAGCTGATTTCGCCAAGCTCCTCGCCTACGTCTGGCCGTCGCTGCAAAAGATGAAGGTCCGCGACGAGAAATACGCCGCCGCGCGCGCCAAGCTTTTCACGACGGCTGTCGGCCGGGCCTACTTACGTGAACTCTCGATCGACGAACTGCCCGGCCTCACCACCGCCGAGACCACGGCCATTATGCTCGCGCTCTGTGAAGCTCTGGGGATGAAGATCCACTTCGTCGCGCCCGCGTTCGGCTTCCAGAAAAACATGCCCTATCCCGACAACGCCGCGCTGCGCTCGCTGATCGAGAAGCAGTGGGCGGTGTGTCAGAATTTCGGTGCGAGCATCGGTTTCCACTCGGGCTCCGGAAAATCGGCCGAGAATTATCAAGTCATGGGCCAAGTCACGGGCAGCCGGCTCGAAATCAAGACGAGCGGCCGCTACACCTACGAGATGGGCCGAGCGCTGTTTGCCTCGAAGAATGCGGCTGATCAGGCGCTGTGGCGCGATTGGTACACGTTCACCCTTGAGCTCGCGCTGCTCGGTGCTTTCAGCGCCGACGCCACGGAACAGAAGATGGCGCGGGTGTTTATCACCGATGCGCTCGCGAAGTCCGGCCAGGCGACTGACGTGTTCGCCGACCCGGCCGCCACGCGCGGTGCGCTCGCCGCGCTGGTGGCCAGCCCCGAACACATGTTTTGGTTCGAATATAATTTCCTCCACGTGCTCGCCGCCGGCGGTCGTGCGGAGAAGGCTGCGCTGGGCGATCATACGCCGGCGGGTTATCAGCAGCGCGCCCGCTTCTATGCGATCAGCGACGAGGGCCGGCTCAATTTTTCAAAAAACATCGCGAGCTACATCGTGTTTCTCGCCGAAAACACCGGCCTCGCCCCTGCCGCGACTTGCGCCGCTGCGCACAAGCTCCTCGCCGGCTACACGTCGCTCGACGCGATGCTGAACGATATTTCCAAGTAATGCGCGGCGCGGGCCCTCCGCCCGTGATTAACACGATTCACGGGCGAGACGTCCGTGGCACCTTCTCTTCCCATGACCAAGACTTCTCTCATTCACGACGATTTTCTTCTGACCAGTAAGCAGGCCCGTGAGCTCTACCACCGCTACGCGAAGAGCGAACCGATCTACGATTATCACTGTCACCTGCCGCCCGACCTTATCGCGAGCAACCATCAGTTTGCTGATCTCGCTGAACTCTGGCTCGGCGGCGACCACTACAAGTGGCGCGCGCTCCGCACCAACGGCGTGAACGAACGCTTCGTCACCGGCAACGCCACGCCCCGCGAGAAATTCCAGGCCTGGGCCGAGACGGTGCCGCACACGCTGCGCAATCCCCTCTACCACTGGTCGCACCTTGAGTTGAAACGCTATTTTGGTTTCGACGGTCTGCTCGATGGCAAGACTGCGGAAAAAGTCTGGAAGCAGGCCAATGCCAAGCTCGCCAAGACCCGCGTGCACGACCTCATTAACGAGTCGAAAGTCGCCGTCATTTGCACCACTGACTGCCCGGCCGATCCACTCGACCACCATGCGAAGATCCGCGCGAATCCCGGCAAGTTGAAGGCGCGGGTCTATCCCGCGTTTCGCCCCGACAAGGCCCTCGCCGTCGGCAATCCGCAGGGGTTCAACGCGTGGCTCGAGAAACTCGCCGTGGCAGCGGGCGGTGCCTTCGCCGCTGGTGGCATTAAGACTTTCGACGACCTCATGGGTGCGTTGAAGCAGCGGCATGATGATTTTCACGCCGCCGGCTGCCGCATCTCGGACCATGGTCTCGAGCACGCGCTCTCCGAACCGTGCACGCACGCGCAGGCGAAGAGCGTGTTCGATGCGGCGCGGGCCGGGCGGGTGCCGGAGGCCGCCGCGATTTTGCGCTACGGCTCGTATTTGATGTTTGCATTCGGTCGTTGGGATGCCGCGCGCGGTTGGACGAAGCAGCTCCACCTCGGCGCGCTGCGGAACAACAACGCCCGTCTGCTCGGGAAGCTCGGGCCCGACACCGGCTTCGATTCCATCGGCGATTTCCCGCAAGCCGTCGCGCTGTCGCGTTACCTCAACACGCTCGACTCCACCGACCAGCTCCCGCGCACGATCCTCTATAACAACAATCCGAACGACAATTATGTCCTCGGGGCGATGATCGGAAATTTCCAGGACGGCTCGATTGCGGGCAAGGTCCAGTTCGGCAGCGGCTGGTGGTTCCTCGACCAGAAGGAAGGCATGGAGTGGCAGATCAACGCGCTCTCCAATCTCGGGCTGCTCTCGCGTTTCGTCGGTATGATCACGGACTCGCGCAGCTTTGTGAGCTACCCGCGCCACGAATATTTCCGCCGCACGCTCTGCAATCTCCTCGGCGGCGACATGGCGCGCGGAGAAATTCCGAGCGACTACAAACTCGTCGGCGGCATGGTCAAAAACATCTGCTTCGGCAACGCGCGCGCCTACTTCGGCCTCGAACTCGCGCCGGAGTTTTCGAAGTAAACCGTCGCAGCCACCGGGCAACAGGGCGGGTCTCCGGACCGCCCTGGAGGGTCACTTAAAACCGAGCGCATGCGGCAGCGCGAGCGAGAGAGCGGGCCAGTAGGTGACGGCCATCAGGACGGCAAACATCGCGAAAAAGAACGGCAGCAGCGGGCGCCAGACTTTCGCGATCGTCGTGCCGGCGACTCCGCACCCGACGAAGAGGCAACTGCCGACCGGCGGCGTACACAGGCCGATGCAGAGGTTGAAAATCAGGACGAGGCCGAAGTGCAGCGGGCTCATCCCGAACTTCTGCACGATGGGCAGCAGGATCGGCGTAAAGATCAGCACGGCGGGCGTCATGTCCATAAAGCACCCAACGACGAGCAGCAGCGCATTGATGATGAGGAGCAGCAAAATCGGGTTCTCCGTGATCGAGAGAATCGTCGCCGTAATGGTCTGCGGGATATTGGCCGAAGACATGACCCAGGACATGCCCATCGATGTGCCGACGAGGAGGAGCACGATGGCGGTCGTCGCGGCGGAATCCGTGAGGAGGTGAGGCAACTCGGACCACTTGATTTCGCGATAGATCACGACGGACAACACGAACGTGTAGGCGACGGCGATGGCGCTCGCTTCGGTCGGCGTGAACCAGCCCATGATAATTCCGCCCATTACGGTCGCGACGAGCAGGAGGCTCGGCAGCGAACCAAAGAAGATGCGGATGCTGTCGCTGAGCCCGACCTTTTCGCCGACCGGATAACCGTGGCGTTTGGCGAGCACCGCGACCACCACCATCAGGGCAAGCCCGAGGACGATGCCGGGCACGTAACCGGCAAGGAAGAGCGCGGCGATCGAGACACCGCCGCTCGCGAGCGAGTAGACGACCATGATGTTGCTCGGCGGAATGAGGAGACCGATGGGCGCGGCGGAAATGTTCACCGCGGCGGCGAACTCGCGGTTATAGCCTTCGCGCTTCATCATCGGGGTCATCGTGCCGCCGATCGCGGCGGCCGCGGCGACGGCCGAGCCGGAGATGGAGCCGAAGAGCATGCTCCCGAGAATATTCACGTAGGCGAGTCCGCCGGGTAGCCGGCCGACGATGACTTTTGCGAGGTCGATCAGGCGCCGGGCGATGCCGCCGCGGTTCATGAGTTGACCCGAGAGGATGAAAAACGGAATCGCGAGCAGCGCGAAGCTGTCGAGGCCGGTGGCCATGCGTTGCGCGATCACGGTGGTGGCCGCGGCGGGATCGAGCGACATGAGCAGCGCGGCGACGGCGGCCGAGCCGATGGCAAACGCGATGGGCACGCCGGCGAAGAGCAGCGCGGCGAAGACGAGGGCGAGGATGAGGGCTTCGTTCATGTCAGTTCAGTCCCGAGGATTGTTCGCCGGTGCGGGTGTCGCCGCGCGCGGCGTCGACGAGGGCCAGCACGCTATAGAAAACGATAAAGAGGCCGGCCAGCGGCACGGCGAGGTAGACGTAGCCCAGCTTCATCTGCAGTGCGGCCGATTGCTGGCCGAGCGAGAGCTGGATGTAGACGAGCCGGCCGCCGCCGCCCACGAGCACCGTGAGGGCGAAGAGCAACACCACTGCGTGCGCGAACAATTCGGAAGCGCGTTTGCGCGCTCCATGCAGGTGGGCAGTGATGAGGTCGAGGGCGAGGTGGGATTTCTTGCCCGCCGCGTAGGCCGAGCCGAGCAAGCCCACCCAGATCATCATGTAGCGGGCGAGTTCCTCGGTGAAACTGGAGGGATGCCGCAGCACGAAACGGGTGAAGACTTGCCAGAGGACGTTTAGCACCATGGCGGCCATGAGCACGCAGATCACGGAGCCGAGCAGGCGGTCGATGACGGGGCGGAGTGTTTTCATGGTTTGATCTCCGCGATGCGGCGGTCGAGTGGACCGATGATGGGATCTTGGCGGGCGGTTTCGTGCAGTTCGGCGACGCGGGCGGCGAAGAGCGCCTTGTCGGGCCGGATGATTTCGACGCCGGCCTTTTCGATGGCGACGAGCGAGTCGGCGGAAGATTGGGCCCACAGCCCGGTCTGGAAGACGGCCGATTCGTCGGCGGCTTCCTGCATCCACCTCTGTTGTTGGGCGGTGAGACTGCTCCAGAAGTGCGTGCTGATCACGATGACGTCGGGGACGCTGGTGTGTTCGTCGAGCGTGTAGAATTTGCAGACCTCGTAGTGCCGCGCGAGGTGCAGACTGGGCGGATTGTTTTCCGCGCCGTCGACCACGCCCTGCTGGAGAGCGGTGTAGAGTTCGCCGAACGAGATCGGCGTGGCGGAGGCCCCGAACGCGCGGATCAGCGCAAAGGCCATCGGACTCTCCTGCACGCGGATCTTGAGGCCCTTGAGGTCGTCGGGCGTGCGGATCGGGCGTTTCGTGTAGAAACTGCGGTTGCCGGAATCGTAGTAGCAGAGCCCGCGGAGGAATTTCGACTGGGGCGCGGCGAGGATTTCGCGGCCGATGGGGCCGGCGAGGACGGCGGCCTTGTGGGCGTCGTCACGAAACAGATACGGCAGGCCGAACACTTTGAATTCCGGGGCGAAACCTTCGAGCACGCTGGCCGAGACTTTGGTCATCGCGAGGCCCCCGAGTTGCACGAGCTCCAAGCACTCGCGCTCACTGCCGAGCTGGCCGCTGGCATAGACTTGCACCTTCATCGTGCCGCTGGATTTCGCGGCGAGCCGCTCCGCGAGGTGCACCATGCCTTTGTGCACGCTGTGCTGTGGGTCGAGACCGTGCGCGAGCTTGATGATCTTCACTTCCTTGGTGCCGCCGCAGCCGGCGGCGAAACCGAGGAGAGCGACTGCGCAGAGTCGGGCGAGGAGCCCGCCGGGCGGCGGGGAACGGCGGCCCGGGTCGGGCGCGCGGCTACCGGAAAACGTAGGGCAAGGGTTCATGCGAATCGGACGGAGTGGAGTGCCGGGATAAATCCAAAAAACGGAGCCGGACGATGGGCCGGCGGACGGGGTCGTGTCGAGCGCAACGCGGTTTCGGACAATTGTCCGCACTAACTGTGCGCAACGCCTGGCCGCGGCACAGCCGGGAGCTTCCAGCGCGGCAAATCGCGCGTCCTAGGCGACCCTTGTGTTTTCTACTCTTTTGCGTAGCCCAAACGTCCTTCTTCAGCTCAGTCTTTTCACCCCATGCATCTCCCTCCGATTCGGTCCCTGTTTGCCGCGACTTGTCTTCTCTCCTTCGTCGCCGCGCTTTCCGCGCAGGCGCCCGCCGCACCCAAACTCGAGTTTCCCGCCGCCAGCCCGACCGCCACGTTGAAACAGCGCGTGGGCGTCACCGACATCGAAATCAGCTATGCGCGCCCCAGCATGAAGGGCCGCGAAATCTTCGGCAAACTGGAGCCTTTCGGGGCTGTGTGGCGGACTGGCGCCAATAACGCCACGCGCGTCACCTTCAGCACCGATGTGAAAATTCAGGGCTCCGCGCTCGCCGCCGGCACCTATGAATTGTTCTCCATTCCTGGCCCGAGCGAGTGGACCGTGATCTTCCAGAAAGTTGGCAAACAGTGGGGCGCCTACGCCTACAAACCCGAGAACGACACGCTCCGCGTTAAGACCAAATCGGTCGCCCTCACCGCACCGGTCGAGACGCTCACCATCGATCTCAACGACGTCCGCGATACGTCCGCGACGTTGAACATCACGTGGGCCAAGACCCGCGTGCCTGTGAAGATCGATATCGATGTCGTCACCGCGCTCGTTCCGCAAATCGAGGCCGCGATGGCCGGCACCGGCGATAAAAAGCCCTACGCGCAGGCCGCGATGTTTTACCTCGAGAACAACCTCGACCTGAAAAAAGCCGCGCAGTGGATGGATGCCGCTATCGCCGCGCAGCCAGATCTCTGCTACCTCGTATACCGCAAAGGCCTAATCCTCGAAAAAATGGGCGATAAGACCGGCGCCCTCGCGGCCGCCAAAGCCTCGCTCGTCGTGGCTGAGAAAGCCACGATGCCCGCGCTGAAAGACGAATACGTCCGGCGTAATAACGAGCTGATCGCCCGCCTCAAGTGATGTGCACCGCGTCTGTTCCGTCGCCCTCGTCCGGTGGTCGCGTATTCATCCGTTGGAGCCGCAGTGCCCGCGCCGCCGTCGTCGTTGCCACGGCTGTGAGTCTCTCCGCCGCCGCTGACCAGCCCTCGGGCGCGGCAATCCGCCAGGACCTCCGCAGTTTCGGCAACGTCGCGACGGTGCTGCACGTCGCCGCGCACCCCGACGACGAGAACACGCAGCTCATCACCTACCTCGCGCGTGGTCGCGGCTATCGGATGGGTTACCTGTCCGTGACTCGCGGCGATGGCGGCCAAAACGAAATCGGTCCCGAGTTTGGCGAGCGCCTCGGCCTCGCCCGCACGCAGGAGCTCCTCGCCGCGCGCAACCTCGATGGCGGCCGCCAGTTTTTCACGCGCGCCCTCGACTACGGTTATTCCAAGAGCGTGAACGAGGCCATGCATCTCTGGGATCGCGCGCAGGTCGTGGGCGATACGGTGCGGGTAATCCGCCGGTTTCGCCCCGACGTGATCGTCACGCGTTTTTCCCCGAAGCCCAGCGGCACGCACGGCCACCACACCGGCTCTGCGGTCGTCGCGCTCGAGGCCTTCAAACTCGCCGGCGATCCCGCGGCCTACCCCGAGCAATTCGCCGAGGGGCTCACGCCGTGGCAGCCGAAACGCATTTTGATGAACAGCGGTTTCGGCGGCAGCGGTGAGGTCGACGTGAAAATGGACGTCGGCGGCATGGACCCCGTGCTCAACGAATCGTTTGCCGCGATCGCCACCCGCAGTCGTGCGCAACACATTACACAGGGCTTCGGTAATTTCGCCGGCCGCGGCGGCTCCACCGGCGGTCCGCGCCTCGAATCGTTCAACCTCCTCGCCGGCGCTCCCGCGAAAGACGACATCATGGACGGTATCGACACCACGTGGGCCCGCGTGTCCGGCGGCGCCGAGATCGGCCCGCTCGCGGCTGCCGCGCTTGCGGATTTCCAAGTGGGCGATCCCGCCGCCAGCGTGCCCGCGCTGCTGGCGTTGCGCGCCAAACTCGCGGCTCTCTCGCCCGGCGATCCCGTGATCGACGACAAGCGCCACCAGCTCGACCGCATTCTCCAGGCGTGCCTCGGCCTCTCGGTCGTCACGACTGCGTCCGCCGCCGAAGTCGAGCCCGGCGAGAAACTGACGCTCACCACGACCGTTTCTGTGAGTTCGAAAATTCCCGTGCGCTGGATGTCGACCCACGTGAGTTATCCGGGCGGCGGTCTCTCGGTTGACGGGTTCGAGTCCAGCCGCACGACCGGTGAATTTACGCTCGACGTGCCGGCCGCCACGCCGATCTCGCATCCCTATTGGCTTCGCGAGGAGCCGACCGCCGGCATGTTCCGCGTCGCCGATGCGAAACTCATCGGCCAGCCGGAAAATCCGCCGCCGTTCACGGTCGACTGCACCTTCGACGTCGTTGACCAAAAACTCGTCGTCATCAGCGAGCCCCTCGCGCCGACAAAGCCCGGCAAACCCGGTCGCCGTCTCGCCGTGATTTCGCCGGTCTCGCTGCGGTTCGCCTCGGGTGTCGCGCTCTTCGCGCCGAAAGCCGCCAAGACCATCGAGGTCGAAGTGACCGCCGCCCGCGCCGGCGAGCGCGGCACGCTGCACCTCGACGTGCCCGCTGGCTGGACCGTTTCGCCGGCGAGCCGCCCCTTCGCTCTTAAGCAAGCTGGCGAGAAAGCGCGCCTCGCGTTCACCCTGACTGCGCCGGCGCAGATGGCCACGGGCACCGTACTTGCCGTCGCCGAAGTCGGTGGCGTCACATTCAGCCACCAGCGCACCGAGATTCGCTACGACCATATTCCGCTGCAAATCCTGCAAGCGCCGGCGCGGCTCAAAGTCGCAGCCTTCGACTACGCGACCCGTGGTAAGAACGTCGGCTACCTCCCCGGCGCCGGCGACGACACCGTCGAAGCGCTGGAGCAGCTCGGCTACACCGTGAAGACCCTCACCGGCCCCGATCTCACCGCCGATAAACTCCGCGGTCTCGATGCCGTGGTGATCGGCGTCCGCGCCTTCAATGAGCGCACCGACCTCGCCGCGAATTTCCCCGGGCTCCTCGCCTATGTCGAAGCCGGGGGCACGGTGATCGCGCAATACAATCGGCCCAACGGGCTCAAGGCCCAGCAACTCGGACCCTATGCACTCTCGATTCAGGGTCCGGCCCCCGCGTTGCGCGTGACCGAAGAAAGTGCGCCGGTGCTCTTCCTCGCGCCCGACCATGCCGCGCTGACGCGGCCGAATCGGATCGGTCCCGCTGATTTCGTCGGCTGGGTGCAGGAGCGCGGCACGTATTTCCCGAGCAGTTGGGATGCGGCGCACTACACCCCGATCCTCGCGATGAACGATACCGGCGAGCAACCGCTGCAGAGCAGCCTGCTCGTCGCGAAACATGGCCAAGGTTACTACGTCTACACCGGCCTCACTTTTTTCCGCCAACTCCCCGCGGGTGTGCCCGGCGGCTACCGGCTTTTCGCCAACCTGCTCGCCCTCGGGAAAGAATGAAAACTCCCGACGAGCACATTTCAAAAGTAGGGCGGACTGACTCGGCTCGCGGTGTGCTCAATCTCGCCGACGAGGCGCCCGACGTGCCCGGCTTCCGCACGTGGCGTGGCGTCTATTGGTTCGTGTTCGCCGTCTTCGTCGCCGTCGTCGTCGCGCTGACCCTTTTCACCCGCGCCTTCGCATGAACGCCATCGACTGGCTCGTGCTCCTCGGGACCATCCTCGGCATCGTGGCCTACGGCACGTGGCGTACGCGGCATACCGATAACCTCAGTACCTATCTGAAGGGCAACAGCACGACGAAGTGGGGCACGATCGGCCTCTCCGTGATGGCGACCCAAGCGAGCACGATCACCTATCTCTCCCTGCCCGGCGTGGCCGCAGAAAACGGTATCGCCTTCATCCAAAATTATTTTGGTCTGCCGCTCGCCCTCATCGTCGTGTGTGCCGTTTTTCTCCCGATCTATCGGAAGCTCGGGGTGTACACAGCCTACGAATACCTCGGCCAGCGCTTCGACCAGAAAACGCGACTCCTCGGGGCCGGGCTGTTCGTGCTGCAACGCGGGTTGCAGGCCGGCATCACGATCTACGCGCCGGCCATCATCCTCGCGACCATCCTCGGCTGGCGTCTCGACCTCACGATTGTCTGCACCGGGCTGCTCGCCATCGTCTACACCGTCACCGGGGGCAGTGCGGCGGTGAACCTTACGCAGAAATGGCAAATGGCCGTGATCTTCGGCGGCATGGTCACGGCGTTCGTGGTGCTGCTCACGAAGCTGCCCGCCGACGCGCTCCACATCGCCGGCGCCATGGGCAAGCTCAACGCCGTCGATTTCACGCCGGACCCGAAGCTCCGCTACACGGTGTGGACCGGCATCCTCGGCGGTTTCTTTCTCTCGTTGTCCTACTTCGGGACCGACCAATCCCAGGTGCAGCGCTACATTGGCGGTGCGCGCCTGCGCGAGGGCCGCCTCGGCCTGATGTTTAACGCGGTCCTGAAGATCCCGATGCAGTTCTTCATCGTGATTCTGGGCGCGCTGCTCTTCGTGTTTTACCAGCTCCAGCCCGGCACGCCCGTCCTCTTTAACCAAACCGTGTGGCAGCAGCAGATCAACGGTCCGCAAGGCGCCACGTTTCGTGCCATCGAGGAGAAACACGCCGCGCTGCACGCCGACAAACAGACGAAAATCCGCGCGTGGGTCGCGGCTCACGAGCGCGGCGATGCCCCGGCGGAAGTCGCCGCGCGCGCCGCGCTGACGGCCGCGCAAAAAGCCTCGCTCGCCGTGCGCAACGAAGCGCGCGACACGTTGCAAGCGGCCGACCCCGCCGCCAAGAAGACGAAGGATTCCGACTACGTCTTCATCTCGTTTATTCTGACGCAGCTCCCGCACGGCGTGATCGGACTCCTCCTCGCCGTGATGTTTTCCTCCGCGCTCTCCTCGAAAGCCGGCGAGCTAAACGCCCTCGGCACGACCTCGACGATCGACCTTTGGCGCCATTTTCGCCCGCTCGCCGCGCACGACGAGGCCCGCAATGTCCGCGTCGCGAAGTGGCTCACCGCTCTGTGGGGGCTCTTCGCCATCGGCTTCGCGCTGTTCGTGAGCTTCGCGGAAAACCTCATCGAGGCCCTGAATATTGTGGCGTCGATTTTCTATCCGGCGCTGCTCGGCGTCTTCGTCGTGGCGTTCTTCCTGAAGCACGTGAAAGGCTCGGCCGTTTTCTGGGCCGCGATCGCCGCGCAGATCGTCGTGCTGGTGATTTTCTTTTTCGGCAAGGCCTACCCCGCGTGGGAAATCGGCTACCTCTGGCTCAACCCCATCGGCTGCGCGGCGTGCGTGCTGTTCAGTCTCGGCCTGCAGGCCGTCATGCCGCGCGAGGTCAAACCCTCGTCCGTGTCCGAACCATGAGCAGCCCTGTCATCTGTTTCGGTCAGCAACCGTGCGGTTTTTTTCCGCGGCGGTTTCTGTATGCGAAATTCGTCACGGCACGGAAACTCCAGGCGGAGATCGGCGGTGAGATCGTGTTCTTCTGCCACGACAGCGACCACGATCCGCGGGAAACCCAGACTACGCTGCGCCATCGCAAGACGGATGTGCCGCTCGCGATGAATTTCGCCTTTGAGAACAAGCTGCAGCGGAAATTTTCTCCGCTGCACCTCAAGCGCATTCCTGCCGGTTGGCGTGAGAATACCGCCCGCCAACTCGGTGCCTACGTCGCGCCGCCTTTGGTTGAAGCGTTCAAGACGAGTCCCGCCCTGACTGCGGGCGACTTCTGTCTCGAGATGTATCGCCGCATGGGATTGCTCGAAGGCATTCGGGTGGTGCGTTCGAGCGACCCTGCGGTGCGCATGGCGGCGTGCGGTATCACGGAGTGTTTCGTCGATGTACCGCATCAGGGTGAAATCGTCCGCGCGCGGCTGCTCGACGGCGCGTTGAAGCTCCACGAAGGCGGCGAGGCCTACACGACGCTTCCGTGGGTGCCGTTTACGAAGGTGCAGGTGAGCCCCACGCGCGATTCGCGTCTGGGCTGGATGCAGTCGGTGATCCACTGCACCCACTACATTGCCGGAATGGGCGAACAGGCCTACTTGAATAAAGCGGACGCACCCGACATTACGTTCGTCACTCGCGACCCCATTGACCGCTCCGATGAAGCCTACGCCGAAATCTCCTCCCGCTGACAGCCCCCTCCTCCTCGCCTTTGGCGCGCATCCCGATGATATCGAATTTGGTTGTGGTGGGGTGATCGCCCGCGAGACGCAGGCAGGGCATGCCGCGCACTTTATCGTTTGCTCACGCGGCGAAGCCGGCACGCATGGCACTCCGGCGCAACGCACGGCCGAGGCGAAAAAAGCGGCGGCGCTCCTCGGCGCCACGCTCGAGTTCGTCGAACTGGGCGGCGATGCGCACATGGAGCATCGGCTCGCCCATGTGCTGGCATTTGCCGCGATCATCCGCCGGGTGCGGCCGCGGATTGTACTGGCACCGACAATCGTCGAAAACCAACACCCCGACCACGTGGTCGTCGGCCGCATGGTGCGGGACGCCGCGCGTCTCGCCCGCTACGGCGGCGTAGCTGAATTGATTAAGCTCAAGCCGCACGCGATTGAGCAGTTGATGTTTTACGCGGTGACCGTCGAAGCCGAACCCGCCGATCGTTCGGCGATGTTGATGGATGTATCCGACCCCGACGTCATTGCGGCCTGGACGGCGTCGATGGACGCGCACGCCTCGCAGGCGAAGACGCGGCGCTACGTCGGCTTGCACCTGGCGCGCGCCAAGATGCATGGCGTGCGGGGTGGTGCCGGCCACGCGATCCAGCTTTTCCCCAACGACCCGCTCGTGTGCAGCTCGCTCGCGTCGCTCGGCCGCGGGGCTCGGCAATTCTGATATGGCCGCCCAACGCCCGCTGAAAATCGGCATCACTTGCTACCCTTCCGTCGGCGGCAGCGGAATCTTGGCCTCGGCGCTCGGCGTGGAACTTGCGGAACGCGGCCACGAGGTGCACTTCATCAGTTATGGCCGGCCGTTTCGCCTCCCCGCGAAAGCGCCGCGGTTATTTTTCCATCCGGTCGTGATCAACGACTACGGGCTCTTCAAATACCCCGACTACACGCTGCCGCTCTCCGTGAAGATGGCCGAGGTCAGCCGCGACTACGGGCTCGACGTATTGCACGTCCATTACGCGGTGCCGCACGCCACGGCGGCGATCCTCGCGCGCTCGATGCTGCCGGCGGGGAAGAAACCGCGGGTCGTCACGACCCTCCACGGCACCGACACCACGCTGCTCGGTCGCGACGCCGGTTACGGTCCGGCGATCAGCCATGCGCTCGCGCAGTCCGATGCGGTGACGACGGTTTCGGAATTTTTGCGCCGTGAAACCGAGCGACTGCTGAGCGTGAAGCGTCCGATCGACGTCATCCATAATTTCTTCGACCCGAAGAAACCCACGCGTGCGCGCGCCGCCGTGCGTCGCGAACTTGGGCTGGGTAAAGAGACGATGATCTTGCACGCCTCCAATTTGCGTGCGCCCAAACGGATCGATCTTCTGCTGGAAGCCGTCGCGCGGGTGCGTCCGGCCGAGGCCTTCAAGCTGGTGATCCTCGCGGGCGGAGATTTCGCGCCCTTCGAAGACGACGTGCGGCGGCTGGGCTTGGGTGACCGGATTGTTTTGCGGCAAAACGTGGCGGAGATTGAGGACTACTTTCAGGCGGCCGACGTGGGCTTGTTTACGTCGGAGTCGGAGAGTTTTTGCCTGAGTATCTTGGAAGCGATGAACTTTGGTTGCCCCAGTGTGGCGACCGCCGTGGGCGGCATTCCCGAAGTCGTCGAGAACGGCAAGTCCGGCCTGCTCGTGCCCTTCGGTGATGCGGACGGCCTTGCGCGCGCGCTGGAGTCGTTGATCGCCAATCCCGCGCGCCTGCGTGCCATGGGCCAGGCTGCGAGGCAGCGTGCTCGCGCGCTGTTTTCCGCGGCCAAGATTGTGCCGCGCTACGAAGCGCTCTACCGCCGCGTGTGTGCGGAGCGAGGTGGCTGCGAGGGATGACGCGTGCGGGCGGGTGGAGCGCGGTGCCCATGCTGCGGGCTGCATTGATCACGATGCGTGCGCGCTCGGAGCGTAGTCGAGCGGTCACCAGAGCGAACGGACGTCGCTCGCGCCGTGCGAAAACAAAAAAGGGCCGGTCAGAGACCGGCCCTGTTGCAAATCAGAACGAGGTGAGTTCGGCTCAGACCTCGTAGGCTGGAAGCACCTTGTCCACGCGGACCTTTTCGAGGCGGGCGAAGACGGGCACGCCGCCATCGTGGGGCAACACGATTTCACCTTGGATCAGGGGCTGGGCGTAGCGGATGAACTGGAAGTTCATGCTGGTGCCGTCCTCATTGATCCACTCGCGGGGGAGTTTTTTAATCGAGTTGGCGACCTCGCTGAGGGGCGTGAGGCCGGTCTCGCAGGAGTAGGCTTCTTTGTCGCCGCGCAGCAGGGTGACCATCTTGTCGGTCTCACCGGCGATGGCGGCTTCCACGGCGGCTTCGCCAGCCATGAAGGCTTCGTCGGCATCGGTCTTGGAGGCGGAGTGGGCGGCGCAGCGTTGGAGCAGGCCGGGTTTCGCGACGCGGACCTTGGCGCCCGGAACATGGGCGCCGATGATTTCGGCGAGAGCGTCGCCGGCACCACCGAGCTGGGCGTGACCGAAGGCATCCGTGGCGGAGTTGGCGGCCACGTAATTGCCGTTCTCATCGACGAGGCCCTCGGCGACGACGATTTGGCAGAACTTCTCGCGCTTGAGGATGCGCTTTACGTCTTCGATGCACTTGGTCTGATCGAAGGGGATCTCGGGAAGATAGATGAGGTGGGGCGGATCCTGCGGGTGATCCTTGCGCTTGGCGAGGGCAGCTCCGGCGGCGATCCAGCCGGCGCTGCGACCCATGACCTCGATGATGGAAACGAGATCGCCCTGACCCATGGCCTCGTTGTCGGCGGCGACTTCGCGGACGCTGGTGGCGATGTATTTGATGGCGCTGGCGTAGCCGGGGCAGTGGTCGGTGCCGGGCAGGTCGTTATCGATGGTCTTGGGCACGCCGATCACGCGGAGCTCGTAGCCTTGGGCCTGGGCGAGCTTGGAGATTTTGTCGGCGGTGTCTTGGGAGTCGTTGCCACCGATGTAGAAGAAATAGCGGATGTTGTGGGCCTTGAAGACCTCGAGGACGCGATCAAAGTCGGCCTGTTTCTTGAGTTTGAAGCGGCAGGTGCCCAGAGCGGCGCCGGGCGTGTATTTGAGCGCGCGGATCTGCTGTTGAGACTCCGAAGCGAGATCGATCAGGTCCTCGTGGAGGATGCCGAGCACGCCGTTCAGCGTGCCGTAGATCTCTTCGATACATTCATGGTTCAACGCTTCCGCGATGAGGCCCGCGACGCTGGCGTTGATAACAGAGGTGGGGCCGCCGGACTGGCCTACCAAGACATTTCCTACGAGTTCAGCCATGACAGTTATTGATAAAGGGTTGAAGAGAACGTGAGGGGCCAAGAAAGCGTAGCGGCTCGGGGGGATGCAAACTCAAATTTCCCGATGACGGGGACCGTCCTGATTCGAGGACCGTGAGTGCCACTGGTGGACGCGGCGTCTTGTGTCGGGGAGAAAAGTTGGCACCGGGGACGTGCCGCCACACCGCTGGCTGGGCTAAGCCGTGGCGATGCCGCTGAGGGCTATGCGTTGAGAGCGGAGAGAGCGATCATCAGAGCTGAAGGCCGCGCGACTACGCGTAGATACCCGATTCCCCGTGGGGTAGGGCTTTCGGCTCTCGAAGGAATCTCTGCGGCTTAGAGCAACCGGCCTGGTCGATAGTCCGCCGCGCCCTTATGTTTGCGGGCGAGTGGCTGCACGCCTTCGACGAAGGCATCGACCTGATGGGGCGCAGCGCCGACGAAACGGGCGTTTTCCGAGAGAATGGCGACGAGGGCTTTCTTACCGAGGCCGAGACGTTTGTCGCCGGCGAGACGGGAGAGCAGATCGGCGTCGCCCCCGGAGCGCAGAGCCTTGGCGGCAGCGAGGGCGTGTTCCTTGATGGCTTCGTGGGCGGTTTCGCGACCGGCGCCACGCTTGACGGCTTCCATGAGAATCGTGGTTGTCGCGAGGAAGGGGAGGTTGCGCTCGTTTTCGACGGCGATGGCGGCCGGGAAGGCCTCCATTTGGCGCAGTACGGTGAGGTAAGTTTCGAGCAGGCCGTCGATCGCGAAAAACGCGTCCGGCAGCGCAATCCGCCGCACGACGGAGCAGGAGACGTCGCCCTCGTTCCATTGGTGGCCGGCGAGTGCGCCGGTCATCGTCACGTAACCGGAGAGGATCGTGGAAAATCCGCAGATGCGCTCGCAGTTGCGGGCGTTGACCTTGTGCGGCATGGCCGACGAACCGACCTGGCCGGGCTGAAAGCCTTCGGTGACCAAGCCGGCACCCGCCATGAGACGGAGGGTTGTGGCGAAACTCGCGGCCGCGGCGCCGAGCTGGTGCAACGCCGTGACGACCTCGAAATCGAGGCTGCGCGGGTAGACTTGGCCCACGGCGCCGAGCGAGGCGTGGAAACCGAGATGTTTGATCACGCGAGACTCGAGCTGGTCGACCTTGACGTTGTCGTTGCCGAGGAGGGTGAGCTGATCGAGTTGCGTACCCACGGCGCCCTTGAGGCCGCGGACGGGGTAGCGTTCGAGGAGTTCCTCGATGCGGGCGAAGGCGATCTGCAGCTCTTGACCGAACATCGCGAGGCGCTTGCCGAGGGTGGTGGGTTGCGCGGGGACGTTGTGGGTGCGGCCGGTGATCATCAGGTCGCGGTGGGCCGCGGCCTGGGTGGCGAGCGCGAGGAGCGCGGCGGCGGTCTTAAAGTGGACGAGTTTGAGGGCGCTGAAAATTTGGAGTTGCTCGACGTTTTCCGTGAGGTCGCGGCTGGTGAGCCCGAGGTGAATGAACTGGCGGTTCGCGAGCTCGGAAAATTCTTCGATGCGCGCTTTCACGTCGTGGAGGGTGATGCGTTCGCGTTGCGCGATGGCGGCGAGATCGATGGTGGATTTGACGCGCTCGTAGTCCTTAATGGCGTCGGCAGGGATCGCCACGCCGAGATCGCGCTGGGCCTTCATCACGGCGATCCAGAAATCGCGTTCGAGGCCGACGCGGCCGTGCTGCGACCAGATGGCCTTCATGGCACCTGAGGCGTAGCGCTCGGCGAGGACGTTAGGGATGGCGGCGGCGGAGGCGGATTCGTTGGAAGCGTTCACGGGAAAAAGGGCTGAGTAAGGGGTCGCGCGGAAGGTTGGCGACGGGAAAAACGGGCGGCGCGCGGCAGAGGTGGGGCGGAGTTTTTACCAGCCACGGACGGTACGAACACGATCTTGCCCCTTACACGCGGCTAAATGAGTGGCCCCACGTTTCAACGCCGCTACGCCGCCAGGCAGCGCACCGCCAACTCGCGGAGGACTTCTTCCTGCTCGTGGGGGCGCTGGACGATGGCTTCGAAGGCGAAGAGGAAATCCTGCTGGTTGTCGATCAGGCGGCGCAGGGTCGGGAGCTTGGCGCCGCTGGCGAGTTTACCGACATACCACGCGTTTTGGCTGAAGAGATTATAGGAGCTCTTTTCCGTCGCTCCGACGAACTTCGCGCCGTGGCTCGCTTGGGCTTTCGGCATGCCGTCGAGGCCGCGGGGGCCCAGACGGCAATCGCCGGCGTCGATCAGCGCGCGGACTTGGAGTAAGATGCGGTTGCGATTTTGCAGGGCGCTGATGACGGGGCGCGCGTCGCCACCCGTGAAAAAATGGCGGCGCAGCGCGGCGAGCGTCCACTGCAGATCGCCGCTGAAAAATGCCTCCGCCGCTTCGAAGAAATCACCCTCGGCGGTGTTGGCGGTGAGCTCGGCGACGTCGATTTCTGCGATGGCCGCGCCGTCCTTGGCGTGGGTGGCGAGCTTGCGGGTTTCCTCGACGAGGAGGCGGGTGTTGGCGCCGACTTTGGCGAGGAGCAATTCAATGGCGCCGGGAGCGAAGGTTGCGTTGAGCGAGCGCGCCTCGGCGAGCACGACCCCGGCGAGGGCGGTGGCGGCGTTGTCACCATCGCCACCGGCGAGGGCGTAGTCGGCGTTTTTTTCGCACCACTTGGGAAACGAGCGGCGTTTGTCGATGGGCGCGGCGGTGATCAGGACGGCGGTTTCGTCGGGATTCAGCGACGCGAGGATCTGTTGCAGATCTTCGACGAGCTTGAGGGTGCTTTCGGCGCGGCCGGTGACGGTGTCGGCCAGAAAATTGATATCCTTGAACCACACGACGCGCTTGCCGCCGAACATCGAGACCGTCTGCACGCTCTCGCGGAAACGATTCACCGCGGCCTCGACTTCGCCGACGTTGCCGGAGAAACCGCTGATGACCTCGCGGGCATACTCGTCGGTGACCTCGGCGGCCAAGGCGTCGAAACGTTCCTTGCCGAGGCGGCCGACGAGAAAATCGTCGGAGCCGCCGACAAAGGTAAATGTTTTCGCGGGGGTCATGGATCGAAGGGAGGGATTTGGTCGGGAAGCGGCGGCGGGCGCACGAAAAAAATCGCCACGCGCCGCGCCGGGGGCGAAGCTCCGAGTCGAATTCGTGATGGTTTCTCCTGAAAACTCCGACCTCCGCGCCGCCGACTCACCCTCGTGGACGCGTGATTTACTGCTCCTGACGCTCGCGTTTGGGGCCTTGTTTTTCTTTCGCTTGGGGAGTTATCCGTTGAGCAATCCCGACGAAGGGCGCTACGCGGAGATCCCGCGCGAGATGGTGGCGAGTGGGGACTATGTGACGCCGCGGCTCAATGGCGTGGTTTATTTCGAGAAGCCGCCGCTGGTGTATTGGACGACGGCGGTGTGCCTGAAACTCTTCGGGCCGAGCGAATGGTCGATGCGGGCGACGCCGGCGTTGTTTGCGCTCGCGGGGGTGTTGCTCACCTATGCGGCGGGGCGCCGGTTGCATGGGCGCGAGGCGGGGTTGCTGGCGGCGGCGGTACTCGGGACGTCGATCCTTTGGTTCGTTATCGCGAGGATCATGCTGCTCGACATGGCGGTGTCGGTGTTGATGAGCGCGACGCTGTTTTGTTTTATTCTGGGCGTGCGTGAAGCCCCGGGTGTGCGGCGGCGGTGGTTGTTCTACGGGCTCTACGTGAGTGCGGCGTTGGCCACGCTGACGAAAGGGCTCATCGGGTTTCTCGTCACGGGTGCGGTGATGTTTTTGTGGCTGCTGATTTTCAACCAGTGGAAACGGCTGCGGCCGCTGCATCTGCCGAGTGGAATCGCGCTGTTTCTTTTGATCGCGGCGCCGTGGCACCTCTTGGCGGCGCAGGCTAACGAGACGTGGGCGCACCGCTATTTTGTCTATGAACACTGGGAGCGCTTTACTACGCCGGCGGCATCGCGTCCGGGGGCGTGGCATTATTTTATCTGGATTGTGCTGGCGGGGCTGATCCCGTGGACGGGGTTTTTGTGGTCGGCGGTGCGCGCCGCGGTGCGCGGCGGTTGGGCGAAGAAAAATGAACATGCCGATGCGTGGTTCTTCGTGGTCTGGATCGCATTCATCTTTTTGTTTTTCTCCAAGTCGCACTCCAAGCTCGCGCCCTACATCGTGCCGATTTTCCCGGCGCTCGCGGTGGTGATCGGCGGTTGGCTGGCGCCGGCGTTGCGGGCTGAAGACGGTGCGAAGCGGATGCGGGTCGGGCTCGGCGGGTTTGCCCTTTTCTGCGGCTTGTTGGCGCTCGCGTTGTGTGTGGTGGTGATGCACCCGGCGCTCGTGCGGATGTCCAGCGAGCAGGCCCTCGCGCTGCGGATCCCTGCGTTTACGATGGCCGGGGTACTGCTGAGTGGGGGGATTTTCACGCTGTGGCTGGCGAAGGTGCGCGGGGTGCGCGCGGCGGTGACGGGGCTCGTGACGACCATGGTGCTGTTTTTTCTGATCCTGACATTCGCCGCGCCTCATATCTCTAAGCCCGGCACTCGGGCGCTCGCGGAGATGGTCACGGCGCGGGCAAAACCCGGTGATCGCGTGCTGCACTACCACGAGTTTTTCCACGACTTCACGTTTTACGCGCGGCGCGTGGTGGATGTGGTGGCGTTCAAGGGTGAACTTGAACTGGAGGAGGATGCCGTGGCGCGGGCGAGTGGGCGCTTCATGGACGAGCCGAAATTTCGCGAGCTTTGGGCGGGCAGTGGTCGGGTGTGGGCCGTCGCGCGGAAGAAAGATCTCAAACCCCTCTTCGGCGACGCGACATTTCGTTATCATTTGATCGGGGAAACCCGGGATCACAGCTTGTTTAGCAATCAACCCTAGTATGTCCGCCTTTGTTGCCACTGCCGCCACGCCGTATTTGCCGCTGACACGCCCGACGATCGACGAGGAGACGATCGCGGGCGTCGTGGACGTGCTCCGTTCCGGCTGGATTACGTCGGGGCCGAATGTGAAGGCGTTGGAGGCGAAACTTTCCGAGTATTGCGGCGGGCGGCCGGTGCGCGTGTTCAACTCCGGAACCTGCACGATGGAAATCGCGCTGCGCATCGCGGGGGTCGGCCCGGGGCACGAGGTCATCACGACGCCGCTCTCGTGGGTGGCGACGAGCCATGTGATCCTCGCAGTCGGCGCGCGACCGGTGTTCGTCGACATCGATCCGGTGACGCGGAACATCGATGTGAACCGGATCGAGGCGGCGATTACGCCGGCGACGCGGGCGATCATGCCGGTCGATCTCGCGGGTCTGCCGGTGGATCGCGCCCCACTCTACGCCATCGCGAAAAAACACCACCTGAGGGTAGTGGAAGACGCCGCGCAGTCCTACGGCACGACATGGAACGGGAAACGTATCGGTGCCATCGGCGACTTCGTGTCGTTTAGTTTTCATCCCAATAAAAACGTCACGACGATCGAAGGTGGCGCGCTGGTCATGAACACCGAAGTCGAAGCCAAGCTGGCCGAACAATACCGATTGCAGGGTGTGGTGCGGTCGGGTTTCGACGGCATGGAGGTCGAGATCGTCGGCGGAAAATTTAACCTCACGGATGTCGCCGCACGGGTGGGGCTCGGGCAGTTGCCGCGCATCGACGAATTCAATGGGAAACGCCGCGAACTCGCCCGCGCTTATTTTGAGTTGTTTGCGCGACCGGCGGTGCGCGCCTTGGGGTGGGGGCTCCCGGTAGCAGATTTTCAGCAAACGAACTGGCACATGTTTCAAGTCGTGCTACCCGAGGCGCGTCTGACAATTAACCGGGCGGAGGTGATGGCCAAGCTGCACGCCGCCGGCATCGGCACGGGCGTGCATTATCCGGCGATCCATCTCTTTGCGGTCTACCGTCGTCTCGGTTGGAAGGACGGAGACTTTCCGTTGGCGGAGGCGATCTGTCGCTCGATTCTGACGCTCCCACTTTTCCCGACGATGACTCGCGCTGATGCGGAACGGGTGGTCGACACGCTGGCCGAGATTGTGTCGGCGCACTTGCACCCATGACGGCACCGACCAAGCCAACCTATCCCCTGCAAGCAGGCTCCTCCCTCAAGCCCTGAGTGGGCGCGGCCAGCGACGCCCCTACGCCTTATTCCATGAGTGCCACCCCGACCATTCTGCTTTCGATTGTCATCCCGGTTTACAATGAGGAGTTGAATCTCCCCACGCTCTTCGCGCGCCTCTATCCGGTGCTCGATGCGCTGGGTCGGCGCTACGAGATCGTCTTCACCAACGATGGTAGCGCGGATCGCTCCTTCGCATTATTGCAGGCACAACATGCGGCACGACCCGACGTGACGCGGGTGATTGATTTTAATAGTAACTACGGTCAGCACATGGCGATCATGGCGGCGTTTGAGCGGGTGCGCGGTGAGGTGATCGTGACCTTGGATGCGGATCTGCAGAATCCGCCCGAGGAAATTCCCAAGCTACTCGAAAAAATCGCTGCGGGGCACGATTACGTGGGAGGCTTTCGGATCAACCGCCAGGATTCGCTCTTCCGCACCTGCGCGTCGCGCTTGATCAACTTCGTGCGCGAAAAAACCACGAGCATCGAAATGACTGACCAAGGGTGTATGCTCCGCGCCTACAAGCGTGAGATCGTTGAGGCCATTGTGAGGAGCGGTGCGATTAATACGTTTATCCCCGCGCTCGCCTACAGCTTCTCGGGCAATCCGGCGGAAGTCGGTGTGAAGCACGAAGAGCGGCACGCGGGTGTGTCGAACTATTCGTTCTACAGTCTGATTCGGCTGAACTTCGATTTGATCACGGGCTTCTCTTTGGCGCCGCTGCAGTATTTCACGATGTTCGCCGGACTGAGTGCGGCCGGAAGTTTCTTGCTCGTACTGATTTTGGCCTATCGTCGGCTTTTCCTCGGGGCGGAAGCGGAAGGGATCTTCACGTTGTTCGGGATTCTGTTCTTCCTGTTGAGCGTGGCGATGATCGGCATCGGACTGATCGGTGAATACGTCGGCCGCACCTACCAAGTCGTGCGTGCACGCCAGCGCTACTACGTGCGGGAAACGCTGGAGACGAAGAGCGAGGGTTCCTAGTGAGATCACGAATTATGCCGTCGTTTACACCAAGCAGGCGCAGACCGAGTTGCTGAGGTTTCCCGATAAGATTCAACGGCAACTCGCGACTAAGATTTCGCGTCTGCAGCACGGCTTCACTGGCGATATCAAAAAACTGCAGGCCACGGACAACGTCTATCGTCTTCGGTCGGGGGATTTCAGGATTCTGTTTGAAGTCGAAGGATCAACCGTTGTTATTCGTACCATCCGTGATCGAAAGGAAGCCTATGAATAAGCCCGCCCTAAAAGAAACCCTCTCGCAGATTCAGCGGCAGCGCGGAGCGCTTGCCAAGGTGCGGGCTGAAGCTGAGGACTTGGAAGACTACCTCGCCGTTTTGGAGGCCCGTGCGAGAGATACTGGCGAACGGCTGCCGATGGCCGCCGTGCATCGCCGGGTCGCGGGGGCGCGGCGTTCCGGTGCGGTTGCCGTGAAGTGAGCGCCAAGCCCCGCATTCTGTTTTTCGGTTACAGCGAAGTCGGCTATTCGTGTTTGTCACTGCTCTTGGAGCGCGGAGACCACGTCGTGGCGCTCATCACCCACGAAGATAATCCCCACGAGAAGATCTGGTTCAAGACGCCGGCGGTGGCTGCCCGCGAAAAAGGAATTCCTGTTTTCACGCCGGAGTCGGTCAACACTCCTGAGTGGCGGGAGAAAATCGCGGCGCTCCGGCCCGATCTGATTCTATCGGTTTACTACCGGCACATGATTGGGACCAAGCTCCTCGCCCTCCCGCCGCTCGGAGCGTGGAACCTGCACGGTTCGCTTTTGCCGAAATACCGCGGTCGCGCGCCCATCAATTGGGCGGTGCTCCACGGCGAAGCGCGCATCGGCATGACGCTGCACCGCATGGTGAAGTCGGCCGACGCGGGCGCGATCGTCGATCAGGACGGCGCGGACATCGGCCCGCGCGACACTGCGGAGCAGGCGTTTCGCAAAGTGCTGCCCTGCGCGCGTCGCGTGCTCGCTCGGCAGCTCGATGCGCTGCTCGCCGGCCTGGCGACGGAAACGCCGCAGGACGAGGCTCAGGCGAGCTATTTTGGCGGGAGAAAACCTGAGGACGGGCGGATTGTTTGGACGCAGACCTCGCGGCAGATTTTCAATGTGATCCGCGCGGTGACGGATCCGTACCCCGGGGCGTTCACGGAGATCGGTGAGGCGCGTTTGATGGTATGGTGGGCGGAGATGGATACGCCGGCGGCGCACGCGATGGCGGGCCGGGCGGCGGCGGCGGGAGCGGTGTTGTCGCTCGTTCCGCTGGTTGTGGCGACGGGTGATGGAGCGATCGAATTGACGAAGACGGAGTGGCGGGGCGGGACGGCGCCGGCGGACTGGCAAGCCGGACAAAGGCTCGCCTAGTCGAAACGTTTCCTTCCAAGTTCAGGTTCAAATCTTACCTCATGCCTCTTAAAGTTCTCATTCTCGGCGCCAACGGATTCATCGGCAGCTCGCTCACGCGGGCCATTCTCAAACAGAAAGATTGGGCGGTCTACGGCATGGATATTGGCTCCCATAAATTGGAAGACAGCTTGGGTAATCCGCGCTTCAAGTTCGTCGAGGGCGATATCACGATCAACAAGGAGTATATCGAGTATCACGTGAAGAAATGCGACGCGGTCATTCCGCTGGTCGCCATCGCAAACCCGATCCAATATGTGAAGGACCCGTTGCGCGTCTTCGAACTCGATTTCGAGGCTAACCTCGCGGTCGTCCGCTATTGCGCGAAATACAAGAAACGCATTATCTTTCCGTCCACCTCCGAAGTCTACGGCATGAGCGCGGACGCCAAGCTCGACGAAGCAACGACGAGTCTCGTCTACGGACCGATCGAGCGGCAGCGCTGGATCTACGCGTGCTCGAAGCAGCTGCTGGACCGCGTGATTTATGCCTATGGCGTGCGCGACAACGTGGATTACACGCTGTTCCGTCCCTTCAACTGGATTGGGCCGCAGCTCGACGATGTGATGGAGCCGAAGGAGGGCAGCTCGCGGTTGTTTACGCAGTTTATCTCGAACGTGATTTTCAAGAAGCCGCTGCAGCTCGTGGACGGTGGCAAACAGAGCCGTTCATTTACCTTCATCGATGACGGCGTCGACGCGCTGCTGCGCATTATTGAGAATAAAAACGGCTGTGCTTCACGGCAGATTTTCAACATCGGCAATCCGAGCAACGACGTGAGCGTGGCGGAGCTCGCGAAGATGATCATCACGGCGTTCAAGGATTATCCGGACTACGCGGAGCATGTGCAGGCGGCCAAGACGGTGGTCGTGCCGTCGGGAAAATATTTCGGGAAATATTATCAGGATATCCAGAAGCGCGTGCCCTCGATCGCGGCGGCGAAGAAACACCTCGGGTGGACGCCGAAGGTGGGATTGAAGAAGGCGATCACGCTGACGCTGGATTATCACCTCGCGCACAAGGATTATCAGCTGGAGTGAGTGAGCCGCGAGGCAGGAGCCCGCTGGCGGGCGATCCGCGTCCAGATGATTTTCCATCGCCCGCCACCAGGCTCCTACCTCCAAATCCATGCGTCTTGTCCTCAAAGTTGATGTTGATACTGACCGCGGCACGCGCGAGGGCGTGCCGAATCTCTTGTCTGATTTGGCGGAGGTTGGGGCATCGGCGTGTTTTTTGTTTTCACTCGGGCCGGATCAGACGGGCCGGGCGATCAGCCGCGTGTTTCGGCCCGGTTTTTTCAAGAAAGTGAGTCGTACGAGTGTCGTGCAGATTTATGGACTGCGCACGTTGCTCAACGGCACGCTGCTCCCGGCGCCGCATATTGGGCGGCGGAATACCGACGTGATGCGGAGCGTGCGCGACGCGGGTTACGAGGTCGGCATCCACTGTCACAATCACTATCGCTGGCAGGACTATTTGGAACGGATGTCGCTCGCGGAAGTGCGCGCAGAGCTGGTCGCGGCGCGGGCGGAATTTCTGCGGGTTTTTGGCGTCGAAGCGCGAACGGCTGGCGCGCCGGGCTGGCAGAGCACTGCGAAGAGCCGGGAAGTCTACGACGACGCCAATTTTCTCTATGTGAGCGACACGCGGGGCGGCGGGCCGTTTTTCCCGCGCATCGGCGGAAAAACGTTCAAGACGTTGGAGATTCCGAGCACGCTGCCGACGTTCGACGAGCTGATGGGGCGGCCGGAATATCCGGACCACACAATCGTCGCGCACTATCTGGGCCTGATGAAGGCGGATGCGGCGCGCACGCAGGTGTTCACTTTGCATGCGGAGATCGAGGGTATGGGGCGCAGGGGACTGTTTCAGAATTTTTTGGCGGCCTGTAATTTGGCGGGCGTGGAGTTTATTCGGATGGACGACTATGCGCGCGAACTGTTGGCCAACCGGGCGGCGATCCCGGTGCGTGACCAAGTGATGGGGGCGATCGACGGACGCTCGGGCGTTGTCGCGGTGCAGGCGGCGTGAGGCCGGATGGACTTCAGTTCGCTGCGTCGCGCGCCGCCCATTTGCAGTGAAGGCAGACGGAAGCCCGCGCTACTTTTCGATGCGACGGAAGAGCCAGACGCCGAGCGAGAGGAAAATCACGTTGGGTAGCCAGAGCAGGACGTCGGGGTGGTATTCGGGGTGGCGGTCGAGCCAGCCGACCATGACGGTGAGGACATAGTAGCCGAGCGCGAGGCCGACGGCTAAGCCGAGGTTCGCGCTCGTCTCGCGGCGTGAAACACGAATGCCGAGGGGGACGCCGATGAGCGCGAAGGCGAGGACGGAGAGCGAGAGCGTATATTTTTCTTGAATCGTCAGGCGGACCTTCATCTCCGCCCGCGCGTGCTCCTTTGCTTTGCCGGGCACGATCGGTTCCGCGGCGACCTTGCCGAGCTCAACCTGAAGTTCCTCGAAGGTCATCCACTTCAATTTTTGGCCACGGGCGTTCCCGCGGTTGTAAAGTCGGTCGAGGGAAAAACGGATCGCTTCGGTTTCCCCGACTAACCCAAGACCGGAATCTTCTTCGGTGAATTTTTCCGGATCCTTGGTGTAACGTTTCTCGACTACGGCTGAGGACAGTCGTGCGACGATTTCGTTCGTCGTCGGGTCGTAGTCGACTCGGCCGGAGGAGGCGCGGACAAATTCGGTGACGCGGCGTTCGCCGTCGAGTTTCCAGATCCAGACGTCGCGCAGTACCGTGCCGTATTTCTCTCCGACGTAGATGACCATGCGCGGAAAATCGCGGATGAACGTTTTCGGGACGATGGCGGCGAGCGGGTTGGTGCGGATGGCCTCGTCGAGTTCCCGGTGGTATTGCACGCGGGCGCGTGGCATGGAATCGAAGTTAATGTAAAGGCCGAGGGCGGTGCCGAGGATGCCGATGATGAAAACGGGCCGGGCGATGCGGAACAGACTGAGGCCGGAGGCGCGCATGGCGGTGATCTCGCTGTCAGCGGAGAGGCGGCCGAGCGTGAGGAGCACGCCGGTGAGCATGCCCATGGGTAACGCGAACGAGACGACGAACGGCACCAGCAGACCGACGAGCCGGGCGAAGGTGCCGAGCGAGAGTTGGTCGGCGAGCACGTAGCCGAGCAGGTCTTTGACGGCGTTGCCCAGAATCATCACGAAGGCGAAGAGGCCGACCGACGCCGCGCAGGTGAACAGCACGCTTTTGAAAATGTGGCGGTCGAGAAGATTCAAGGGAGATCGAGAGGTGATCGCAGACGGACCGGCGGCGGACAAGGCGGTTCGCCGAAAACTAGAATCCGAGGGAGAGTTGCGAGCCGGAGTCGGTGGCAGCGTGGTCGGCGGAGGCGGGGGCGAGGCAGCCGGGGCCCTCGTGGCGGACGTTGCTGACGTACGTGCTGACGGCGAATGTTGTGACCGTGTCCACGGGCGGGATGCCGAGGAGCGGGGCGAGCTGGGCGGGTTCGCTGAGGGCCGGATCAAGCCAGGCTTCGAAGGTGGCGGCGGTGAGGATCACGGGCATGCGGTTGTGGATGGGGCGCATGAGCTCGTTGGGCTCACCGGTGATGAAGGCGCAGGTCTCACGCGTCGTACCGTCGGGAGCGTGCCACGTGTCCCAGAGGCCGGCGAAGCCGAACGGGGAGTCGTCGTTGAGGCGGAAGAGCCAGGGCTTTTTGGTGCGGCCGATGGTTTCCCATTCGTAAAAACCGGAGGCGGGGATGACGCAGCGCCGCGTGCGGAGGGCGTCGCGGAAGGAGGGTTTGACGGCGACGGTATCGGCGCGGGCGTTGACGAGCGGCGGGCCGTCGGCGGATTTTGCCCACGAGGGGACGAGGCCCCAGCGAAGCAGGGCGGCTTCGTTGGCGGCCGATTGCGGCAGGCGGCGGACAACGGGGATCGCGGTGTT
Source organism: Opitutus sp. GAS368 (assembly GCA_945874455.1). Taxonomy (GTDB): domain Bacteria; phylum Verrucomicrobiota; class Verrucomicrobiia; order Opitutales; family Opitutaceae; genus GAS368. Next base: position 1,298 of record CAMCHO010000021.1, on the reverse strand, counting down.
GGGCGCGATATTGTAGCGCGAGGCGTACTCGGCGGGTGCGGCGATCCCGAGGCGTGCGAGGATGTCGCGGTAGTGTTGCTCACGGAGAACGTAGCGGGTGCACATCGGGGAAGGTTGCAGTGAAAGTGAGAGTGAAAGTGAAAGTGAGAGTGAAAGCAGGGCGCTGAGAGCAACAGCAAACCTCAGACGGGGAGGATGCCGCGGGACTCAGAAGAGACTCAACTGCTCGCCGCCGGGGCGGCGGAAGGCGGCGGTGGAGAGGGAGTGGTGCTCTTGGTTCAGTCCGGCGCGGCGCGTGGTGGCGCGGAAGAGAGCGCGGATCTGCTCGGCGAAGATGCCTTCGCCCTGCAGGCGCGTGACCCATTCGCTGGCGTTGAGCTGGCCGCCGCGTAGTTCGCGGATGCGGTCGAGGATGCGGGCCTTTTTGGTCGGTGCATGGTCGTCGAGCCATTGGAGAAACACGTCTTTCACGGCGTGCGGCAGGCGGAGGACGATATAGCCGGCGCGGGTGGCGCCGGCGCCGGCGGCGGCGGCGAGGATGGCGGGCATTTCGTGGTCGGTGAGGCCGGGGAGTATCGGCGCGACCATGACGCCGGTCGGAATGCCGGCGGCGGTGAGCTCGCGGATAGCGCGGAGGCGAGCGGCGGGACGGGAGGCGCGGGGTTCGAGTTTGCCGGCGAGCTCGGTGTCGAGGGTCGTGATGGAAACGTAGACGGCGGCGGCTTGGTGGCGGGCGAGTTCGGCGAGGAGGTCGCGATCGCGGGTGACGAGGGCGTTTTTGGTGACGATGGAGATGGGCTGGCGAAATTCGACGCAGACCGCGAGGCAGCCGCGGGTGACGCGAAAGTGGCGTTCGGCGGGTTGATAGCAGTCGGTGACACCGCTCATCGCGATATTTTGCGGTGTCCAGCGCGGAGACGAAAGTTCGGCGCGGAGGAGTGCGGGCGCGCGAGTTTTCACCATGATCTTCGTTTCGAAATCGAGGCCGCTGCTCCAGCCAAGATACTCGTGGGAGGGGCGGGCGAAGCAGTAGGCGCAACCGTGTTCGCAGCCGCGGTAGGGATTGAGACCGACGGTGAACGGGATGTCGGGGCTGTCGTTTTTCGTGAGCAGGGATTCGGTGCCATCGACAAAAAACTGCGTGCGCGGGTGCGGGCGCGCGGCGTCGGCGCCATCAGGGTCGGAGGAGAGCGAGGCGAGATAGTCGGGGTCGGGCGTGAGGAGGAGCGGTTCGAAACGGTTGGGCGGATGGGTGTGCGCGCCGCGGCCGTGGATGGGGGCGAGGGGATGGGGCGGTG
>CAMCHO010000020.1 GCA_945874455.1 Opitutus sp. GAS368 | reverse complement strand
GGGCTTACCGAAACAATGGGGCGGCCAACGGGACTCGAACCCGCGACCCCAGGATTCACAATCCTGTGCTCTAACCAACTGAGCTATGACCGCCGTAAAATGAGGAGCGCGAAAGTTCGCGAGCCGCGCCGTGAGTGTCAATCCCTTCTTCCCTCATTCGCGTTGCTGCTTCATAGCAAATTTTTCCACGGTGCTCAGTGTATAACGGCGGTTCATCTTCGCCGCAAGCGTTCGACTACAACAGGGGACACGACAGGGGAGATCGGGCTAAACTGGCTAGATGGAATCCGACACGCCGACAGCATGGGTTCATGCGGAATTACAGGGTCCAGCAACCAGTGGGACACTTCGGAATTCGCAGGAGGCACGAAAAACCGGCTCAACGGACGCAGATACCTGGCGGGCGGTGATCCACCAAGACTAATCTCGAGGAGTGTTTACTGAGAGGAAAACGCTCAATCCGGCCGATTGGGCGGGGGCCGATATGGTATCACCCGATGCGCGCTGCCCAGCGGCATTCAGCACTCACAGCAAACTCAGTTGCGAGTCGTCGCTTTCGACCACCGTGATTTTCTTCTTCGGCTTCGCTTGCGGGGCCGCAGCGGTCGGAAGAGTCACATCGGTGTCGTCGCTCTCGAGTTTGGCTAGAATGGTTTTCGCGCGATTAATCACGCTGAGGGGCAGGCCGGCGAGACGCGCGACTTGAATGCCGTAGCTGCGGTCGGCGGCGCCGGGTACGACTCGGCGGACGAAGACGATATCGTCATTCCAGTCTTTCACCGCGACGGAGAAGTTACGCAATCGCGGGAGGTGTTTCGCGAGTTGCGTGAGCTCTTGATAGTGCGTCGCAAAGAGCGTGCGGGGCCCGCGTGAGTCGCCGCGGTGGAGATGCTCGACGACGGCCCAAGCGATCGAGAGCCCGTCATAGGTCGAGGTACCGCGGCCGATTTCGTCGAGGATAATGAGTGAACGGTCGGTCGCGTTGTTGAGGATGTTGGCGGTCTCGTTCATCTCGACCATGAACGTGGAGTTGCCGCGGGCGAGGTCGTCGCTGGCGCCGACGCGGGAAAAAATGCGGTCGACGAGACCGACGCGGCACGATTTCGCGGGCACCCAACAGCCCACTTGGGCGAGGAGAGTAATGAGCGCGATCTGGCGGATGTAGGTGGATTTTCCGGCCATATTCGGGCCGGTCAGGAGGACGATTTGGGCATCGTCGCAGGCGAGTAAGGTATCGTTGGGGACGAAAGCGGCACTGGCGCCCCGCGCGACGGCGGTGTCGGGTGAGCGGAGCATTTGCTCGACGACGGGGTGGCGCCCCTCGGTGATTTCCAGGATGTCTCCTTCGTCGATGGTCGGACGGCAGTAGTCCCAATCGCGCGCGAGCAAGGCCCAACCCGCGAGGACGTCGAGTTCAGCGAGGGCGTCGGCGGTATGGGACAGGGCGATGGAGTCGTCGAGGACGGACGCGACGAGTTGATTGAACAGTGCGAGCTCGCGCGTGGCGGCATTTTCCTCGGCGTGAAAAATCTCCTTTTCCTTTTGCTTGAGGGATTCGGTCACATAGCGCTCGCCGCCCACCGTCGTCTGTCGGCGGATATAATCGGCGGGGACCAAGTGCAGATTGACTTTGGTAATCTCGATGTAGTAACCGAAATTATTTGTGAACCTAACCTTCAGGCTGCGGATGCCGGTGCGCTCTTGCTCGCCGCGTTCGAGATCGGAAATCCAAGTTTTATTGTTCGTAGTGAGATCCCGGAGACGGTCGAGCTCGGGGTCATAACCGGCGCGGAGGTAGTTGCCGTCAGCGAGATCGTTGGGGAGTTCGTCGGCGAGGGAGCTGATCAGGAGCTGCCGCAAAGCCGGCAGTTCCTGAAGTTGAGAGCTGAGCGTGGAGAGCTGAGAATCCGCACCGAATGCGGAAAGGGAGGAACGCAGCTCGGGGATCTGGGCGAGGGTATCACGGATGCCGCCGAGTTCGCGCGGGTTGCGCAGACGATTTTGGAGACGACCCAGGATGCGCGGAATATCGCGGACGCTGGCGAGCAACTCGCGGAGCAAGGCGAGACGCGCAGGCTGAGCGAGCAGCTCGCCCACGAGGGATTGGCGACGATTAATCTCAGCGAGATCGAGGGTGGGGGAGGCGAGCCAACGTTCCAAGAGACGGGCGCCAGCAGCGGTGCCCGTGCGGTTGATAGCGGTGAGCAGTGAGCCGTCGCGGGCCCCGCGGCTAGAGGCGAAAATCTCCAAGTTACGCAGCGTGGCAGGGTCGAGCAGCAGGGTGCGCGTGCTACGGTATTCCTGCAGGCCGCGGAGATTTTCCGGTTTCGCGCAGAGATTCTCTGTCGCGTAGTAGACGAGGGCGCCGGCGGGGCCGAGGGCCGGATGCGAATGGACGAGGCCGAAGCCCTGCAGATTCATGACCCCAAGCGTGTCCATGACGGTTTTCGCACCGGTGGCGGTGTCGAAGTGGTAGCCGGGGAGTTCGGTGACAAGGCGGGTGGCGGCAAAAGCGTACAGCGCGTGGACCTCGGTCTGGTCGTGCGGGGCGGCTTGCCAGCGCTCGCGTTCATTTTCGATCACGAGCAGTTCAGCGGGATCAAGGGCGGTGAGCACCGGGAGCAGGTTGGCGATGTGCGTATCGGTCGCGACGCGGAATTCGCCGGTGGAGAGATCGAGCCACGCGGCGTGCAGACCCTGTTTATCGAGGGCCAGGGCACAGAGGTAATGGTTGCGCGCAGCGTCGAGCTGATTCGCGGCGAGCGTGGTGCCGGGGGAAAGAATACGAGTGAGTTGGCGGCGCACCAGCTTGCCGGCTTTGGCGGGCTCGGCCTGGTCGCAGATGGCGACTTTTTTGCCGGCGGCGAGCAGCTTGGTGACGTAGTTGTCGAGGGCCTGCGACGGCAGCCCGGCCATGGGGTGGTCCTGGCGTTTCGTCAGGGTGAGGCCGAGGAGGCGCGAAGCGATGACGGCGTCGACGAAGAACATCTCGAAGAAATCTCCGAGACGGAAGAGCAGCAACGTATCCTTCGGGAGGCCGCGCTTGACCTCAAAATACTGCTGCATCATCGGCGTGAGTTTGACGGCGTCGGACATGGGAGGGACGAGGAGTGGAACCACGAAACCTGGGGAATACACGAAAATATTTCCCGGAGGCTTGCTCGGATGGAGCGGGTCGTTCGTCTATTTGGCGTGAAGCTTTTTCATCGAGATTTGGGTGGGGCGGGACGACCGCCGCTGGTGTTGCTGCACGGGATGCTCGGCTCGTCGCGCAACTGGCAGACGGCGGGGCGCGATCTCGCGGACACGTTTCACGTGCTGGCACCGGATTTGAGAAATCACGGGAGCTCTCCGCATGCCGAAAGCATGAGCTATCCGGAAATGATGGCCGATGTGGTGGCATGGCTGGACGCGCAGGGGATCGCGAAGGTGGCGTTGCTCGGGCATAGCATGGGGGGAAAAGCAGCGATGCTCCTCGCCTGCCGTCATCCTGAGCGGGTGGCGCGGCTCATCGTCGCGGATATCGCGCCCAAGGACTATTTCTGGGTGGCGCACCGGGTGAATTTTGCGGCGATGAACGAACTTGATCTGGCGACGGTGCACTCGCGCGCCGAGGCGGAAATGCGGCTGGAGGCCCGCGTGACGAGTGGGGCGATGCGAAAATTTCTGGTGACGAATCTGGAGCGCGCCGAAGACGGTCAGTGGAGGTGGTCGATCAATTTGCCGGCGATTACCGCGGCGTTGGGCGCGTTGGAGAAAAACTCGCTTACGACTGGCGAACAGGGTGACCGTTTCGAGGGACCCGCGCTCTTTGTTGCGGGTGGAAAGTCAGACTACATCGGCGCGGAGGACGAGGCGACGATTCGGCGGCATTTTCCGGCGGCGCGGATCGAAACCATTGGCGAGAGCGGTCACAATCCGCACATGGAGGCGCGGGAGAAATTTGTGGCGCTCGTGCGACCAGCATGAACAGTGATTGCAACTCGGCGAAGTTTTCCTTCACGTTTTCACTATGCCCCACATTAGCTCCAGCAAGACGCAGCCGGTTTACGATGTGATCGTGGTCGGCTCCGGTGCCGGCGGTGGCCAGACGGCCTACACGCTCACGATGGAGGGCGCGAAGGTCCTCATGCTCGAAGCGGGGAGAAACTACGACCCGGTAAAGGAAACGCCGATGTTTCAGACCAACAATCAGGCCCCGTTGCGCGGTGCGAGCACGCCGGATAAACCCTTTGGTTTCTACGACTCGACGGTCGATGGCGGCTGGCAAGTGCCCGGGGAGCCCTACACGAGTGCGTCGAGCGACCCGGCACGACAATTCTGGTGGTGGCGCGCGCGGATGCTCGGCGGCCGCACGAATCACTGGGGCCGAATCTCGCTGCGCAACGGGCCCTATGATTTCAAGCCGTATACGCGTGATGGGCTTGGGTTCGACTGGCCGATGTCCTACGAGGATCTCGCGCCGTACTATGACAAGACCGAGATGCTGGTCGGTGTCTACGGCACGAATGAAGGATTGGAAAACACGCCGAATTCGCCGGCCGGTTGTCTGTTGCCTCCGCCGAAGATGCGCGCCGGTGAATTACTCGCTCAACATCGCGCGAAGAAACTCGGGATTCCGGTGATGGCGATCCACCGCGCCGTGCTGAGTGCGAAGCAGGATGCCGAAAACTTACCGGCTAAATTGCATCCGAAGAATGCCAAGGCTCAACGGCTAATCGCGAAGGCGATGCGCGAGCGGGCGGCGTGTTTTTGGGCGACCGCGTGCGGCCGAGGATGCTCGATCAAAGCGAACTATCAATCGACTACGGTGCATCTGCCGCCCGCCCTCGACACGGGCAATCTCGACATCGTCACCGACGCGATGGTGCGCGCGGTCACCGTCGACGAAAACGGCAAGGCCACCGGCGTCAGCTACATCGACCGGAAAACCCGCGAGGAGCGGACGGTGAAGGCGCGCGTGGTGGTGCTGGCGGCGAGTTCTGCGGAGTCCGTGCGGATTCTGCTCAATTCAAAATCACCGCGTTTCCCGAATGGTCTCGCGAATTCGAGCGGGCTCGTCGGCAAATATATTATGGATACCGTCGGTGCGCGGCTGGGCGGGCAAATCCCGGCGCTGGAAAATCTGCCGGTGCACAATGAGGACGGCGCGGGTGGCGCACACGTCTATGTTCCCTGGTGGCTCTACAAAGAGCAGCACGCCGGAAAGCTCGGTTTTGCCCGCGGTTACCACATCGAATTTGAATCAGGCCGACGCATGCCCGGGATGGGCTCTACCAGTGGTCTCGAGGGCATCAATGGCGGCGTCTACGGCCAGCAATTTAAAGCAGATGCGCGCCGCTATTATGGGTCCTTCATGGGGTTCGCCGGCAGGGGCGAGATGATTCCGAATGACGACTCGTTCTGCGAACTTGATCCGACGGTGAAAGACAAATGGGGCATCCCGGTGCTGCGTTTTCATTGGAAATGGTCCGAGCATGAGACCCGACAGGCGGCGCACATGCAAAAAACGTTTGGCGAAATCATTGAGTCAATGGGAGGCAAGGCAGGCAAACCGGAGGCCACGGGCGCGGCCGCGATTGAACCGGGCGGTAAGATCATCCACGAAGTCGGCGGGACGATCATGGGCACAGACCCAAAGAAATCCGTGACGAACCAGTGGTGTCAGACTTGGGAGGTGAAGAATCTCTTCGTGAACGATGGCGGGGCATTTTGCTCCAACGCGGACAAAAATCCCACGCTCACGATTATGGCGCTCGCATGGCGGTCCAGCGATTACCTCCTCGAAGAAATGCGGAAAGGAAACCTTTGATATGAATTCCCCAGAACCTGCAGACTCACGTCGCTTGGATCGTCGCTCGGCGATCAAGTGGATGCTGGCGGCCACCGCTTCCGTTGCACTTATGGAACGTGCGAGCATGGCCGCAGAGGGCGCGCCGACGGTCGGTGTCGGTTACGGCACTGATCCTGACTTAGTTAAGATATACAAACCAGGCGACGTGTGGGCGCTGACGTTTACGGACCCCCAACGCCGGACCGCGACGGCGCTCTGCGACGCGATCATCCCAGCCGATGATAAGTCACCGGCAGCTTCGAAAGTCGGCGTGCCGGACTTCATCGACGAATGGATCAGTGCGCCGTATCCAGGTCACACCGACGACAAACGCACCGTCCTCGAAGGCCTCGCGTGGATTGATGAGGAGTCGCAAAAACGCTTTGGTAACAATTTCGCCGATCTCGTCCTCAAACAAAAGAACGCGATCTGCGACGACATTTGCGCGTTCGGAAAGGCGAAGTCTGAGTTCAAGAAAGCGGCGAGCTTCTTTCGTAAATTCCGCGACCTGACCGCAGGCGGATTTTACTCTACTCCCGAGGGGATGAAAGACATCGGCTATGTCGGTAACGTGCCGACCGTAGACTTCGCCGGACCGACGCCGGAAGCGCTGAAGCATTTGGGGTTGGCTTAACCGGCCCCTGCGCTCGGCGTGTTCCCGCGACGAACGCGCTGGTCACCGCTTCGTCCACAGCCGCAGCGAGGCGAGCAGGAAATCCTCGAGGGCGGCGGACTCGTTAAGATTGAGGCGCAGTAAACCGACGTTGTGCTCAATTTTTTCGATGGCGCCGATGATGGCCCGGCGGGCGACGTCGTCGCCAGCGCTGAGGCGGGGCAGGGCGTAGGCGCGGGTGGCTTGCTCAATTTCGGCGAAGAGGCGAGACCGCAGGCCGTTGGCGATACCGGTCTCGATCGCGACCTGCTCATCATCCGCGAGGTCGGGCGGGAGCTTTTCTTTTTGCTGCTTCCAGACTTCGTCGGTTGCGAAATCAAGCACGGCACCGAACCGGGCGACAAGGCCGTAGACCGTGAAGATGTGGTCAGCGACGGCACGTTTATCGGACACCCCGGCGGAAAGGCGGCCGAGCCAAGCACGGTAATCTTCGAGCCAGGGCGTCCATCCGTCGGCGGCGAGTGGAATGCCGAGCGATGGAAAACGAAACTGGAGGACGCGACTGCGGATGGTGGGCAGCAGCGCGTAAGGACGCGTCGTGAGCAGAAGGAGCGTGGTATTCGAGGGTGGTTCCTCGAGGGTTTTGAGGAAGACGTTGGCCGCCGCGGTGTTCATGCGATCCACCTCGTGGAGGATGGCGACTTTGCGCGGGGCGACGGCGGCGGAGACTTGGACTTTGGCGATCAGCTCGCGGGTCGCGTCGGCGGATATCTGGCGCATCTTACCTGCTGGCCGCAGAGCGAAACAATCGGGGTGCTGGTCCGGCGGGAAGTGGGCGGAGGCACCCTTGGCGTTTAACAAACGGTCAGCGATCGCGAGGGCGATGGCGACGAGGACATTGGGGTCGTCACCGTGGAGTAGCAGGCTGTGCGACAGGCGCTGGCGGGCGATGGCCTGTTCGATCACAACGACGGCCGGAGTGCCGGCGAGGGTGGGGGGCCAAGGCGTGGCGGCGGTCATGCGGCGCTTCGAATCGGCACGGGAGACATCAGAACGGGCGGCGAGACGAAGGTTCTCTGGTTCGAATCAGAATTCGGTCCTATGTGAGCCGCGATTGAACTTCGGTCCAAATTTTTTTCTCGATCGACTCGGCGCTTTTGGTGCCGTCAATGACGAGAAAACGTTCGGGCATTCCCCGGGCGAGGACGAGATAGCCTTCGCGGACTTTGGTATAGAAATCGAGGTTTTCACGCTCCATCCGATCGGGAAGATCGGAGGCGCGTTGCTTCAGGCGAGCGAGACTCACCTCAGTCGGAACGTCGATGACGACGGTGAGGTCGGGCATGACGTTCCCGACGGCGAAACGATTGATCCGCGCCACGGGATCAGCTGCGAGATTGCGGCCGATGCCTTGGTAGACGGTTGACGAATCGAGAAAGCGATCGCTGAGGACGATGGCCCCACGCATGATCGCCGGGGCGATGACTTCACGCACAAGCTGGGCGCGGGCGGCTGTGAAGAGCAGCAACTCGGTCTCAGCGCACATCTCGTCGCCCTTGGAATTATGGACGATGATATTTCGAATCTGTTCACCGATCTCGGTGCCGCCGGGCTCGCGAGTGGTGAGGACCTCGCGTTGGGTCTTTTGAAAATGCGCGGCGAGGCGCGCAATTTGCGTGGATTTTCCAGAGCCCTCCGAGCCCTCGAATGAGATGAGTTTACCGGAGGTTTTATGTTTCAGCGGCATGCGGGGAGGTGATGATGTCAGCGCCAGTTAGTGAGGAACGTTTCCAGATCGGCCAGCGACGGACTTTGGGCGGTGCGGACATAGTGACCGCTGGTGCAGACGCCGATCGCGAGGCACGCCTCAGGGGAGAGGCCGAGCAACTGGCCGGTGCTGAAACCCGCATTGAAGTGGTCGCCAGCACCGGTGGTGATGAGAGGTTTTGTCGTGTAGGGGCCGGGAACGCACCACGTGCCATCGGCGGTCGCGCAGGCGGCGCACTCGCGCGGATGCACGACCACCGTAGTGATCGCGAGCTTGGCGCGGATATCCGCGGCCATCTTGCGCAGGCTCGCCTCGTCTTCGCCGACGGCGTCAAAACCAAGCGCGACGTAAACTTGTTGGGCCTCCTTGAGGTTGAGGCCGAGGGTAACGCGGCCGAACCGCGCAAACTTCGCCATGGCAGCGAGCGCGGCGCGGAGATCTTCGACGGAACGTTTCTCGGGATCGCAAAGATCAAAAAAGAAAATGCAGTCGTGAGCGGGCAACTTCGGGAGGACCCGCTCGACCAGTTCGACGAGAATGGCCGTCATATTGGGAACCATCGTCCAGTTGATCAACGAGACGAGGTCCGCCGCAGCGAGTTCAGCCTGGAACGTGCTCTCGCCCATCACCGCGCAGATGCGGGCATAGGTGATGTCGTCGAGGCATTTCATTTGCCCCAGCATGATCTTGCCGTCGGTGCATTCTACCGCCGTCGTGTGGGCAGCGTCGCAGATCGAAAACGTCCGCGCCTTTGCGGCGAGGTCGGCGAACACGGGGTGCACCTGCGGTTGGCCGAGTGCGCCAATGTAGGTGACCCGGGCACCGGTCGCCAAGAGGGCGTTGGCCATGATCGGGCCATTGCCGCCGAGTTTGTCCATGCGGGGAAAGAGCTCGATGTTAGTGCTCTTGCCGGCCGCAGCGACAATGCGCTGACCAAATTCCGTCAGGGTGGAAATCGGTGAAAAATCCTCGCCTTGGCCGCGACGAAGACCGACGGGAGTGACGATGGTATCGACGAAGCCGTCAAAACCGACGACGGCGGACTTGGTGCCGAGGCGGGCGCGGTTGGCTTGGAGTTCTTGGAGGGCGCGGGGACGAAACATAAATGAAGAATTAAGGTAAACAGCAGAAAATCGTGAGCAGGCGGCGGCAAACAGATTCGTGCGCGGCGGATTTTTTCGGGACTTTTTTCAGGAACGAAATGATGGTGATCAACACGGCGGGAATTTCCGTTGAACGTGTCGCTCAAACCCGCCAACTGTTCACGCACTCACACCTATGCTCGCGTTGTTTACCCTTCCGCACGTCCTCGCTTCTGCCAACCTCATTGAGATTTTCGAACGCTGCGGCTTGGTCGACAAGCTCATCGTCGTCGGGCTGGCGCTCTTCAGTTTGATCGCCTGGACGATCATGTTTGGAAAGCACTTCGAGTTAAAGCGACTGCGCATGCTCAACCACCGCTTCGACGCACACCTCCGCGACCAAAAGTCGCTGCTCGATCTGCCAGAGTCTTTTCGTAACCAACGCGTGATCCCCTATGCCGACCTTTTGGCAGATGCCGTGGAGAGCTATTGGCGGGCTGCGGCGATTACCAAGGAGCAGGGCATCGAGAATTCGCGCGCGCGACTGGAGCACGCTGAGAATGCCATTCAGCGAGCGATCGCACGGCAGACGCTGCGCTACGAATCGAGCATGATCTTCTTGGCCTCGATCGTGTCCGGTGCGCCCTTCATCGGTTTGCTCGGGACGGTCTGGGGCGTGATGGAAGCGTTCAGTGCGGTGGCGACCCAGCAGTCCGCGGGAATCCAGCAACTCGCGCCGGGCGTCTCCGGAGCGATGCTGGCAACGATCGCCGGTCTGGTGGTGGCGATCCCTTCGGTGTTTGGTTACAATTTCCTCCTCGGCAATACGCGCACGATGACTATCGAGATCGAAAACTACGCGAGTTCGCTCGCCGACCGGCTCGAACTTGAATCGAAGTAAGTCGACTTCTCTCCGACCCCGACACCATGGCCAGAAATTTTCGCCGTCCACGCTCCGCCCAGCCGATCGCGGACCTGAATGTCACGAACCTCATCGACCTTGGGTTCATGCTGCTGATCATTTTTATGGTGGTGGCGACCGTCTCGAAGCAGGAGCAATCGTTGCCGGTGAGTCTGCCGCTGGAATCTAAGAGCCTGCAGACGAAAGCGGACCCGACGGATAAATTTGAGACGATCACCATCAAGTCCGACGGCAGCCTGAGTCTGGGCAGCAAGTCGGTGACGGTGGCGCAACTCTCCCGCGAGTTGGCGACGTTCGCGAAACTCCCCAAACCGCCCGTTTTTCGCATCCGCGGCGATGCCAAGGCGGTTTTGCAGTATCTCGTGGTCGTGCTGGATGAGCTGAAGAAAAACGGCCTGTCGCGCATCATGATCGACACTCAGGTGTCGGGCTAAGAAATCGTCGCCTCGGCCGTCTTCGTTGCACTACCGCCCCGCACCATGAGCGACCGAATGCCCGCTGCCTTTGTGACTTCTGTGGTCCTCCACGGCCTCGTGGTTGCGGTGCTACTGCTGGCGGCGTATTCGAAGAGTTTCGAATCGAAACCGGCCACGAAAATCTTCGAATTGGTCGCGGGTGAAGGCGATAATTTTGCGGCGACGGAAGCGCCGGCACTGGGCTCACCGGGTGGAATCAAGCTCAGTGTACCCGCGCCGCCCGTGCCGCGGCCGGAGCCGGTGGCGCCCGAGGTGACGAAGCCCGAGCCCGTGCCAGAAAAGCCAATACCGACGCCGCCCGTACCCACGCCGCCAATACCGACGCCGCCCGTGCCGAAGCCGCCGATGCCGGTGGCACCTCCCGTTCCAAAACAGGAGCCGGTAAAATCGCCGACCGAGCCGAAGCCGACGACCTCCAAAACCAAGACTATGGCCGAGCAGATGCGCTGGGAGGCGATTCGGAGCGAATCGAAAATTAAAACGCAGATCGCCCGCGATAAAGCCGCTGAGAAAAAACGGCTCGAGCAGGAGGCTAAGGTCGCCAAGGCTGCGGCTGCGAGCGCGCCCCGCGTTGACGTTGAGGGCATCGTCAAGGGGGTTCAGGGTGGTTCAACGGCGAACAAAGAAGGCGGGGCAGGCGGCAAGGCGCTCGTGCGCAGCGATGGCCCGGTGATGGAAGCCTATTTCGGGATGCTGCGTGATCGTTTGTTGAAGGCGTTGGACAAGCCGCCGGGGCTGAGTGACACGCTGGTGGCTGAGGCGGAATTTCGCATCGGTGCTGACGGCTCCATCCGCGGAGCGAAAATTATCAGTCCCTCTGGCAGCGCGGAATTTGATCGGGCGGTGCTGGAAGCCTATTCGCGGGTGCGGATGCCGGCGCGCCCTGATGGCAAAAGTTCGGTGCAGACCGCGCGCTTTCGAACGAAGGATTTGGATGGAGGCTGAAAAAATCCTTGCATTCGTGCGCGGAACTTTGATTTTCCTGACCTCCCGTTCAGCGGGAATGGGCTCTTAGCTCAGTTGGTAGAGCGCCTCAATGGCATTGAGGAGGTCAACGGTTCGATCCCGTTAGGGTCCACCATTTTGAAGGCCGCCGTAAAAGGCGGCCTTCTTTTTTTGCTACGATTGCAGCGCGGGCGGCGGTTCGACGGGTAGGGGGGCGACGGTGCAGTTCCGCGCCAGGACCATTCGCCAGTGGGCGTCAGCGATCTCGCGGCGCTTGACTGCCCGGTATTCCGATTCTCCGGCGAAAAAGATAAACGAGAAGAGTACGGCGAGCATATAAAACGGCTCGGTTCCCAAGTTTAAGGCAGGCGCGGCGAGGGCCCCGACAACGCCGAGGCCGGCGAGTACCTTGCCCACGGTTGCCGCCCAGAACGTGGCGCGCAAATACGGCAGGCGCGTGGCCAGTAGCGCCCGGAGAATCCGGCCTCCGTCCATCGGAAACGCCGGCAGGAGATTAAAGCAGCCCATCACCAGATTCGCGATGAAGACCTGCTCGATTAAGCCCTCCAGGGAATGCGGTGCCACGCTGTCACCGCCGCCGCCCAGCGGCAGAAACCACAAAACGCCCACGATGACAAAGTTCACCGCGGGTCCGGCGATGGTCATGAGAAACTCGCGCATGGGTTGGCGGGGGATGTCCGCGAGTTCCGCCATTCCGCCGATGGGCATCAGGAGAATGCGCCGCACGCCAATGCCGAAGTGCATCGCGGTAAAGGAGTGCCCGAGCTCGTGGAGCACGACGCAGGCGAAAAAAGCGACGAGCGTGGCCACGCTCCAGAGCAGTCCGGACCAGCCTGCGTCGCTCCAGCCTTCTTGGGCGACGAACGCCAGCAAGAGGAAGAAAGAAAAATGCACCTCGAGGCGAATACCCCGGATGCGGAAAAGGTTCATTGACCATCCAAGCATGCGGCTTAACAAAGGCCCGCCTGCAAAATTCGCCAGCGCCTTCGTTCGCGATTTGTAGCCGTCTCTCGATGATTTCTCCAATGTCCGATCCCGCCGCCAAACCACCGACAATCCTCGTGATCGATGATGACAACGAGATTCGCTATTCACTTTCCCGCGTGCTGACCTCGCGAAAGTATCTCGTGACTGAGGCCGCGAGCGGCGAGCAGGGGATCGCGATGGTGAAGAAAGGGCCGGCACCGGATCTCATTTTTCTCGACGTGCGTATGGGCGGCATGGGCGGCATCGAGGCCCTCCAACATATCCGGTCAGTCAATCCGAAGCAGTTGGTGGTGCTGATGACGGCCTTTGGCACCGCTCAGACCGCGATCGAGGCGATGAAATATGGGGCGTTCGATTATGTGATGAAGCCTTTTGATCCAGCCAAAGTGCTGTCGCTGACGGAAAACGCCCTCAAGACCCACGCTGATATGCGGGCGGTCGGCGACTACAAACCCACGATCAATGCGGACGATTATCGCGAGGGCGTCGTGGGGAGTTCGCCGGCGATGCAAGACGTGTTTAAGATCATCGGGCAGGTGACCGCGAGCGATGTCACGGTGATGATCACGGGCGAGAGCGGCACGGGCAAAGAACTGGTCGCGCGCTCGATTTGGAAGCATAGCCACCGAGCGACGAAAGCCTTCATCGCGGTGAACTGCGCGGCGATTCCCGACAATCTCATTGAGAGCGAACTGTTCGGTCACGAGAAAGGTTCGTTCACGGGTGCCACGGTGCAGCGGCTGGGTAAATTTGAGTTGTGCGACCGCGGCACCATTTTCCTCGACGAAATTGGGGACATGGCACTCGCGACCCAAACCAAAATTCTGCGAGTGCTGCAACAAGGTGAGATTCAGCGCGTCGGCGGCACCGAGACCATCCGGGTCGATGTACGGATCATTGCTGCGACCAACAAAGATCTTGAGGAGATGGTGAGGACGAAGACGTTTCGCGAAGATCTCTACTACCGGCTGAACGTCGTGCGCATTCGCATGCCTCCGTTGCGCGACCGCGGTGACGACGTCCCGCAGCTCGTCGATTTTTGTCTGCAAAATCTCGTGAAGCAGAAAAAATCACGCGTGACGAAAGTTTCTCCCGAGGCGATGGCCGTGCTCA
The DNA here is from genome assembly GCA_945874455.1 of Opitutus sp. GAS368. Taxonomy (GTDB): domain Bacteria; phylum Verrucomicrobiota; class Verrucomicrobiia; order Opitutales; family Opitutaceae; genus GAS368. The sequence continues at coordinate 26,805 of CAMCHO010000020.1, read as the reverse complement.
CTCGGCACAAGTGGCCGGGGAACGTCCGCGAATTGGAAAATGCTATTTATCGCAGCGCCGTGATCGCCCAAACGGACGCGATCTTGGTGAAAGATTTACCCGCGGATATCTGCGGGCCAGGGCTCCTGGAACTGATCACAGCCGCGCCGGGCGCTGGTGCCAGTGAGGCGCTGTTTGAAGCCGCCCGGGCCGCGCTGCCGGAAAGCGTGACGGTTGCGAGCGCGCGGGCGAGCGCAGTCAGCCTGGCAGCTGGTGCCAACCCACCGACGCTGACACTGGAGGTCGCGTTTGATTTCCTTTACGCGTCGCTCAGTAAGGATGGCGAATTAATGCAGTTCAGAATCGAACGAGAACTCGCACGCCGTGCCCTCGTCGCCAGCGGTGGAGACGCCTCCATGGCGGCGAAACATCTTGGCTTGACGAAAGCGACGCTCGCAAAGCGTCTGTCCGAGTAGCCGAGGTTTGAACCGGGCTAAAAGCATGTTTTTTGTCGAAAACATCAGCGGCTCTTTATTCGTACAATCAGAATTATGTTAATTAATGTGATGTTTTCCGTTATCTGAAAAATCCCTGGATCGTCGAAATCACCAACGATCGCAGTCGATCATCGGAGTTGCCCCGAATTACCTAAGATTTGGCACCTCCTTGCGTCACATTTGGAATCCACGCTTGATTTCACCGCTATCCGCCGAACACTTTTCGTTTTTCCTACAAACGAACCACCTTCCGTGAGCAAGAAACCCAGCGCCATCGCCGACATAAAAGCCGAGTCAGCCGTCAAGGCGACCGATTACGCCCTCGCGCCCATTAACGCCGCGCTCTCTTCAACGCAAAGGATTGAGCTCTATCGTACGATGATCCGCATCCGACGCTTCGAGGAGCGTTCGTTGCGCGCGTATCAGGGCAAGAATCCGAGCGGTGGCACCAACATCGGTGGCTTTCTTCACCTCTACATCGGTCAGGAAGCAGTGGCTGTCGGATGCTGCTCCTTGATGGGCAAGAACGACCACGTCATCACCGCTTATCGCGATCACGGTCACGCGATCGCCGTCGGGATGGACACGAAACCGCTCATGGCCGAACTCTACGGGAAAATCACCGGCTGCTCTAAGGGCAAGGGTGGTTCGATGCATTATTTCGCACCCGACAAGAATTTCTGGGGCGGTCACGGCATCGTCGGTGGCCAGATCCCGCTCGGCACCGGTCTCGCCTACGCGCTGAAATATCAGGGCAAGAAAGGCGCCGCGATGGCCTTCATGGGCGACGGAGCTGTCAACCAAGGTGCGGTGCATGAGGCCTACAATCTAGCTTCCCTGTGGAATCTTCCCGTCGTTTTCGTGATCGAAAACAACGGCTACTCCATGGGCACCAGCCAAGCACGCTCCTCTGCGGGCCAACTGGCCAAGCGAGCCGAGGGCTATAATATGACTTGGGGCCAATGCGACGGTCACGACGTCTACGAAGTGCGAGCGTTGATGGACAAACATCTGACGCTCGCTCGCGAACAATCCCGCCCGAGCACCGTCGAGATCGACACGTATCGCTACCGTGGCCACTCCGTCGCCGATCCCGACAACACCTATCGCACAAAAACAGAGATCGAGGAGTATCGGAATAAAAAGGACCCGATTCAGGTTTCTCTCCACAAGCTCCTCGCCGAGGGCGTCCTCACCGAAACCTTGGCCGACCAGATCGACGCTGAGGCCCGGGCCGAGGCCGAAAGCGCCGCGGAGTTCGCTGACGCGAGCCCCTACCCGACCCCCGACGATATTCAGAAAGACGTTTACTGGGAGAGCGATCACCCCGCCCAACGCAAATCGGAAGGCCGCCTTTTCTTCGATTGAGTCCAGTCACCGTTTGGCTCTCCACCCTCAACTAACCGCTCCCAACTTTCCGCCGTCCGATGCCTCAGATCACTTACCGCGAAGCCATCCGCCACGCCCTAGCCGAGGAACTCACCCGCGACCCGAACGTTGTCGTGATGGGCGAGGAAGTCGCCCAGTTCAACGGTGCCTACAAGGTCACTGACGGCCTCCTCGCGACATTCGGGCCTACCCGCATTGTCGACACCCCCATCTCTGAAGCCGGTTTTATCGGTCTCGGGGTGGGCGCCTCCATGCTCGGCATCCGCCCCGTGATGGAGCTGATGTTCTGGTCATTTTACTCGGTCGCGTTTGACCAAATCCTCAACAATGCCGCCAACGTCCGCTACATGAGCGGCGGCCAGATCAATTGTCCGATTGTCATCCGCGGCCCCGCCAACGGCGGCACTAACGTCGGTGCCACGCATTCACACACTCCGGAAAACGTGCTCGCAAATCACCCCGGTGTGAAGGTCGTCGTGCCCGCCACCGCCTATGATGCGAAGGGTCTGTTGAAGTCAGCCATCCGCGATAACGATCCAGTTTTCTTCCTCGAGAATACCATTCTCTACGGCGATAAGGGCGAGGTTCCCGAAGCCGAATATGTCATTCCGCTGGGCAAAGCTGATATAAAACGCGTTGGTGCCGACCTCACGATCGTGACCTATGGACGTTGTGTGATCCATTCGCTGAAGGCCGCCGAAGTGCTCGAAAAAGATCACGGTATCTCAGTCGAGGTCGTTGACCTCCGAACGATTCGTCCCCTAGATTTCGATACAGTCCTCGCCTCGGTCAAGAAGACGAATCGCGTTTTGATCGTCGAAGAGCAGAAACCCTTTGCGAGCGTCGGGACGCAGCTGGCCTACATGATTCAGCGTGAAGCTTTCGACGACCTCGACGGTCCGATCCACCGGCTCGCCACCATCGACGCGCCCGCGATCTACAGCCCCCCTGTCGAAACGGAACAACTCCCGAACCCGGGACGCGTCATTAAAGCCGTGCTCGCCGCAATGGCGTAAGTCGTCGCAACCCAATCGCACGCATAACCGGCTTTCCGGCTCACTCCTCGCTACCCACTCCTCGCTACTTTCTTTCCCATGGCCCAATTCATCGACATGCCGAAACTCAGCGACACCATGACGGTGGGCACGCTGGTCAAATGGCTGAAAAAGGAAGGCGACGTGATCAACGCAGGTGATATGCTCGCCGAGGTTGAAACGGACAAAGCGACGATGGAGCTGGAGAGTTTCTTCGCCGGCACGCTGCTGAAGATATTTTCTGCCGCCGGCGCACAGGTCGCCATCGGCGATCCGCTCTGTGCGATCGGCAAGCCCGGCGAAGTCGTCGGCATGCCTGCGCCCAAGAAAACGGCACCGGCAGTCGCTGCTCCGGTCGTTTCTCCCGCTCCCGTGGCGGCGAGCGCCCGCGTGCCGGAACCCGCGTCCGCGTCGCAGCCGACTCCGCCTGCCGCTTCATCGGCCCCGACTCCGACGACATCTCCTGCCGTCGGCCGCGTGCGCATTTCCCCGCTCGCCCGGAAACTCGCCGCGGAAAAGAAGATCGATGTCACTCGCGTCACCGGCTCAGGCCCCGGCGGACGCATCGTCCGCGCCGACATCCTGGCTGCGGAAAAGAATCCTCCGGCCACGAAAGCCGGATCGGGAAGCATGTTCACCGGCGGCGCCCTCTCGTCCCGCGGCCCCGTGCAAGAAGAACGTCTCGTTCCTGTATCCACGATGCGCGGCGTCATCGCCAAGCGTATGCTCGAGTCCACTACGCAGATCCCCTACGTCTACCTCGACATCGAGATGGATGCTGGTCCGCTCTTGGCGCTCCGTGAGCAACTCAATACCGGATTGGAAAAAGAAGGCGTCAAACTCTCCGTCAACGACTTCATTCTCAAGGCCTGCGCCGACGCCTTGCGCCGCGTGCCGGCGGTCAACGCCTCCTGGGAAGCCACGCATATCCGCCGCCACGGCGCCGCGCACGTCGCGTTTGCCGTCGCCATGGAAGACGGCCTCATCACCCCCGTGATCCGAGACGCGCATCTGAAGAGCATTTTCCAGATCAGCACCGAGGCGAAATCGCTCGGTAAGAAAGCCAAGGAAAAGAAACTCGTGCCCGCCGAGTTTACGGGCGGCACGTTCTGCGTCTCCAATCTCGGTATGATGGGTATTCCGAAATTTACCGCGATCATCAACCCGCCCAATGCCGCCATCCTCGCCGTGGGGACGACGGTGACCAAACCTGTCGTGAAAAACGGCCAGATCGTCGTCGGTCAAACACTCACGGTCACGCTGTCGTGCGACCACCGCGTCTTCGACGGTGCTGTTGGCGCTCAATTCCTCGGCGCCCTCAAGACGCTCTTGGAATCGCCCGCGCTACTTTTAGTCTGAGGGGGACTTTGTTAGACCGAGAACGTCGAGAACGAGGAGGTCGTCGAGGGGTGGACCCGCTCAGACGGCCCTCGTCGCTAGTCTGATGGCCGCGCGGCCGCGAAGCCGACACCCACGCCGACGACAAACCCCGCGACGTGCGCGCCGATATCCACCTGCGGCGCTCCGCCACCCGCGCCGTAGAGCGCGAGGACGGTCACACCCGAAGCCAGTGCGACCAAGATCGCGCGGTTGCGGTGAGGATGCTCCGCCCGCGTGAGCACGCGCAGACTACGCCCCGTCAACAAACCCACGCCGGCGAAAATTGCCGTCGACGCCCCGAGCGAGCGGTAGGCCACCGGAAACGCCAACGCGGCGACGAGGAGATTGGCGAGCACCGCCGCCAGCGCGACGAGCCCCCACCCGGCTGCGCGGCCAAATGTTTTTACCACGGCGGTAAAAAGCAGCACGCCGCTCAGCGCGTTCGAGATCGCATGCGCGCCGTCGCCGTGCAGCCACAGCGCCGTGCCCAACCGCCACCACTCCCCTCGCCCGAAGATGCCCTCCGAGTCCAGTGCGCCCGCCGCCGTCCAACCCGGTCGCGTCCCTTGCAGGTGATAAATTCCCAAAACCAACGCAGCCCACAGTAAGGGTGTGATCACATCCGTCGGGTAAGTTACCCGCTCGACGAACGCTGGCGGCGGCCAGTTCAAATTCTCACGATCAAACTTCAAGAGTTGTTCGTTGGCCGGCACCGCGACCTCCGCTTCGATCAGCAGGCGCTGTCCACTGCCCGTCGCGACCGTCCAATACGGTCGCCCCATCGCGAGCACCACGAGCCCATGCTCGGACGCCGCGCGTTCGCTCGGATAAAACCCGACCTCAACCAATCCGGGGGGCAGTTCCTCTTCCACGACGGGAGAAGCGGGCTCAATGAGTGACATCGCTGCCACGTTGGTTATCCGCATCGAAAGCGCGACCCCGATTCGCACGGCTTGGCCGGTTCCTGCGGCCGTAGCACTCACAAGATTGGCTGAAAATTCGGCTCACCCCTCCCGAATGCATCCCGGTCTATGATACCAAGGCCATTTGAGTTTGTGACTGCTTGTAGCTGCGAGCGTGGGTGAGTGGTATTTCGCCTATCGTCCAAATATCACGAGACGTCGGTATGATGTGACATTTTCGCCGCTTCACGCCGGCAGCGCAGACCACGTCAGTCCCGCCAGCAGAGTTGTCGTAACGACGTCACGGTGTCGCCCCCACCGTTTCTTGCGCTCGGAATAGGTAGGCTGATTCTAGCCCGCTGAATTTTTTCGCTTCGATTGCCCGCGCGGGGCCGCGCCGTCACTTGCCCGCCGCGGCCGAGCGTGCCCGTTGAAACTCCGGGTGATCTGGCGCCGGAGTACGCAAGTATCGTTCCGTCCATTGCTCGATGATGACGGTGGGCTTTTCCTTTTCCGCGATGTCCGCCACCATTTCGTAGGTCGCCAAATTCGTCGTCGAGACCCAACTCCACAGGCTGACAAAACGCTGAAAACTCAAAACGAGCGGTGACTGCGAGTTCACCTCGCCGGGTTGACCACCCACTCGGAAGAAAGAATCACACATCATCACCGCCCGGCCCACGCCCGAGGTCCGTTCGAACGCTAACGGCGTCCCCCACGGCCCGACTGTTTTCCACGCCGGAAAATCACTGAGTGGCGTCGGCACCGCGCGAAAATCTGGAGGAAACGTGAGCCGGAGTTGCGACACCGGCACGAGGGGCCAACGTCCGTTCATGGTGAGCAAACCGATGCAATCGCCTTCACGCGCTACGGATTCGATCGTCGTCCACTTCGATGCATCGGATGATCGCAGGGGCACGCGCATTTCCCCTAGGCGGGTCAAAATCGCCGCGCTGCCCGCCGCGAGGCCCTCGCCGTTCCAATGACTGTCGGTCGGCCAGTAAACCGTGCCTTTCGCCTTGGCCGCGAACAACGCGGGCCGCAAGTCGAGCACGGCGACAGGTGATTGGTGAATGCGGAGATGGTCGATGATTTGATCCAGTTTACCCGGCTGCGCCTGCGCGCGTAAGAATGCCGGGAGCCGCTCCGGGTAAATCGTCGACTTGTTCGGCACCAGCACCACGAGATATTCGGCGCCGTGCTCACGCCACCACGCTCGGCGACCCTCCACCGCTTGTCGCCAGTTCACCAATTCGGACTCGTTCATCCGATCGCGGCCGAGCAAGTCTGGCACCGTACTCTCGCCGGTGTAGAACAACCAATCGTCCCGTCCGACGGCCACGAGGCTCGACGGTTCCCCGAGCCAGCGGTGACGCACCAGACCATACCATTGGACGATACGCGTTCTCGAGGGGAAATGATCGCCCAGCCAGCTCTCAAAAGCTGTTGGCCATTTTTCTATTTTTGTTTTTTTCCAGTCTGGCCAGGTCGCAAGCGGGCGCATTTCTCGGACATTCTTGAGCTCAGGCACGCGCAGCGCCGCGCTAAAGATGGGCACGCACAGTAGCAGCACTAGCCCTACAAACGTTGTGAGATGCCAGCTGCGCGTGGCGTGTTCGTTCGGCGGATTCACGTTTAAAACCGATAATAAATAAACGGATTGTGGGTGCCCGCACCCATCGAAATCAGGCACAAAAATAACACGATGAGCGCGACGCAAACTTCGGTTGCCTCCAACGTTCGGTCGCCTACAGCCCATTGCGCACAGCGGCTGCGCAGCGTCGGCCAGAGGGGGGAACACAGTAATAATCCGGCGGCTCCCGCATACAACAGGCCTGTCGTGACTACATTGGCAGGGATCGCCGTAAGCCCACCGTTGGCCGTCAGCCCCGCCATAGAACGGAAGTAACCCATCGTCTGCGCCCACGTATCACAGCGAAAAATGACCCAACTCAAAAGCACGGCAATGATCGTGTAGCCATGGCCGGCCGGCCGCAGCCAGTCCGGCGTGCGTCCGGTGACTGGCTCGAGCACACGCTCCGCCGCGAGGAAAAGTCCGTGAAACAATCCCCACGCGACAAAGTTCCAGCTCGCCCCGTGCCAGAGTCCGCACAGCGCGAACACCGCCAGCAGATTGAGCGCGGTGCGCAGCGCACCGTGGCGGTTTCCTCCCATTGGAATGTAGAGGTAGTCCCGGAAGAACCGCGACAAGGTCATGTGCCAACGCCGCCAGAATTCGCGCATCGATCCAGCCGAATACGGGTAGTTGAAATTCTCCGGGAACCGAAACCCCAACATTCGCCCGAGCCCCACCGCCATGTCCGAGTAGCCGGAGAAATCAAAAAATATCTGGAGGGCATAAGCGGTCACGCCGACCCATGCTGCGGCTGCCGTACGTTCTGAATCGGGTAGCAAAAAAATAGCATCAGCCAACAACGAGACCTGATTGGCGATCAGGACCTTTTTACCCAAACCCGCGATAAAGCGGCGCGCACCCTCCGCGAGATCCTCGCGCCCGACCGTTCGGCGCACGAATTGATCGGCTACTTCCGAGTACCGCACGATCGGACCGGCGACCAATTGCGGAAATAACGTCGAGTAACAAAGAAAATCACGGAGGCTGCGGCACGGCGTGATTTTTGCGCGCCACACGTCGACGACATAGCTGATGCCGTGAAAAGTGTAAAAACTGATCCCAAGTGGCAGCACGACCGCCACCCAGGTGATGTCGGCGCCGAACAGGTGTCCGAGTGCCGCGTTGCCACGATTGGCGATTTCCACGGCGAGGCCGCTGTATTTGAACCATGCGAGCAACACGAGATTTGCGGTGACCACCCCGATCAGTGCCGCGCGACGCCGTGACCTCCCCGGCTCGCACCAGAATCCTCCCGCGTAGTTGAGCAAGCACGACGCGATCATTACCCACACCAGGTAGACCTCGCCCCAAGCGTAGAACACCACGCTGGCGAACAGCAGCCACGTATTGGCCCAACCGAGCACCGAGCCTTGGCCGCTCCGCCGGTTGGCGAGCACCTGCAACGCTAGGCCCACAGCCAAGACCAGGGGCAGAAAGAAGAAGAGAAAGATAACGGAAGAGAAAACCACTCCGCGCAACTTAACCGGATCGCCGAGTGTGTGAACAATCCAAATCTACCCGAACCATCTGCCCGACCATGCAGCGCGGTGGATGGGCTTCGGCGTCGTGCGGGAGTGTGACAGTGCTGGAGCGACTCTGCCCGCGCCGATCGGCGAATGCATCGCGAGTAAGCTCGCTTCCGCACTCACGATCATATTTTTCGTGAATGCTCGGGGCTGGCCCCGGCGATCTTTACCCCAGTGCTCGAGCGTTTCTATTCCTCAATACGTCCACGTCGTCGTGCAGCGCAACTCGCGAGGGGCCACCAGATCGTAACGACCATAGGCGCGACCGCGACCGCCCGGCACCATATAACCATCCGGCACACTCGCGCCCGTCGCAATCCGCACGGGGAGAATATCGGTGTGATCAAACACGTTGGACACATTGAGCTGAACGCGCACGCGGCCGGGCAGCCGCTGAAACGTCCGCGTGTAGGCGATCATCAGATCGTTCGCCACGATGGGCTCCCCGGTGATTTCATTCCCCTTGGAGTCCGCGCCGATGACGTTGGCAGAGCGCCAGCGCCAGCCGCCGCCAAGGGTGAATCCCTTCATGCGTCCTGCCCTGAAATCATAGGCCGTGAACAGGCTGACCTTGTGCGGACGCAGTCCCCAGCGCTTCTCCTCGTCGTCGCGCTCCGCGTTCATTGTATCGACGAGGTTGTAGATTTCCTGCGCGACCGAATTACCGGTCGAGGTGGTCAGCGTCGATGCATTCGCCGGTGCGCGCAGTGCGCCCAGTTCGAGCCACTTTGCCACCGTCATGCCCGGCTCGAACGCGCTCGGGTCAACCACGAAGCGACCGGTCGCATCCTGTCGCACGCCCTGCACGAAACGGTCGTCCGCCATTTTCAACCCATACCATTGCGCGACTTCCGCACCGACATTCTTACGAATAAAATCCGTGTAGGAATAGTTCGCCACCAGTCGCCAGTTCCGCGTCAGGTTCGCCGTGGTTCTCGCTTCGTAGCCCTTGGACTGCGAATCCGAGGACGCCGCTGTGACAGGCGGATTGTAGGCGCTGTAAATCGGCTGCCACTGGCTCGTCGAAAACGGCAGCCCGTTCCCCGTCAACACTCCCGCAAATGCGTCCATCACGCGGGTGTTGCGAGCGGGTGCGCCGGCGAGACCGTTCGTCGTGATCCGCCCCTGTTCCGTGGACGAGAAATAAACAAACTTTGCATTCAACCGACCACCGAGCACGTCGAAGCTCACGCCGTAGTCGGCGCCGATGCCTTTCGAGGCCGGCGCGAGTTCACCCTTTGGAAAGGTCGTGCGCACGAACGAGGGCACACCTTGGTTGCTGGAGCGATTCGCGACCAGCGACATCCATTTGAACACGTGCAGGACGGCGCCCGCTGTGCCCGTGAAGCCGGTCGCGGTCGTGGTTTTGCTCTTGCTGCGGTCGCGGTCCACAACGTCACCGATCACGGCATCGTTGTAGAATCCGAGTTCGATCACCTCGATTTTATCCTGCCGGTAGCCGAAAGTTGTCACCAGTCGGTCGGCCAGAAAATGACTCTGCACCGCGCCGAGCCGCGTCGTCGATTCCTGCTCGCCACCGCTATTATTCGGTCCGGCGACTTCGTTGGCCCACGCCAGCGTGTAGGCCCGACCGTCGAAGTTGACCGTCGACGGCAACGAGCGCCAGTCGCCGACGCGATACGTGGCCCAACTGCCCTCGGTGATGTAATTACGCACCGTGATCCGGTTGTTGGCGTTGGCGGGCGTGGCGTTGTAGGGGCGGCCGGCGAAAGCCAGCCAAGAATTTGCCCGCGCGTCGAACTGCTCCGTTTGTGAAACCAACGCGGCGAAACGATGCCGGCCGAACCATTTTGACTGGGTGTCGAGCGCGTAGGAGGCGGCCAGACGCGTCTCGGCGACTTCGCCGACGTGGTCATCGCGCCGCCATTCGCCATCGAAGTAGAGTCGGCCGGCATAGGGATTCGCTGGTCCGCCCACTCCCAGCGTGCGGTTCGGATCGCCGCGCAACGTGGGGTCGGCCCCCGTCATGAGCGTCACGCGCGCTCGCGAATATTGATAGTTGCGCCCGAAGTTGAACGCCAGTTTGCGTGTAGCCTGCCAATCGGCGGTGATCGTGTAGTTTCGCAGGGTCTGCTGGCGAAACATCCCTGGGCCCGCTGCGTTGACGTTGCCGGGGTAAATGCGCGGATCATACACCTTCAGTGCACCCGACGTAACCCCCGGCGTGCCGTCCGGTGCGCGCACGGCAGAGTTGTTGTAGGTGCCGGAAAGCAAGCTCCCGCGGGCATCAAAAATCGTGCCATCATTTTCAATAAAGATCACCTTGTGGTTGTTGCCGGTAGCGGCGATGTCGCGCGCCGTGACTCCCAGCGCAGACATCGCGGTGGTCGGGACTGCATTGTTTGGATCGAACGTCACCGCGCTGACACCCTTCGCGTTGCGATTGTCCAACCACGCGAGCGCCTGGTCCGTTTCCACCGTATTGCGAATCACCGCCGTAAGGTCGCGGCCAATTTCCCCCATCGCCGTCACGGTCAGCGAGCGAACCGGCCGAACCGTGATCGACGAGAAAATGCGCTTCTTGTCCTGGTAATCAAACGCGCGCCACCCACCGTTCTCTTGCTGCAGGCCGGCGACGGACATCGCCAACCGGTCTTTCCGGAACACCCAGTTAGCGTCGAGTTCGAGGCGATGCCGGTCGAAGGAGCCCGCGCCATAGCGCACCAGAGCGCTGTCGCGCGCGGTGCTCGCGATTTTCGAGCTTTCGTTGATGAGCCCGCCCGGCGCACCCAATCCAAATAATATGCTATTCGGCCCGCGGTTGTCTTCATACCGCCCGACGCGATAAGCATCGGAAGGCGTAATGCTCGTGAAATAGTCCATCCCGACGCTGGCCGCCGCTCCACGGATCAAGACGAGCGGCGTCAGGCTCTGAGCGTTGACGACCGGATTCTGGCCGCTCCCCGCCTGGTTCTCGTTCGAGCTAATCTCGGCATTCATCGAATACTGCACGAGCTCGCGCACATCGGTGATCGCAAGGTCGTCGAGAAATTCCCGCGTAAACACCGAAACGGAGCTGGCCGTGTCGCGCAGCGAAGTATTCAGCCGACTGCCCGCGAGCGTATTCTCGGCTTGGTAACCCACATCGCGACTCGTGTTCACAGTGAAGGGACTCAACTCAACGACTGCGGTTGCCGCCGGCGCCGGTGTGGCGGGCGGGTTGGGTGGTGCGGTTTGAGCCGACAAGGACGCGACGACGGCGGCCATGAGAAATCCAATAACGCGGGCACTACGACAGCAGATCAAGGGGGGCATTTCAGTTCGGGTGAGGGTTTGCCAGGTCGAATCCAAAGTGGAATCGACCGCGCCAAAAAAGGACTCATCCCCCGGCGAACGACAAGCGTAAGTTCACTCTTGCGCTGCGGTCTCACGCCCACTTGGTGAAGAGTCTCCCCACCCGCTCCAACGACCATGCCCATGAACCCAAACCCCGCCCGACTGTGGTTGACCGCTTCGCTCGCGATCGCCCTCGCTCCATTCCTCGCCGCCCAACGAGCTCCCGCGAATTCGCCCGCAGCGCCAACCGCGGTCCAGAAAGACGAGCCCATCGTCCTCTCACCTTTCGAGGTCGGACCCGACTCCGTCCGCGGCTACCAGTCCACCGCCATTTTGCAGGGCGGCCGCGGCAAGATCGACCTCGCGGATGTCGCCGGGCAGGTGCAGGTCTTCACAAAGGATTTCCTCGACGACATCGGCGCGACGACGACCGACGAGGCGTTTCTTTTCTCTGCCACGACCCAGACCTACTTCGACAACGTCAACGGCAATGCCGACTCCCGCCCCGGTTCGCGCAACATCGCCGACGATTCCGGCAATTCCCGCGGCCTCGGCAACATCGACAAGACGCGTAATTATTTTCGCACGACCATCGAAGCCGACTCCTACAATACCGAGCGATTCTCACTGGTGAGCGGCGCCAATGCGGTTCAATTCGGTCTCGGTGGTTCCGCCGGCACCGCCGAAAGCACCTCTGCGCGCGCAAACCTCACGCGCAACAAACAAAAGCTCTCGCTCCGCGCCGACAGCTACGGCTCCGAACGCACCGTCTTCGACATCAGCCAGGTGCTCGTTCCAAAAAAACTCGCGCTACGTCTCGTGACGCTGCGCGAAAACAAAGAGTATTTCATCACTCCCGGCTATGACGATAGCCGCCGCGCTTTCATCGCGACGACGTGGCAGCCGTTCAAGAACACCACGGTCCGCGTCGAGGGCGAGTATCACCACCGCCGCGACGCCCGCCCCGCGACCACCATGGCGCGCGACAACGGCTACCTGCATTGGCTCGCCTCCCAGCGCGCCGGCAATCCGCAGACCTATCGCAATTTCGCCGCCACGGCCGCGACCACCGGCCGGCCGGCGGCGCCGAGCTTCGCACTCAGCGACGGCACGACGCGCGCCTACGCCTTCAGCACAAAGTCGCAGCTCTTCGTTTTCCCGCAAAACGGCAGTCCGGCGTTTGTGAATTTCCAGGACGTGCGCAACACTGTCTTCGTCAATATCGCCGACGGCGCCGGTACGGCTGGCAACACCCAGACACTCATTGATCCGGGCCTACCGTGGAACACGAACCCCGCCGGCTGGAGCCGCTACAACTTCCGCCGCAGCCGCAACGTCACCGCGACGATTGAGCAGCGCATTGCCCGCACGACGTTTGTCGAGCTCGGTTACTCCTTTGAATCCTATCGTAATCAAACCACGCAACTCTTCGCCAATAACGCCTACGACATCCTCGTCGACATCAATGCCTTTCTGCCCGACGGCGTGACCGCCAATCCGCTCTACGGCCGCTCCTACCTCGAGTCGAATCGCTCCACCGGCCAGGGCAACTGGGCGGACTTCGCGGTCCATCAGGCGCGCGCCGTCGGTACTCATGAGCAGGACTTCACGAAGAACGCCAGCTGGACCCGCCACCTCGGCCTGCACCGCCTCGGCGTCTTCGCCAGCTACGAGGATTCCGCGACCTACACCCTCGCTCAGCTCCGCAACCTCATCATCGGTAAGCCCAGTTTCCTCTCCGCCGCCGCGCAAAACAACCCGCTGAGCATCGAGCGCGAGATCAACATGCGGCAATACCTCCCGGTGTTCGGCAGCACGAGCGACCCCCGCGCCTACGGCCTCGCCGCCCCGACCGCCTACGGCGATTTGATGGAGACACTTTGGTTCACGACCGCCGCCGGCGAGCGCTTCGGCGTCACGTCGTTCGAGAATCCCGTGGGCGGCGTCGGCACCAACCCATCCGCGAACCATCTCCAGCGCGGCTCGCTCGCCGGGAGCACCTCGAGTGTGTTTTTCAAAAACCATCTCGTGGCCAACATCGGCGTGCGCTACGATCGCGTGCGCAATTCCAACTTCGGCTCGTTTCAACCCATCCTCACCGAAGGCCCGATCACGCCGCAAAATCCCCTCGGCACCGGCTATCGCGCCTACGCCGATTTTCGCGAGAAAGAACCCGCCTCTGTCTGGACGCCCTACCGCTCCGCCACCCGCTGGAACTACGGCTTCATCGTCCGCCCGCCATGGCTCGAGCGCTGGGTCTCCTTCGGGTACGACTACTCGCGCAATGCCTCGCTCAACGAGGTCGCCGTCGTGCGCGACGTCACCGGCACCGTCGTCGAGCCCAACTACGGCGAGTCTCACGAATACTCCGTGCGTCTCCGCTTCCTCGACGACCGCCTCAATTTCAAGGTCAACTATTTCAATTCCCTCAATCGCAATACCACGCTCGGCGACTCCGGTCTCCGCCAGAATCTGATCAACTTTGAGCAGCAACTCTACCTCAACGATCCGACCTACCCGCTCAACCCGCTCTTCGTCCAGGCGCGCAATCCGCTCCCTGCCGATTTCCGTCTGCCCGGTGACCGGAGCAGCAAGGGCCTGGAAGTCGAAGTCACCTTCAACCCGACCCGCCACTGGCGGATCTTCATGAACGCCGGCCGTACTGACACCGAAATCGACGACCTCTCCACGCAACCGTGGTATAACTATCTCGACGCCAAACTCGCGACCTGGCGCGCCTACCGCGGCGGCTGGGCCACCGCCGCCTACGACCCCACGCGCACCGTCGAAGCCGCCCACGCGCAACTCATCCAGAGCCCGCTCGATGACATCCAAGCGAGCCTCGGCAACCCCGGCGGAAACTCCCAGACTTGGCGCTCCAACGCCGTCGTCACCCGCAGCTTCACCGAGGGCCGCCTCAAGGGCGCAAGCATGTCTCTAAATTTTCGTTATCGTGCTCCGAGTGTGATCGGCTTCCCCAATAAAATCGACGCCAAGGGCAAGGTCCGCACGGACCGTGACAATCCGTATTATTCCGAGCGTTACATTCTCACCGGCCTGATGGCCAACTACCGCTTCCGCGGTTTCGCCAACTCCACCTGCCGCGTGCAGCTCAACGTCAACAACGTCTTCAACACCGAGCGCGTCTTCGTCACCCGCACCTTCGCCAACGGCGTCCCCCGCAACTACGGCCGCCAAGCTGGCCGCGAGTTCCTCCTCTCTCTCGACATCGAACGCTGATTTTTCCCTCCATGCATCGCCGCCACTTCCTCGCCTCCACCGCCACCCTCACGTCCCTCGCCGCGCTCGGCCCCCGCTCTTTCGCTGCCGAGGCGATACCGGCGGCTTCCGAGGAGCTCCTCCGCGAATTCATCCGCGCCAACGACGCCGGCATCCCCGCGCTGCTCGCGAAACAAGAGCGCCGCAGCGGCCATCGTTGGCTCGGCGGCCAGGTCAACGAATACGGACTCCATACCGCGCAAAACACCTCCGGGTTTATCTCCGCCCTAGCGTGCGCTGCCTGCGCACCCGGCTCGAAATATTACAAGTCCACCGACCTCGTGGAGCCGTTGCGTCTCGCCGTCGCCTACCTGCTCGCCGCGCAACATCCCGAAGATGGCACCGTCGATTACTTCGCCACGAATTTCCACTCGCCACCTGATATGGCGTTCATTTTGGAGGTCGTGTGCCCCCCCTGCGTTCTCCTCCGCGCGAGCCCTGTGCCCGCGTTCGTTGCTCTTGCCAGTGAACTTGGTAAATTCATCACGCGCGGAGCCACTGGCCTCGTGACCGGTGGTGTCCACACACCCAACCACCGCTGGGTTGTGTGCGCCGCTCTCGCGTCCGCCAACGGCCTTTTCCCTAATGCGAGCTACGTCGCGCGCATCGACCAATGGCTCGCCGAGACCGTCGATCTCGATCCCGACGGCCAATACACCGAGAAGAGCACCACCGTCTACTCGCCGATTGTGAACCGTGCGCTAATCACCGTCGCGCGGCATCTCCAGCGGCCCGCACTACTCGAGTCCGTGCGGCGCAATCTCGAAATGACCATCTTCTACGTGCACCCCGACGGTGAGGTCGTCACCGAGGCTTCGCGCCGCCAAGACCGCTATCAGCGCGGTAGCATGGCCCGCTACTACTACTCGTATCGCACCCTCGCGTTGCACGACAACAACGGCCGCTTTGCCGCGATGTGCCGCCAGATCGAACGTACCGCCCGAGCCCAGATCGGCGAGCTCGCCGCATTTCTGACCGAACCCGCGCTCCTCCGTGCGCTCCCTGCCGACGCTCCTTTACCCACCGACTACGCGAAACATTTTTCCTACTCCACGCTCGCGCGCATCCGCCGCGGCTCCGCGAGCGCGACCATCCTCGCCAACAACACCACGCTGTTTTCGTTCCGCAAAAACTCCGCCGCCCTCGAGGCCGTGCGTTTCGCGACCGCGTTTTTTGGCAAGGGCCAGTTCACGGCCGACACCCTCGAAGTCCGCGCCGGCAGCTATATTCTCCGCCAGTCCCTCGAGGGCCCCTACTTCCAGCCGCTCTCCGCCGCGCAGATCGCCCTTGGCGATCACACCAAAATGGCACCCAACGGCACGCTCGCGACCAATAGCAAGGCCATGCGCCAGCAGAGCAACGTCCAGCGCCTCGAAGCCAGCGTCGAAGTCACCGAAATCTCCGGAAAATTTACGCTCGCGATTTCCCTTACCGGCACAGCCGACGTCCCCGTCTCCATCGAGCTCGCCTTCCGCCACGGCGGAAAACTCACCGGGGTCGAGCCTGTGCCCCGCGTCACTGACGCCTTTTTCCTCCGCAGCGGCACCGGCAACTACACCGTCGGTGACGACACCATCGAATTCGGCCCCGGCCGCGTCGAACACACTTACGAGCAAGTTCGCGGCGCTCTCCCGAAATGGGACGGCCAGAGCGTTTACCTCACCGGCCTGACTCCATTTAAGACGACGCTCACGATTTCCTAGTGCGCCCTACCCCGAGCAAATGGCCGCGGAGATCGTGAGGTCGGGCAGCGGGTATCTAGAAATTTGAGGTGACGTCATGAATGGTTTATTTCCCAAAAATTTCCAGATGCCCGATTCTCGGCGCCCGATTTCACGATTTCTTGCGCGGCTCGTAGCCCGCCTCGCGGGAGGCGGCCTCCCCCGCCCCGTTTTCGCGCTGACCCGCGCGCTCGGCTTTTTCTGATCCGAGCGTATTTTTGGCAACATACCGAGAGATCCGACGCCCCTCCAATGACATCCCTACTCCATCCATGACCCTGTCACGTTTTTCTCAAAAAATACTCGAAATCAAGTGTCACGTAATACGTGACACTCCCTATGAAAAAATCGGGCGGTTCGGCAGACGATGTCACCGGGTGATCCTCGCTGCCGTTGGGGCCCTGCTTATCGCGTTCGCCGCCCGGGCCGCGACTCCGCCGCCAAACATCGTCTACATCCTTGCCGACGACCTCGGCATCGGCGACGTCTCGTGCTACAATGCCCAAAGCGCCTGGCGAACGCCGCACCTCGACCGCCTCGCGCGTGGAGGCCTGCGTTTCACGGACGCCCACTCCGCTTCCTCCCTCTGTACTCCCGCCCGCTACGCGCTCCTCACCGGCCGCTATGCATGGCGTGGACGTCTGAAACAGGGCGTGCTGCAAGGTTACCACCCACCGCTCATCGAGGCGCACCGTCCCACTGTCGCGAGCTTCCTCCGCGAACACGGCTACACCACCGCCGTCTTCGGCAAATGGCACCTTGGCCTCGATTGGACGCGCACGGGCACTCAACTCGAAAACGTCGATTTCTCCCAACCCTTCGCCAACGGCCCGCTCGCCTATGGCTTCGACCGCTTCTTCGGCATCAGCGCATCCCTCGATATGCCGCCGTACGTGTGGCTGGCCAACGATCGCGCCACCGCCGTGCCCACGGCTACCATCGCCGACAGCCCTGTGCCCAAACTGTGGCGCGGCGGCCCGATCGGGCCCGATTTTAAGATGGAAGACGTGCAGCCCCGTCTCATCGAAAAGTCCCTCGCGTTCTTTGCTGAACGCGCCGCCGCCCGCGACGGCAAGCCCTTCTTTCTCTACCTCCCACTCGCCGCACCACACACGCCGATTCTGCCGACGCGCGAGTTTGCGGGAAAAACTCACACCACGTCCTACGGCGACTTCGTCACCCAAGTCGACGCCGACGTCGGCCTCCTCCTCGCCGCCCTTGAGAAACACGGCCTCGCGAAAAACACTCTCATCATTTTTACGTCGGATAACGGCTTCGCCCCCGCCGCCAACGTCCCTGCCCACGCGAAATTCAAGCACGATGCGAGCGCCGGCTTTCGCGGGTACAAATCAGATCTCTTCGAAGGTGGCCACCGCGTGCCGTTCATCGCGCATTGGCCCGCGACTATCAAAGCCGGCACGACGACCCACGCCCTCGTCGAGCAACTCGACCTCTTCGCCACCTGCGCCGAAATCCTTAACACCCAGATCGCCGCCACCGCCGCCGAAGACAGCATCAGTTTTCTCCCGCTACTGCGCGGCGGCGGCGCAATGCCGAGTGGCCCGGGCGTCTCGCCCGTGACAGCGCCCGTCCGCACCTCCCTCGTCAGCCACTCTGCCGAGGGTCGTTTCGCGATCCGTGATGGCCGTTGGAAACTCCTCCTCTGGCCGGGTTCCGGCGGCTGGAGTTCCCCCACGCCGGCCCCCAGCCAATGGCTCCAGACCCCGCGTACGGATCTCGCCACCCTCCCACCGTTCCAACTCTACGATCTATCCGCCGATCCGGCCGAAACCACCAACGTCGCCAGCGCGCACCCCGAAATCGTCCAACGCCTCGGCCGCCTCCTGCGCGCCGACATCGAGCGAGGCCGCAGCACCCCGGGCACCCCGCAGCCTGCCACTGTCGGCACGGACTGGCCGCAGACTGCTTGGCTGAAAGATTTCCCGTGAGGCTGCTCAATCACGGACTTCACTTCCCGTTACATCCGCTGCTCCGCACGCTCTTCGCCGGTGTGCACAAACGCCCGAGGGTCATCAACGAACCGAAGGAGCCACCTCATTTTCCGCTTCCGTTAAATGCTCTGCACGGGCTGGCCGCAGGGCTCGCATGACCGCGAGCGCACGATTCGCTCCGTCGAATGTTTACTTATGAAAACCCCGCTCCTCTGCTTTTTCGCTTCTCTGCTGCTCACGAGCCCGGCGCTCGCCCAGCGTCCGGTGTCACTCTATCCGGATATCGTGCCGGTGCGCACACCGGACGATCTGCGGAAGGTCCTCCTCCCGCATACCACCCTCACGTCCATCGTCGTCAACGAGGCCGAGGGCTCCGTGCGTATCACCGCCGTGGTGACGCACCCGCCCGCGACCGACCGCGTGACCGTCTGGGTCGCCCTCCCGTTGCAGAACTGGAACGGCCGATTCATGGGCAACGGCGGTGGTGGTTTTAACGGCGGCAGCGCCAATAGCCTTCGGGGTCCGGTCGCCCAGGGGTTTGCCACCGCCGCGACCGACACCGGCCACGAGGGCGGTAGCGGCGCGTTCGCCCTCCACGCCAACGGTCGGCTCAACTGGCAGGAAATCCGCGATAACGCCTACCTCGGCATTCACGAGATGACCGTCGTCGGCAAGGCGCTCGCGACGGCGTTTTACGGCAAGTCTCCGCGCTACTCCTATTTTATCGGCAGCTCCACCGGCGGGCGCCAGGGCTTGATGGAAGCGCAGCGGTATCCTGATGACTATGACGGCATTTTCTCCGGTTGTCCCGCGGTCAATTGGGCTCGCATGGTGCCGGGCAGTTTGTGGGCGCAGGCCGTGATGCAGGAGGCGAACCACTACGTTTCCAAAGCCAAACTCGACGCCGCCACCACCGCCGCAGTCGCAGCGGGCGATGCCGCCGATGGCGTGACAGACGGCGTGATTGACGATCCGATCCGTGCTACGTGGGATCCGCAGGTGCTCGTTGGAATGAGGGTCGGTCCTGAGACGTTCACCGACGCCGATGCGGCTGTGCTGCGGCAGATTTGGGACGGCGCGCGGTCGCGCGACGGCCAGCGTCTCTGGCATGGTTACACGCGAGGCACGAACCTCTTTGCCGTCGCGGGCACCGAGGGCACGCCGCTCACCGGCAAGCCGTTCGGCATCGCGTTCGAGTGGGTGAAATTTTTTCTCGCGCAGAGCCCAAGCTACGACAGCCGCACGCTGCAGCGCGACGAGTTCGAGTTGTTCTTCAGCCAGTCGGCCGAACAGTTCGGCCCTGTCTTCAGTGCCGACGATCCCGACCTCACTCGCTTCCGCAATCGCGGCGGGAAGCTGATCATGACGCACGGCCTCGCCGACCAGTTGATCCCGCCGCAAAGCACGATCGAGTATTATGAACGCGTGCAGCAGCGCATGGGTGGCGCGGAGAAGACAGCGGAGTTTGCGCGCCTGTTTCTCGTGCCTGGCGTCGATCACGGTTTCCGTGGCGCGGGGCCGACGCCGAGCGGCACGCAGGCTGCGCTCGTCCGCTGGGTGGAAGAGGGCATGGCACCCGACCAGCTCCTCGGTCAGGTGAAGGACAACGACGGCAAGGTGCTGCGTACTCGCCCTCTTTTCCCGTATCCGCAGTTCGCCAAATACTCTGGCACCGGCAGCACAGACGACGCCGCTAATTTCGTCGCCGCCACACCTGCCCGGTAAGTTCAGAGAATAATCCTAATTCACTTTCATCGCCGGCAGGGTCAGAAAAAATGTCGTGCCTGCACCCGGCGAGCTCTCGACCCGCACCTCGCCTCCGTGGGCTTGCATCACATTTTTCACGATCGCCAGCCCGAGCCCCGTTCCGCCCTGCTCGCGCGAGCGCGCCTTGTCCACCCGGTAGAAACGCTCAAACACCCGTTCCTTCGCTTCCATCGGAATGCCCGGACCGTCGTCACGCACGGACAGTTCGATCCGCTCACCAGCCAGAGCTCTGCCTGCGATCGTAACCCGCCCTTCGGGCCGACCATACTTGATCGCGTTGTCGATCAGGTTAGAAAGCACCTGGCGCAAACGATCGGGATCAGCGCGCGCCACCAACCCGGCTGGCACCGTATTTTCCAAGGTCACGGCGCGGGCCCGGGCCACGATCCCGAAATCGTCGAGCGAATCCTGCGCCGAGTCCCGCAGCGCGAGTGTCTGAAAGTTCAGCGCGACCCGGCCAGAATCCAAACGGGCCAGCAACAACAGGTCGTCGATCAGCAGCGTCAAACGATTCGCGTGCTTGTCGATAATCTCTAGGAAACGCGTCGCGACCGCCGGATCGTCCTTCGCACCGTCAAGGAGGGTCTCAGCCGTGCTCTTGATCAGGGAGAGCGGTGTGCGCAACTCGTGGCTGACGTTTGCGACGAAATCCTGCCGCACGCCTTCCAGCTCCCTGATTCGCGTTACGTCGTGAAAAACGAGGACCGCCCCGGCCGGCGCGCCCGCCGCATCGCGCAGCGCCACCGCGCTGAGACGGAGTACGCGTGGCAACGGACCCTCTAGGCGTACTTCGTGTTCGGCGAAAGAACCCTCGGCGACCACCCGCGCAGCCAGCGCCGCGACTTCGTGGTGGCGAATTACCTCCAGCAGGGTCCCGCCGACCATCATGCGGGAAAACGCGAAAAAATCCTCCGCGGCGCGGTTGGCCAGCGCGATTCGGCCCCGAGCATCCACGACCACCAAACCTTCAATCATACTGTCCAGCATCGCTTCCAGCCGCGCAGTGTGCGCGTGCAAGGCTTCAGCGTGACTGCCGCGCAGCTCGATCAAGGTGG
This sequence comes from Opitutus sp. GAS368, assembly GCA_945874455.1. GTDB lineage: Bacteria > Verrucomicrobiota > Verrucomicrobiia > Opitutales > Opitutaceae > GAS368. The sequence goes on along the minus strand of CAMCHO010000020.1, from coordinate 5,391 downwards.
CTTCATGGCGCCTGTGCGTCGTGCGTAAACGCGTCCAAAACCGCCAAGCGGCTACGGCGGCTACGGCGAAAGCCGTCAGGAGAAAAAAATCGCGGATGCTCACGTGGAAAGTACCGGCAATGCAAAAAGGCTCGGAGGTCAACGCGGCCGCCTCAGTTGTTCAAGCGACGAACTTCCGGCGCGTAGTCCAATTTGCGTTAATTCGTAGCATTATTTGCCTCGCGGTAGGAGCCTGCTTGCGGGCGAATTGCTGCCAGTCTCCTGCAAAAAAACCAGTGCTCGCCTCATCTGAAACACGCACCGGGGCTCAGTCTTGTGCCAAAAACCGGTAGCCCACGCCGCGGATGGTTTCGAGGAAACGGGCCGTCTCTCCGAGCTTCTCGCGCAGGCGGCGCATGTGCGTGTCCACCGTTCGGCTCTCGATCGGATTGTCGTAACCCCACACGTCCTGCAACAAACGGTCCCGCGTCTGCACCCGCCCGCGGCGGCGGGCAAGCAGTTCGAGCAGCTTGAATTCCGTGGCCGTCAGCACGAGCGGTTTGCCGGAAATCATCACCGAGTGGCGTGGCACATCGATTTCCAGTTCGTCGAAACGTAATTGAGACACCGGTTCGTCCGAGGCCTTAACCCGGGCCAAGAGTTTCTTAATTCGTAAAACTAATTCCCGCGGACTGAAGGGTTTGGTGACGTAGTCGTCGGCACCCAGTTCAAGCCCGATCACCCGATCCATCTCTGCGGCCTTCGCCGTCAACATAATGATTGGAATCATCGAAGTCGCCAAATCCCGCCGGAGAATCTTGCACACCTCAAGGCCGTCCACTTCGGGCAACATGAGGTCGAGTACGATGAGTGCCGGCCGCTCATCCCGTGTCGCGGTGATGGCTCGGCCTCCGTCCTTGGCGAAAATAGGCAGGTAGCCGGCTTCCTTCAGTTTGAAGCCGAGCACTTCGAGTGCATCGGGTTCATCGTCAACGACCAGGATTTTCGGTTTCATAATTTTTCTGTCCGGAGTGCCGGATGTCCTTCGCTTCGTAGAGATAGACGACTTCTTCAGCTATGCTCGTAGCATGATCGGCAATACGTTCAATCGCTTTTGAAATCACCATCAAATTGAGACAACGCGTAATCGTCGCCGGGCTCTCCGCCATAAAACTCGAAAGTTCGCGGTGGAGTTGCCGGTTGAGGTCATCAACTTCGTGATCCCGCGGAATCACTGCTCGCGCCTTTTCCGGCTCACGGCTCACAAACGCGGTGATCGCATCGCGCAACATTTCCAGCGACAGGTGGGCCATCCGGGGCAGGTCAATGTACGCTTTAAGTTGTGGCTCCGCGCCCAGCACGATGGCGCGCCGCGCCATGGTGACCGCTTCGTCCCCGACCCGCTCAAGATTACCCGAGATCTTCATCGCCGCGGTAATCAGCCGGAGCTCGGTCGCGAGCGGAGCCTTGGCAAGCAAGTGGAGCGCCGTGTCATCGATCTCGATTTCGAATTGATCGAGGATGTTGTCATCCGACTGCACTTGGAGGGCGAGCGCATCGTCCCGCTCCACCAGGGCGCGCATCGCCCGGGCGACGGCAGATTCCGCATGGCTCGCCATCGCCAGCAGGCTCTCCTTGAGGTGGATCATTTCTTGGCTGTAGTGGGTCATGCGGGTAAAGCAAAGCAATTAGCCGAAGCGACCGGAGACATACGCTTCGGTCTGGGCATTGGCAGGCTTGGTAAAGATGTCGCGGGTGTCGGCGAACTCGATGAGTTTACCGAGATAGAAAAACGCCGTCTTATCCGAGCAACGCGCCGCCTGCTGCATGTTGTGCGTCACGATGATGATCGTGAAGCGCGAGCGCAGCTCTTGAATCAGCTCCTCGACTTTAGCCGTCGCCACCGGATCGAGCGCCGAGCACGGCTCGTCCATCAAGATCACTTCGGGCTCCACGGCGATGGCGCGGGCAATGCACAGGCGCTGTTGTTGACCACCGGACAGTCCCATGCCGCTGGCACCGAGACGATCCTTCACTTCGTCCCAGAGGGCGGCACCGCGCAGGGATTTCTCCACGATTTCGTCGAGCTTCGCGGGGTCATTCATGCCCTGCAGCCGCAGGCCAAAGGTGATATTCTCGTAAATTGATTTGGGAAAGGGATTCGATTTCTGAAACACCATGCCCACCCGCTTGCGCAATTCGATTACATCGACGTCCGGCTGGTAGATGTCCACGCCATGGATCTTGATCGTGCCGCGGGCGACGCGCGTCCCGTCAATCAAGTCGTTCATCCGGTTCAAGCACCGCAGGAGCGTGGACTTACCGCAACCGGAAGGACCGATGAACGCGGTGACATTCTTTGCCTCGATCTTCAGGTTGATGTCGTGCAGTGCCTGCGACGTGTTGTAGAAAAAATCTAAGTGGGAAATATCCACGAGGGTCTCGCCCATCGGCGCAGCCGCGGCACCGGGCGCGTGGGCCGAGGGCAAAGATGCCGGCGAGAGGCGAACGGTGGGCTTGTACGCCGAGGACTTGGCGGGGGCGGAGGAAGGTGTGTCCATGAGAATGGGGGCGGCGTTCACCATTTGTAGCGGCTGCGAAGCTTGTTTCGGAGAATGATCGAACTCGCGGCGATGAAGGCCACGACCAAAAGAAAGACAAAGGCCGTGCCGTATTGTACGCGTTCCGTATATTCGTTTTGCGGAATCTTCGAGCTCACGACATAAATGTGATAAGGCAGCGCCATCACGCCCTGAAAAAAGAAGTCCCCTGCTTTCGCGACGTCCCATGGCAGCTTGTCGCCCACGACATACGCGGCGGTGAACATAATGGGAGCCGTCTCCCCGGCCACCCGCGCGATGCCGAGGATCGACGATGTCAAAATACCCGGCAGCGCATAGGGCACTACATTCAGTCGAATCGTCTGCCACTTCGTCGCCCCGAGTGCGAGGGAGCCTTCGCGAAATCCCTTGGGCACCGCTTTCAGGGACTCTTCGCTGGCCGTGATCACTACCGGAAGCACCATAAATGCGAGCGTGAACCAGCCGGCGAGCAGGGAGACATTCCAGCCAAAATAAATCACGAACATGCCAAAACCAAAGAGACCGAAGACGATCGAGGGCACACCGGCCAGATTCAAGATGGCGAGCCGTACAAAGCGGATAAATAGACCGTCCCGCGCGTATTCGTTGAGGTAAATCGCCGCGCAAACCCCAAGCACGAGCGCGATGGTCATCGAGCCCACCACCAAAAGGACCGTCCCAACGATACATGGAAAAATTCCACCAGCCGAATAAACATAACTTTCGGACTTCACCGTGGCCGCCGCCGGATGTTTTTCTTTAAAGGCGCGGAACTCACGGTCCCCCATTTCATATTTTTTCCCTTCGAACTCGAAAAGGTAGAGCGACTCTGGCGCGTCCGTGAAAAAGGTCGTGTTGATAAACGGCGCCTCGGCCTTAAACACCGTGCCCGCTCCCTTGAAGAAGATTGTCCCGAACACGGCCAGTCCGCACGCGAGCACCAGATAAGTCGCTGAGCGAAACAACCAGAACGTCGCGCGTTCCGAGCGGCGGGCGGCGTTGGGTTGGCTCTGAAAAAGATGGGCGGTGGGCGCGCTCATAGTTCAGCCGATGGAAATCCGATACTTGCGGACGATTTTTTGCGCCGCGTAGTTAATGATCAAAGAGAGTAAAAACAGCACGAGACCCACCACGAACAGTGCTCGATAGTGGATACTGCCCCGCACCACCTCCCCCATTTCCTGGGCGATGATGCCTGTCATGGTGTGCACCGGTTGCGTCACCACCGAAAGGCCGTCTGTAAAATCAGGAATGGCGATCCGGTTGCCCGCGCAGAGCAGCACCACCATCGTCTCGCCGATCACCCGTCCCAGTCCCAAGAGCACGGCGGAAATAATGCCGGAAAGCGAGGCGGGCACGATGATCCTCACGATCGTCTGCAAACGTGAAGCCCCGAGCGCAAATGACGCCTCTTTCAGAGCCCGCGGCACGTTGTTCAGGGCATCTTCGGCGAGCGTGAAAATCGTCGGCACCGCGATGAGCGCGAGCAAGCAGCCGGCCGTGAGAATATTCAGCCGCTCGCTGTAAGGGAAGCCCGGCACCCATGACAGCCAGGAAAACTGCGAGAGTGCCCTGAGCGCCTGACCGAGCACGGCGATCCCGAAAAAACCCAACACCACCGAGGGGATGGCCGAGATAAACTCGATACAGGGCTTGATGAAGCGTTGTTCCCGCAACGACGCGATTTGGTTGATGTAAATCGCGGCGCCCACGCCCAGCGGCACAGCCAAGGTCAAGGCCACGATCGAGACCATCAGCGAGCCAATGAATAGCGGGATCACGCCGTACCAGTCCTGCCAGAAACTCGCCGTCAGCCACTGCCGACCAAACACAAATGACGATACGGTCTGCCACGCGGGAATGGGCCGCGTGTAGTCCCACGTCGCCAAGCTGCGCTCGACGGCAGGCAAACTCGCGAGGTAGTCGCGCGTCAATTGTTTCAGGCGCTCCATCCGCGCGACGAGTTCCGGCGTCGGCAGCACGGGCGCTTTCTCCAGGCTCGCCGTCAACGCTCGGCTAAACTCCCGATTGGCCTCCTTGAAAGCCGGCAGCGTCGCCAGCAGCGGTTTCAACTCCGCCGCAAAATCCGTTTCCTCGATTTTGACTGCGGCTGCCTCGGCGGTTTTACCTTCGGCCAGCAACTGCGCCCGCTCTTCTTTTTTGTCTCCGGTAACAATAAACTTGGTTTTGATTGCGGTCGCTTGCTCGGTGAGGTCCGACAATAGGCTCCGCACGGGATCGACTGTGCCTGAAAACGTGTCGGAAAATTCGTCAAACTTCGCGAGCGCCGCGTTGGCCTCGTCGAGCGAAAGCTTCCGACCTTCGGTCAACGCGATGAGCTGCCGCAGCCGCAAATCCGAAAGATAGCGGGTGAGGGCGGTGTGGTCGTCCACCTGTGCGCGAATGAAATCCACATACTCCAGCCCGGCCTGTCGGTAAACCTGCAGGCTCTGATTGTTTTGGGCAAAAAAACCGAGCCCCTCCCGCATCAGGAAAACGGTGATGAGGGTCAGTACCACGATTGCCACGATCGCATTGCCCCCGAAAAAGGCTTTGATCGTATCATCTACCGTTAACCCGAGTAGGCGCAGCCGCTTTTTTTGGATCGCGAATCCGGAGGGTGCGGCGGGAGCCGCGGTTGTAGTTGGCTCGCTCATGCTTTCAGTGACGAACACGCCAAGGGCGGCACGTATCGTCAAGCGACGTGCTGTTACAATTCCGTGACGCCGGGGTTCGTTGAACCGCCTCCCGCTCGCCACCCCCGTTTCACACGCGGACGCTTGCCTGGCTTTTCAGCGGCCTCGTCATCCTTGCCTCCTGCCACGCACAG
>CAMCHO010000019.1 GCA_945874455.1 Opitutus sp. GAS368 | reverse complement strand
TCATCCCGTCCTGCCCAGTGGGAGGGCCTCTTACCAACGAGCCTCCACCTCTCCGTCCATAGCGCCCTCAGTTCCTCCGCACTCCTACCAAATCAACAAGACGGATTCTAATTGGCGCTGACGACGGATTCTAATTGGCGCTGGACAGGCGATGGCGAGCGCGAGGCTGGCGTAGGTTTCACATAGGGCCGGATCAGCACGATCCACGCATGGTTATCACCGCGACCCCGGTCGGAATGAAAACCCCGGACCGTTTTATTCGGGGCCGGGGTTTTCGTTAGGCGGCGGTGGCCCGCTTTTTTAGGGTGCCACGCCCGTATCGGCAGTCGGCGTCTTTTGTTTGAAAATCAGTTTTTCGCCGTCGCGGTCGACGAGGCAGGCCTCGCCGTCCTTAACTTCACCGCGCAGGAGCGCTTCAGCGAGGGGATCTTCGAGGTAGTGTTCGACGGCCCGGCGGAGCGGCCGCGCGCCGTATTTCTCATCGTAGCCCTTTTCAATCAGGAGGTCTTTCGCACCTTGAGTAAACTCCAGCGCGATTTTCCGATCGGTCAGACGCTTCGCAAATTGCGCCGTCTCCAATTCGACGATCTTGATCAAGTCCGCCTTGTCCAGTGGTCGGAAGAAAATGATATCCGAAATGCGATTGAGGAATTCGGGCTTAAACACCCGCTTCGCTTCTTCGAGCACTTTCTCGCGCATCTTCTCGGAGTCGTTGAAACTCGACCCCGCAGCCGCAAACCCCATCGACGTCTGCCGCTGGAGCAGCTGCGCACCGACGTTGGACGTCATGATAATAATCGTATTGCGGAAATCGACCACGCGGCCGAGCGAGTCGGTCAGCCGTCCGTCCTCCATAATCTGGAGCAAAAGTTGCAACGCATCCGGGTGGGCCTTTTCGATTTCGTCAAAGAGGATCACTGCATAGGGCTTGCGGCGCACGGCCTCGGTCAACTGTCCACCCTCCTCGTAACCGACATAGCCCGGAGGCGAACCCACGAGTCGCGAGACCGCGAATTTCTCCATGTATTCGCTCATGTCGATTTGGATGAGCGCATCTTGGTTTCCGAACATTTGTAGCGCGAGTTGCTTCGCGAGCATCGTCTTGCCCACCCCGGTTGGCCCGACAAACAGGAATGACCCGATCGGCCGACGGGGATCCTTCAGATCCGCGCGCGAACGACGCAGCGCACGAGCCACGGACACGGATGCGATGTCCTGTCCGATCACGGCCTTCTGGAGTTCGAACTCCATCGCGAGCAGCTTCTCATTTTCCTTCTTCTCCATCCGCGAGAGCGGAATGCCCGTCCAGTCGGCGACAACCTGCATCATGAGGTCTTCGTCAATGGCGATCCGCTTCTCATCGCGAGTCTTCTTCCACTGTTCGATGATCTGTTCCTGCTTAGCCCGCAGCTGTTTCTCTTGGTCGCGGAACTTCGCCGCCTCTTCGAAGTGCTGTTCGGCAATAGCCTTTTCCTTTTGTCCGCAAATCGCCTCGATTTCCTTCGTGAGATTTTCCACATCCGGCGGTCGGACGAGCGCACCGATGCGCGCCCGGGAACCGGCCTCATCCATAACATCGATCGCTTTGTCCGGGAGAAAACGCCCGGTGATGTAGCGGTCCGAGAGCTTGGCCGCTGCTTCGAGTGACTTGTCACTAAAGGTCGCCTTATGGTGATCCTCATACTTCGAACGGATACCCTTGAGGATGAGAATAGCGTCGTCCACCGAAGGAGCTTCCACCTTCACGGACTGAAAACGGCGGTCGAGGGCCGAGTCCTTCTCAATATATTTCCGATACTCGTTGAGCGTGGTTGCCCCGACGCACTGCAACTCACCGCGCGAAAGCGCAGGCTTGAAAATATTGGACGCGTCCATGGCACCCTCGGCGGCACCGGCGCCGACGATGGTGTGGAGCTCGTCAATGAAGAGGATGATGTTTTTCGCGCGCTTAATCTCGTCCATGACGGCCTTGATGCGCTCTTCAAACTGGCCACGGTATTTAGTGCCGGCGACCATCAGGGCGAGGTCGAGGGTGATGACCTTTTTCTCGGCGAGAATTTCCGGGACGTTACCGCTCACAATTTCCTGCGCGAGTCCCTCGACCAACGCGGTCTTGCCGACGCCCGCTTCGCCGATGAGGACGGGGTTGTTCTTCGTGCGGCGACAAAGGATCTGGATGACGCGACGAATCTCGTTCTTACGTCCGATGACCGGGTCCAGCTCGCCCTTGCGCGCAAGTTCGGTGAGATCACGACCGAACGCCTTTAAGGCCGGTGTCTTCACTTCCTTTTTGTCCTCGGCCTGACCAGCCGGGCGTTGCGGACTTCCGGCGACGGCTTCTTCCGCGGGACCTTCGGCCCCTTGGCTGCCCGAAAATTGGGGATCGAGCTCGCGGAGGATCTCGTTACGCGTGCGCTCGATGTCGATGTCGAGGGATTTGAGGACGCGGGCAGCGACGCCCTCCCCTTCGCGGAGGAGCCCCAGCAGAATGTGCTCCGTGCCGACATAAGAATGGTTGAGGGTCTTCGCTTCCTTCCCGGCGAGCGCGAGGACTTTTTTCACGCGCGGCGTGTAAGGAATACTGCTCTGGGTCTTCGTTTCTTGGCCGGTACCAACTTGTTTCTCCACAGCATTGCGAACGGTCTCGAGATCGAGCCCCATTTTCTGGAGAACGCTCACGGCGACGCCTTGGCCCAGCTTGATCAGCCCGAGCAAAATGTGCTCGGTGCCGACGTAGTTGTGGTGGAAGCGGTCGGCTTCCTTGCGGGCGAGCGCGAGCACCTGTTGGGCTCGCGGCGTGAAGTTATTCATCGGTTCCTGGGACATAGAGGGAGGGTCTGAGGGCGATTTTAGTTTTTACCGTTGGTGCTGAAAGAAAAATTCGGGGGAACGAAATTGGCAAATTCGGATCGCAGTCGCGCCGCGCGCAACAAATCACGCTGGGCCGGATCGAACTCACCTTTTTGCGCGTGTTGCAGATGGCCGGGTTGCGCTTCGATGAACAAGCGGTCAATCACGCTGCGGCTCGCGTCGGGAAACACCGCGAGGTCGATCCCGAGGCGGATGAGCGACAGGAGGTTCATCGCTTCCCCCGAGCTCAAGAGATGCGAGTTTTGCAGAATACCAAAGGCTCGGCCGACTTTGTCGAAAAGTTTTCCCGCGTCCGCCTCGAGGAGTTTTTCACGGGCGTTGAGCTCGTGTTCGATGATCGACTGCAGCACCGTGTGGAGTCGCTTGATAATTTCCCCTTCGGACTCGCCGAGTGTCGTCTGGTTGGAAATCTGGAAAATGCTACCGCTGGCGTCGGATCCTTCCCCAAACAGGCCGCGCACCACCATACCGAGTTGGTTCACGGCGCGGACCACTTTTTCCATCTGGTTTGAAATGACGAGTGCCGGCAGATGCATCATCGCCGAAGCGCGCATCGCCGTGCCGAGATTCGTTGGGCAGGCCGTGAGGTAGCCCAAAGTCGGCGTAAACGCGTAATCGAGATGATCCTCCAGTGCAGAATCCAGTTCCGTGATCGCGTTCCAAGCTTTCTTCAGTTGGAAGCCGGAGCGAAGCACCTGGATCCGCAGGTGGTCCTCTTCATTAACCATCACTGAAAACGCTTGGTCCTTGCTGATCACGACGCCCGCGCCGCCCTTGGCACCGCTGAGTTCGCGGCTGATCAGATGGCGCTCGACGAGGATCTGTTTTTCGAGGTCGCTGAGCTCGCCCACCGTAATATTGAGCGAGCGCTTCATCGGCGAAGTCGCCGCAACGGCCTTGCGACAAATCCGCAAAACCTCCTCGCGTTGCGCGGGCTTGGCCCAGCCCGGAAAAGCCGTGCCGGAGAGATTGCGAGCGAGGCGTATCCGAGTCATCAGCACAATCGCCGTCTTGCTGCTGGCAGCGTCCGTCAACTCGGACGGGCTGTCGATGAGCGATGTAATGGTCATCGGCTCAACGCGCGGACTTCGGGTTGGACGGGACGGTTTGTTTGACTTGGCTGATTTCATCGCGGGCACGGGCTGCATCTTCATAACGCTCGGATTTGATCGCCTCAGTCAGGTCGAGCTCGAGTTTCGTAAGACGGTCGTAAATGGATTTTCGCTCGATGGCACGTTGGGGGATTTTCCCCGTGTGCGTCGTACCCTTGTGCATCGTGTCGAGCATCGGCTCGACCACGCCTTTGAAGGCCTCGTAACACGTCGGGCAACCGAAGCGTCCATGCTTCTTGAAATCGCTCTGCGTAAATCCGCACTGCTCGCAACGGCCCCCCGCCGCGGGCGTATCTGGGTTGAGCGAAGCTTTCAACAAAAGATCGGCGAGTGAAAAACCACTGGGATCGGTCACGCCTTTGACCTGTGCGCAGGTCTCACACAAATCCACTTTGTGAACCTTATTACTCACAATTTGGGTAAGGTGAACCGTCGCGGGCTTGGCGCAGAGATCACATTTGAGCGGGTTAGCCATGAAATTTTTTATTGGTTCTGCACGCACCATGCCACACACCCTCTCACTGGCAAGTGCGTGCGCTCAGTCCGTGACGCTGTGACGCCCTGTCGCGACCCAGAGTGCCAAAAGGGCAATCGTGTCACTCCGGAAAAACTTAAACGGAGAACGAAACGAGTCGGCAAACGGCCGACGATCACCAGATCGTGCGGACTCAAATCCGCTCGCCCTCGACGAGGACGCGTTGACGAAACGAAGTCAGCACCCGCTGCGTAATCGGACCCGGCTTGCCGGTCCCGATTTCGCGACCATCGAGCTTCACGACAGGAATCACCTCGGCACCCGTACCCGTCAGGAAACACTCGTCGGCACACCAGATATCATAACGGGTCATATTGACCTCCTGAATTGGTACGCCGATCTCCTGCGCGATGTCAAAAATCGTCCCGCGGGTAATCCCTTTCAGCGCGCCCTGAGAGGCGGAAGGTGTGTAAATCGTGCCCTTGTGAATCGTGAACACATTGTCCGCGGTACACTCGGCGACATAGCCTTGGTCGTTGAGCATAATCGCCTCGAGCGCCCCGAACTGCCGTGCCTCGATCTTACCGAGGATGTTATTCATGTAATTCAGCGACTTGATCGTCGGCGGCAGCGCGGCCGGATTGATGCGGCGCGTCGGCACTGTGACAATCGCGAGTCCGTTGTCGTAATGCTCCTGCGGGTAGAGGGAAATCTTGCTGGCGATAATGAACACCGTGGGCTTCGGGCAGGACCAAGGCGCGAGCCCTAGGTCGCCGACACCTCGTGTGACCACCAAACGGATGTAGCCGTCCGTCATCCCGTTCTGCCGGCAGGTTTCGGCCGTCGCCCAAGCCAACTCTTTCCGGGTCAGCGGCAGGGTCAGTAAAATAGCCTTGGCCGAGTATTCCAAGCGTTCAAGGTGCTCATCCAGCCGGAAGATATTTCTTCCATACAGGCGGATGCCCTCGAACACGCCGTCGCCGTAAAGCAGGCCATGGTCAAACACGGACACCTTTGCCTCGGCGTCATCGACGAACTTGCCATCCAGATAGATCTTCATGGTCGCGAGCCTAGGGCGGCGGAAAAAGTTTTGTCGAGCCCTGTGCAGGGAAAATCTGCTTGTGCTCGCGATTTTTCACCGAAACTGTCGCCCCGCTTCTGCGTCTCTCTCCTGTCCCCTTTCAATAAAACATGCGCAAATCACCCCGTTCGTTCACCTCAGCGTTCACTCTGATCGAGTTGCTGACCGTTATTGCGATCATCGGCATTTTGGCCGCCATTATCATCCCGACCGTCGGCGCCGTCCGCGAAAAGGCCCAACGCGCCGTCGACGGCAACAACCTGCGCGAGATCATCAAAGCCGCGCAAATCTATGCCGGTGACAATAATGACCGCTTGCCCGATCCCCGGGCCGTTCCGGCGGCGACCATGACCGCGAATCCCCAATCGCACCTCTGGCCCGGAATCATCGCGCGCAACAACATCCTTACCGACGCGACGTTTTACTTCTCCAAGAGCGATCCGTTTTTCAACGGGGTCTATCCTATCTCGATCATCAGCACGACCGACACGACCAAGCGGACTTTGGACAACACGTTTCGCACCGCTTCAGCGCTCGCGTGGGAGTTCGCGAGCGGCATCAAAATGAGTGACGGCGCGGCGATGCCCGTCGCGTGGACTCGGGGCCTGCAGACCAACGGCTCGTGGAGTCTCACCAGTGGAACCTACAAGGACGTGGGTGGTTATATCGGGTTCTTAGGAGGAAACGTCGCGTTTTACAGCAATGCCGGAACCGGCACCTCAGGAATATTCACCTCCAACTTCAGTGCCCGCAAGACCACGAATATCCAGCAGGCCATTCCCACCGCTGGCTTCATCTGGGGTACACCGCCGACCGGTCCCGGAGCCGGCACCATTCTTGGCCGTGCCGCCGGCACACCCGCTGCTCGCGGACCGTAAGTTCAGGCCCACAGCCACTCACTCTCGACCCGGTCGCCTGAGCGCGACCGGGTTTTTTATTTCCAGCTTTCCCCACCACCGTTCGCACCCCACCCTTTCCCCCCATTTCTCCGTTCCATGACGCCCGCCACCCATTCCGCGCCCGCCACTCCCACGACCTACATCGTCGGTCACAAGAATCCCGATGCTGACGCCATCTGTTCGGCGATCGCCTATGCGGCTTTCAAACACGCGCGCGGTGAACGGGGCTACATCGCCGCCCGCTGCGGCAACTCGAATGCCCGGATCGATACCATCCTCGCGCGTTTTCGCACGCCGCTGCCGTATTACTTGAGCGACATCTCCCCGCGCGTGCGTGACCTCATGGCAACGGAGGTGTTTTCCGTTTCCGAACATGCCACCTGCGCCGAGGCCCTCGAACTCCTCGACCGCCACCACGTCCGCGTCCTGCCCGTGACCTGTTCTCGCAAGGGCATCGCCGGTGTGGCCGGCGTCGTTTCTCTCGCCGCACTCGGCGGTATTTTTATCCCCCGCGTGAGTGAACCGCGCGCTATGCGGCAGGTAAATACTTCGCTCGCCAATATCACCCGCGCCCTAAACGCCCGCGCGCTCCACGTCGTCGGAGATAAAAAAGTCGAGGAACTCTACATCCGACTAGGCACGATGGATATTTCCTCGTTCTGGAGTGTATCCGTCCGGGAGAACATCCCGGCAAACCAAGCCATCGTCATCGTCGGCGATCGGCATGATATCCAACGTCGCTCCATCGAGCTCGGCATCCGCGCCCTCGTCATTACGAGTAATCTCGAGCCCGACGACGACACCCTCGAACTCGCCAAAGCCCGCGGCGTCAGCGTCATCGTCAGCCCCTACGATTCCGCCACCACCGCGTGGGTGGTTCGCACCGCCTCCACCATCGAACGCGTCATCGAACGCGACGTCCCGACCGTCGGTGCCGATGTCCGGATCGCCGACGTGCGCAAGCGATTCTCGACCGGCAATACCCACTCCATTCCCGTGGTCTCCGACGACGGTGCCCTCATCGGCATCATCACCAAGACCGACATCCTGAAGCCCGTTTCCACCCGACTCGTGCTCGTGGACCACAACGAAATCACTCAGGCCGTGCCCGGCGCCGACGAAGTGCTCATCGCCGAAATCATCGACCATCATCGCCTCGGTCCCCTCAACACGGCGCAGCCCATTCTCTTCATCAATGAACCAGTCGGCTCCACGTGCACCATCGTCGCCGATCTCTTTCGCCGCGAAGGCATCCAACCTTCGCCCGACATCGCCGGAATTATGATGTCCGGTCTCATCTCGGACACCCTCCACCTCAACGGACCCACCACGACCTCCAAGGATGCCATTATCCTCGCGTGGCTGGCCGAAATCGCCGGCGTCAACTCCAAGCAACTGGCCGACGAGATTTTCAACTCCGGCTCCGTGATCCTCGCCAACCCGCCCGAAAAAATCGTCCGTTCCGATTACAAGATCTACGAGGAAGAAGGTATCCGCTTTGCCGTTTCACAAGTCGAGGAGCTCGGCTTTGGAAATTTCTGGGACCACGCAAAACCCATTGCTGCCGCCCTCGGCGAACTGCGCGAGGAGGAACGCCTGGCCTTCGCCGCCCTGCTCGTCACCGACATCAATACGCAAAATTCACTGCTGCTGGTCAAAGGTGACGCCACGCTGATCCAGCGCATCAGTTATGCTCACGTGGAGCAGGATGAAATTTTCGATCTACCCGGCATCGTGAGCCGCAAGAAGCAGCTCATCCCCTACCTTTCTAGCCTGCTCAAGGAAATGGCCGCCGATGGCGTTCTGCCCACCACGCGCACTGCCGCCCCATTTCGGAAAAAGAAGTAGGGCGGGTTTAGTTGGGCGGCTCTATCAAATGTGAATCGCCTCACCCGTTGTCGCCGCAGCGGCCTCCATGACCGCTTCGCTCAACGTCGGGTGCGCGTGGATCGTCTGGTGAATATCCTCAATCGTCGCTTCGAGTTCCACCGCGAGACCGTATTCCGCGATCAGCTCCGTGGCCTCCGCGCCGATGATGTGCGCTCCGAGAATCTCGCCCGTCTTCGCATCGCTGATCACCTTCACAAACCCTTCGCTCTCCGCTGACGCGACCGCCTTGCCCGACGCGCTAAACGGAAACTTGCCGACTCTGTAATCGAGTTTCTTTTCCTTCGCCGCCTGCTCGGTGAGTCCCGTGCTCGCAATCTGGGGCTGGCAATACGTGCATCCCGGAAAATTCTTCACGCGCTTCGCCTTGCCGTGGCCGAACATCCCGTTGACTGCACTGACCGCTTCGAACGTCGCCACGTGTGCGAGCCAGGGCGGCCCGATGATGTCACCCGCCGCGTAGATACCCTTCACGCTCGATTGATAGTCGTCGCCGACCTTCACGTAATTGCGGTCGAGTTCGACCGACAAGGATTTGCCCAGTACACCCTCGAGATTCGCGACGACGCCGATGGCAGAGAGCACCGTCTCAGCCTCGATCGCTGTGCTCTGACCGTCTTTAACGAGGTTAAGCTTCACGGAATTCTTCCCGACCTGGAAACTTTCGCACTTCGTCGCGGTGTGAATCGCGATGCCCTGTTTCTCAAATGAGCGGTGCAACGTCTTGGCGACCTCTTCATCTTCAACCGGCAAGATCTGTGGCAACATCTCGACGAGCGTCACCTTCGAGCCAAACGCATTGTAGAAATAGGCAAACTCCACGCCGATCGCACCCGCGCCAACGATCACAATCGACTTCGGCAGCGTCTTGTTGGCCAGCGCCTCGCGTGACGTCATCACCCGCACGCCATCGACTGCGAGGTCCGGAATGCGCCGCATTTTGCAGCCGGTCGCGATGAGGATATTCTTCGCCTTGAAAAACTTCCCTTGATGCTCGCCCTCGGTGATTTCAACCATGCCCGCTGCGGGCACCTGCCCACGACCTACATAGTAGTCGACCTTGTTCTTCTTGAACAAAAACTCGATCCCCTTGGCCATCTGCTGCGAGACCCCGCGCGAACGCTCCATCACTTTCGCGAAGTCGAAGGTGACGTCCTTGGCGGTGATGCCAAACGTCTCCGCTTTCTTGATTTTCTGATAGAGCTCCGCGCTCTTCAGCAGCGCCTTCGTCGGGATGCAACCCCAGTTCAGACACGTGCCTCCCGCGCGCTCCAGCTCGATACACGCGACTTTTTTGCCGAGCTGCCCGGCTCGAATCGCGCCCGCATAGCCCGCAGGACCACCACCAATGACAATGAGATCGTATTCGATAGTTTCAGCCATGGCGCCAACCTGCCCCGCTCCGCCACACCGTCAAACGGATTTTCCTCCCCTCAAATATCAATGACGTCATCTGGCTTTTTCTTCACTAGCGGGGCGCGCACTGGCGGCGCTCCCTCGGCCGGCGCCTCGTTTCGCGGCACGGCCGCTTTCCGCGTAAATCGACTCAAGATCAAGTTCGTCACGCTCACCACCAACGCCCCCCACACCGCCGGCCAAAATCCAGCGACGTGAAACCCGTCCACCAGCCGTCCGACAAACATAAACAACAAGGCATTGATCACCACCACTCCCAGCCCCAGGGTCAGCACAATGAATGGCAACGTGAACAACACCAGTACCGGCTTAATGATCGCGTTAAAGAAATTCAGCAACAGCACGACCACGATCAACGTTGCGGTGCTATCGCAGGAAATGCCGTCAACGAGCTTCGTCGCCAGCGTCACGCCGAGCGCCATCACCACCCACTGAACGAGCAATTGAACTAACCGTGGATTCATTTCCGCTGACACTCACGTCCCGTCCGCACGCCGAGCAATGAAAATCCTCGTCGTCCAAGACTACCTCCGCAGCGGTGGTACCGAGCGCCAATCCGTTCTCCTCGCCAACGCCTTCACCGCCGCGGGACACGCCACGACGCTGCTGACGTTTCGACCCGGCGGAGCCTTGTCCGCGACGGTGTCCTCCGCCGTCGCTCGCATCACGCTCCAACCTTTCGACGTTGGTCTCGATTGGTTCGCGCCTGGACTGTACCGCGCCGCCCGCGCTCACGTTTTTGACGTGATTCTCTGCCTAGGCCGCATGGCGAACAGTTACGCGGGCGGACTGCAAAATCGACTGCCCGCGACCGACGTCGTCGGCACGATGCGCACCGGAAAACGCCTGCCCGCGCTCTTCCGCGCCTCCCTCCACTCCGTCCGCCACATCGTTGCGAACAGCCACGACGCCCGCTCCACCCTCGTCGCCGAGTATGGCATTCCGGCCGAAAAAATCTCCGTCATTCACAACTCGCTCGTCTTTCCCTCAAACCCGCCCGCGGGAGACGCGTCGCCCCCGTCGCGTGTCACCCTGCGCAGCCAAAACGGTGCCACGCCGGCGACCACCGTCCTGCTCACCGTCGCCATGTTCCGCCCCGAGAAAAACCAGCGCGAGCTCATCGAGATCGTCGCCGGCCTACCCGCCACCACCGATTGGCAGCTGTGGCTCGCTGGCGACGGACCCGAGCGCCCAGCCTGCGAAGCCCTCGTCGCCCGCCTTCACCTCGAAGCCCGCGTTCGTTTCCTCGGTTTTAATCGCAACCCGTCGCCGCTCTATGCGGCCGCCGACTTCGCCGTCCACGCATCGTGGAGTGAAGCGCTTTCCAATTTCCTCATCGAAGCGCAGGCCCACGGTCTGGCTGGCGTCGCTTATGCTGCCCAAGGCATTGCTGAATGCTGGCGACCGGACCGCACCGGCTGGACCATCCCCCGCGACGACCGCTCCGCCTTCCGCGCCACCTTGGTTCGCCTCATCGCCGAGCCCCCCGCCCTCCGCGCCACCCGCGCGGCTGACGCGCGCGCCTACGCCCGCACCACGTTCGACCCGGAACGCCAAGTCTCGGCCTATCTCGATCTTTTTGCCCGGATCGGATCAGCCCGCCGCTGACAGCGTCCTGTCAGCAGACGGCACTTGAGTGCGACGCCGGATTGCATTCTCGCGATCTGTGTTCATCCGTGCCCATCCGTGGTTAAAAAAATTCCCGCTCCCTCGTCCTCCACCGCAAAGCCCGAGTGCATCCGGCTGCGCGGCGTCCGCCAAAATAACCTCAAAGGCTTCGATCTCGACGTGCCCCTCGGCCGCTACATCGCCGTCACCGGCCTGAGTGGCGCGGGTAAATCATCCCTCGTCTTCGACACCCTCCACGCTGAAGGCCAACGTCGCTACGTCGAAACCTTCTCGGCCTACACCCGCCAGTTTCTCGATCTGCTCGACAAACCCAAAGTCGATTCCATCGAAAACATCCGTCCGTCGATCGCCATCGAGCAGACCAACACCGTCAAGACCTCCCGCTCCACCGTCGGCACCATGACGGAGCTCACCGACTTCTTCAAAGTATGGTTCAGCCACGTCGCCGAATGTTTCGATCCGACGACCGGTGAAAAGGTCGAGGACGACAACCCCCAATCCATCTGGGAAAAAACCTCCGCGGCCCACGCCGACCGCACGCTCCTCGTCTGCTTCAAAATCACCAAACCCGCGAATCTCACGTGGCCCGAGATCTTCACCAGCCTGAAGAACCAAGGCTACCTCCGCCTGCTCGTCGCAAACCAAATCCAAAAAATCGAAGACCTGCTCACCTCCTCGGTATCCGATCTCTCAACACACAACCCTCCGTTCTCAACTGCGTCCGCAATTTACGTCGTCCAAGACCGCCTCGCCGTCACCGCCGCCCACAAATCTCGTTTTCTCGAAGCCACCGAAACCGCCCTCCACTTCGGACAGAGCCAGGTCTTCTACTTCGCCTCCGACACGTTTACTTCGGCGGGCCATTTTTCCCGTGGCCTCCACTCGCCCGCGACCGGCCGCACGTTTCGCGCCGCCTCGCCCGCGTTATTTTCCTTCAACTCCCCTCTCGGTGCTTGCCCCAAGTGCCGCGGCTTCGGGCGCGTCATCGACATCGATTACCGTCTCACGGTCCCCGACCAATCCCTCTCCCTCGACGAGGGTGCGATCAAGTGCTGGGAGAGCGATATCTACGGTGAATCGAAGAAGGATCTCTACGTTTTCGCCCGGCAGAAAAAGATTCCCACCCACGTGCCGTTCGCCTCGCTCTCGCCGGAGCAGCAAGCCTTCATCATCGACGGCGAGCCCGGCTACGGCGAAGACAACGGGAAGCCTTGGCCGAAATATTGGTATGGCGTGAAGGGGTTTTTTCGGTGGCTCGAGAAGAGCACGTACAAGATGCACGTGCGCGTTTTCCTCGCCCGTTATCGCGCTTACAATCCTTGCCCCGCCTGCGATGGGCAGCGCCTCCAACCCGAAGCCTTATGCTGGAAATGGCAGGGGCGCACTCTGCCCGTTCTCTATCAACTCCCCGTCAGCGAACTGCTCACCCTCCTTGGCCAGGGGTCATGGGGTCAGGGTTCTTCCAGCGGCTCCGCCCACAGCGCCGAGCTCGCCTTCGACTCCATCCGCACCCGTCTGCGTTACCTCGCCCAAGTCGGCCTCGCCTACCTCACGCTCGACCGCCAATCAAAGACGCTCTCCGGTGGCGAAGTCCAACGCGTCAATCTCACCTCCTGCCTCGGCACCTCGCTGATCGATACGCTGTTCGTCCTTGATGAGCCCAGCGTCGGCCTCCACCCGCGCGACATCGATCGTCTCATCGCGATCATCCGCACGCTGACCGACGCCGGCAACACCGTCGTCGTGGTCGAGCACGACGAAGCGATGATCCGTGCCGCCGACCATGTGATCGAAGTCGGTCCCGAGCCCGGCAGCCGCGGGGGCCACATTACCTTCGAGGGCCCGGTCTCCGCTCTGCTCGCGTCACCCACCAGCATCACCGGCGCCTATTTTTCCGGGCGCGAAACCATTCCCGTCCCCACCGCGCGTCGGCCCGTCGCCTCCGCCCTCAGGGGAGATGCGACGCCCCCGTCGCCTTCGCCGCGTTCGCTCGCCACCTCGTGGCTCCGTTTCAAAAACGCCACCAAACACAACCTCCGCAATCTCGATGTCCAGCTGCCTCTCGGCCGCTTGGTCTGCTTGTCCGGCGTCTCCGGCTCCGGCAAGTCCACCCTCCTCGACCACGTCATTTACCAAGGCCTCCTCGCCCAACGTCTCCAACTCACCGAAGACCCCGCCGTCATCGAGGCCATCACGCTGACCAGCGCTCAACCCTCAACGCTCAGCGCTCAACCCGCGCCCGCCACGAGCGCGTTCACCGAAATTCTGCTCGTCGACCAATCGCCGCTCTCGCGCACGCCGCGCTCCAATCCCGCCCTCTACACCGAGGCGTGGGAACTGATTCGTGATCTTTACGCCGCCACGCCCGCCGCACTAGCCGCCGGCTTCAGCCCCTCCTCCTTCTCCTTCAACAGTGGCGACGGCCGGTGCGACCACTGCCAGGGCCTCGGCTACGAACGCGTCGAGATGCAGTTCCTCTCCGATGTTTTTGTCCCCTGCCCCGTGTGCGAAAGCCGCCGCTTCAAACCCGAGGTCCTCGCGATCCGTTGGTGCGACCTCTCCATCGCCGACCTCCTGGCAACGTCCGTCACCGACGCACTCCCGCTCTTCGCCGACCACACCGCGATCCACACGCGCCTCAGCTCCCTCGAGTCCGTCGGCCTCGGCTACCTCACGCTCGGCCAACCTCTCAACACCCTCAGCGGCGGCGAATCCCAACGTCTCAAACTCGTTCGTTATCTCGGCTCCTATACCGCCTCCGGCGCCCCGACCCCAGCCCCCCAATCCGCGGCCGCAGGAGGAGCCCTGCTCCTGCTCGACGAACCGACCACCGGCCTGCATCGCCACGACGTCAAACGTCTCCTCGCTGTCCTCCAAGCCCTCGTTGACCGTGGCCACAGTCTCGTGGTGATTGAGCACAACCTCGACGTCCTGAAGTCCGCCGATTGGCTCATCGAAATCGGTCCGGACGCCGGCGCGAATGGCGGCCGCATCGTCGCCGCGGGCACCCCCGAACACCTCGCCCACGCGCCCACCGCCACCGCCCCATTCTTGCGCGAGGCTCTGGCCATTAGTCATCTGTTAAATGACAAACCAATAAACGACCAAGGAAGTACTGAAAAACGTTGTAATTTATTAGATGACAACAGGGCTGAATTCCCCGCTGCTGCCGAAGATCCCGCTCCTTACCTCACCTCCTCCGGCGCTCCGCTCTCCGCCCTCAACTCTGCGCTCTCAACTCCGGGCTCTGCGCATGCTTCCTCCCTGCGCATCGAAGGCGCTCGCGAGAACAACCTCAAAAATATCTCGCTCTCCATCGCGCACCGCCAACTCACCGTGGTCACCGGCGTTTCCGGCTCAGGAAAATCGACCTTGGCTTTCGACATCGTCTTTGCCGAGGGCCAGCGCCGCTTCATGGAATCGATGTCGCCCTACGCGCGCCAATTCGTCGAACAGCTCCCCCGCCCCGCCGTCGACCGCCTCACCGGAATTCCGCCCACCGTCGCGATCGAACAACGCATCACCCGCGGCTCCCGCAAATCCACTGTCGCGACGATCACCGAAGTCGCCCAATACCTCCGCCTCCTCTACGCGCGGCTGGGCACTCAACATCACCCCGAGACCGACAAGCCCGTCACCCCGCTCTCTCCCGGCCAACTCCGCGCTCTCCTTACCCGCATCCTCGCCACACCGGCCGCGCGCAGCGCGAAACACCTCTACCTCTGCGCTCCCCTCATCCGCGGACGCAAGGGTCACCACCAGCCGATCGCCACTTGGATCGCTAATCAGGGCTACGAACTCATGCGCGCCGACGGCAGACTCACCCGCGTCGACTCCTTTCAAAAACTCGACCGCTACAAAGAACACGACATCGAAGTAGTCATCGCCGATCTGAAAGCCGAGCCCCCAGCGCCACGAGCCAAGAGCAACCCTAAGGCTCAGAAGTCGGGCTCTCAGCTCGCAACACTCAGCGCTCAGCTCGCAACGTCCGGCTCCCCCCTCTCCGCTCTGGACGCTCAGCTCACCACCGCCCTCCACGTCGGCAAGGGCTCGTGTTTTCTGCTCACCCCCAAGGGCGAGGTCCTCTCGTGGTTCTCCACCACTCGCACCGACATCGAAACCGGCGAGAGCTTTCCAGAGCTCGATCCGAAAAATTTCTCCTTTAACTCCCCGCGCGGTTGGTGCCCCACGTGTCGCGGCCATGGTCGCGTTTTTCCGTGGATGCTCGAACCGGTGGACGACCAAGACTCCAAAGACGATCCCGCCGCCCGCCTCCGCGAATTCGGCATCGATTCAGCCGACGATCTGTCTGACTCCGGTTCAGCGTGCCCCGAATGCCACGGCGCCCGCCTCAACCGCATCGGCCGCTCCGTCAAACTCCACTTCCGTCCAGACCCCAAGCCCCAAACTCGAGCCCCCAAATCCCAGACCCCACACCCCAAACCCAACACCCCGCCGCGCCCCGCGGCTCTCTCCCTCCCCGCACTCCTCGCCGCGACTCCAGCGCAACTCTTGGCGCACCTCCGATCCCTCGAACTCGACGCCCGCGGCAAACTCATCACGCAAGACATCGTCCCGCAGATTGAGGAACGCCTGAAGTTTCTCGATCACGTCGGTCTCGGTTACCTCTCGCTCGACCGTCCCACCGACACGCTCTCGGGCGGCGAATCCCAGCGCATTCGCCTCGCCGCCCAGCTCGGCACAAATCTCGCCGGGGTCCTCTACGTCCTCGACGAACCGAGCATCGGCCTCCACGCCCGCGACAACGATCGCCTCATCGAGACGCTGCAGACGCTCCGCGCTAAGGGGAACACGCTCCTCGTCGTCGAGCACGACGAAGACCTCATGGCGCGCGCCGACCGCATCATCGACCTCGGCCCAGCCGCCGGCATTCATGGCGGCGAACTGCTCGCTCACGGCACGCCGGCCGAAATCCGCGCGAGCGCCCATTCCCTCACGGGTCTCTTCCTGGCCAAGGGCATCGTGCACCCCCTTCGCGGCACCTACCGTCCGCTCTCTGCTCCGTCCCGTTCTCCCTCCAAGCCCAAATCCAAAGTCTCCGCGCCCGCGCCCGCGCCCACCCCGCTCACGCTCTCCGGCGTCTCGTTCCGCAATTTAAAAAATTTCGATCTCCAGCTTCCTTCCGGTCGTCTCATTATGGTCGCCGGTCCCAGCGGCGCGGGCAAATCCACGCTCTTCCGCGACGTCCTTCAACCCGCCGTCGCCCACGCGATTAAAACGAAGAACCCCAAACTCACCGGCCGAGACTTCGTCGCAGCCACCGGCTTCGCGCCCGAGGGTTCACCCACGCCCTTCACCACCCTCACGGGCGCCAGCGCCTTTCGCTCCGTCATTGAAGTTGATCAATCCCCCATCGGAAAAACCCCGCGCTCCACCCCCGCCACCTACCTGGGCATTTTCGATCTCATCCGCCAATTCTTCGCCGCCCTCCCCGAGTCAAAGATTCGTGGATACGCCGCCGGGCGCTTCTCGTTCAACACCGCCGGCGGCCGTTGTCCGACCTGTGACGGCGCCGGTCGCATCAAGCTGGAGATGGCGTTCATGCCTGACACTTATCTCCCCTGCGATGATTGCCGTGGCTCGCGCTATAGTCCCGACCTCAACACGATTGCTTGGAAGGGAAAGACGATCGGCCAAGTCCTCCAACTCACGTTCGAAGAGGCGGCCCAGTTCTTCGATTTCCATTCGCAGCTCTCCCAGGTCTGCCGACTCATGGTCGATTGCGGCCTCGGTTATCTCACGCTCGGTCAGTCCTCACCCACCCTCTCCGGCGGGGAAGCCCAGCGTCTCAAACTCGTCACCGAACTTGCCGCCGGCCTCGCCACCTACCGCGAACGCTCCCGCGGCACCTCGCCCCGCAATCTCTACTTGCTCGAAGAACCGACGATCGGTCTCCACCTCAGCGACTGCGAAAAACTCATCGGCGTCCTGCACTCGCTCGTCGATCAGGGCCACACGGTCGTCGTCATCGAACACCACCTCGACCTGCTGGCCGAAGCGGATTATATTATCGAACTCGGTCCGGTGGGCGGTCCCGACGGCGGCGAACTCCTCTATCAGGGCGAACTCGCCGGGCTCCTCACCATGAAGCGCAGCCCGACCGCCCCCTACCTCCGCGCGAAATTAAAGTAGCGCCGACTTTAGTCCGCCTTCCGCGCTGTCCCCATCACCTGTTCAACGCCAAAGCGGACCGCCCCGTCCGCTTTGATTCCCCGCCGCCCCGGTGCACTCACCGCGTGGCCGTTCGCCGCGACTAGAGCCCGAGCGACGCGACGCGACGTGCCCCGCCTGTAGCCCGTCTGCGTCATCGCCTACTTTCGTCTTCCCCTCAGCAAGCCGCGTGCTTCACTACGTCTTCCTGGTTAGACCGAACGTCTCAATGTCCCGTCCGCCCGCTCCCCTTTCTCTCATGAATACCACCATCAGCGCCATTACCGCTCGCGAAATTATCGACTCCCGTGGCAATCCCACGGTCGAAGTTGACGTCAAACTTGCCTCCGGCCACTTCGGCCGTGCCGCGGTTCCTTCCGGTGCCTCCACCGGGGAACACGAGGCCATCGAGCTCCGCGATGGCGACAAGGCCCGCTACGGCGGCAAGGGCGTTCAGAAGGCCGTGGGCAACGTGAAGGGGAAGATCGCACCCGCGCTCCTCGGCTTCGACGCCTTCGACCAGACCGGCGTTGATCGCGCCATGATCAAGCTCGATGGCACGAAGACCAAGGCCAAGCTCGGCGCCAACGCCATCCTCGGCGTCTCCCTCGCCACCGCGAAGGCCGCCGCTTCCGCCGCCGGCCTGCCCCTCTACAAATACATCGGCGGCCCGAACGCCAAGGTGCTCCCCGTTCCTTTGATGAACATCATGAACGGCGGCGCGCACTCCGACGCTCCGATCGACTTCCAAGAGTTCATGATCGTCCCGAAGAACTTCAACTCCTTCTCCGAAGCTCTCCGCGCCGGCGCCGAAGTGTTCCACTCCCTCAAAAAGGTGCTCAAATCCAAGGGTCTCCAGACTGCCGTCGGTGACGAAGGCGGCTTTGCCCCCAACCTCGCTTCCACCACCGATGCCCTCGACGCCATCGCCGAAGCCGTCAAGGGCGCCGGCTACAAACTCGGCAAGGACATCTTCCTCGCCCTCGACGTCGCCGCCTCCGAGTTCTACGTGAAGGAAAAGAAAACCTACGTCTTCAAAAAGTCCGATCAACGCAGCTTCACCGGCGCCGAATTCGTCGCCTACTATCAAGACCTCTGCGCCAAATACCCCATCGTCTCCATCGAGGACGGCTGCGCCGAAAACGACTGGGCCACCTGGAAGAAACTCACCGACGCCCTCGGCGACAAAGTGCAGCTCGTCGGCGACGATCTCTTCGTCACCAACGTAGACTTCCTCCAAAAGGGTATCGATACCGGTACCGCCAACTCGATTCTCGTGAAGGTAAACCAAATCGGTTCCCTGACCGAGACCCTCGACTCCATCGCCCTCGCCCAGCGCAACAGCTACACGACCATCATCTCGCACCGCTCAGGCGAGACCGAGGACGTGACCATCGCCGACATCGCCGTCGCCACCAACGCCGGTCAGATCAAGACGGGGTCCGCCTCCCGCACCGATCGCATCGCAAAATATAATCAGCTCCTCCGCATCGAAGAAGAGCTCGGCGCTTCCGCCATTTACGGCGGCACGCGCTAAGCAAGCAGAGCGGACCGCAGTCCGCCGGTTCTTTCAGCGACACAGTCCACTTCGGCCGGGTCTCACGACCCGGCCTTTTTTCCGCCCATCCGGAACGCACCCGCTCAGGCGCCCTCCCAGCGGATGCATCCTTGTGTCGCCCGCGCCACCTCATCAACATCCACTCTTATTATGAACGCCCGCCGCCTGTCGCTCGCCGTCCTCGTCACCAGTTTGGCCACGCTGGGTTTTTCCGCCGAGGAAGAGGCCGTGAAGAAACCGACCCGCAACGAAGCGATGCGCGCCAAAATGGTCGAAGACGCCAAGAATCAAGCCTCCAAACCCGCGGTGCCGACGGCCACCAAGTCCCCTGCTGCGGCCGCGAAAGCCCCGGGCGCTCCGGCCAAGCCGCCAAGCCCCATCTCAGCGGCCACCCCAGCTGACCCCAGTCCTCCGACCAAAGCCCCTGAAGAATCCGCCACGATTTTACCCAAAATCGAAGTCAATCGCAGCAAACTCCATCCCCTCGCCCGCGAGCTTTACGAAAAAGACAAAGAGATCGCGCGGGAGAAACCACTCACCAAGCCCACCGAGTTGGACAAGGCGCTCAACCACCCCAAAGTCTCCGTACCTTTATTCGGAGGCCAATCGACCGCCTCCCGCGCCTCGGTCGCCAGCGAGCGCACCAGCCTCCTCGAAGCCGAGGCCGACCTCATCGAGGAAATCGGTCGCGCCAGAACCAAGGAACAGCAAGCAGAACTCCGCAAACAGCTCGACGAACTCAAAAAAGTTCGCCGCGAGCTGGAGCACGCCGTCCGCTAGCGCGTTCACTCCGCCCGCAAGATGTAGCCGCGCAGATATTCGCTCTCCATCATCGTCACCAGCACCGGATGATCCGGTGGTTGGTGGCTCCACTCGACGACTCGCACCTTGCGTTTTGCGTCCGTCGCCGCATAGGCAATCACTCCGCGGGTCTCCGCATCCTGCATGTGATGCGAACACGTATAGGTCGCGAGCACGCCGCCGGGCGCGAGCCGTTGGAGCGCACGCAAATTGATTTCCTTGTAACCCCGCAACGCCCCTTCGAGTGCGCTCTTCGATTTCGCAAACGGTGGCGGATCGAGCACGATCACGTCCCACAATCCGTCGCCTGCGCGCACGGGGTCGTTGAACCAGTCGAACACGTTGGCGACCACAAACCGGGCCGTCGCCGCCACGCCATTCCGCTCCGCATTGCGCTTGGCCGCGCCGATCGCATCGAACGCACTGTCGAGCCCGAGCACTTCCTTCGCACCCGCCCGCGCCGCGTGCAGCCCGAACGCGCCCTGATTGCAGAACGCATCGAGCACCCGCTTCCCCGCGCAATACTTCGCTACCGCCGCATGCTGCGGCCGCTGGTCGAGATAGAACCCCGTCTTCTGCCCGCTTTGCAGATCGAGCCAGTAGTCAAATCCGTCAATCGTCACCCAACGCGGCTCCCAAGGATTTCCGGACCGCGTATGCACTTCCATCGGCAAACCTTCGAGGCGCCGAATCGGTGCATCGTTGCGAAAAATAATTTCTGCCGGCTGCACCACTTCCGCCAGCATGTCCCCGACTAATGCGGCCCGCTTCTCCATCGCTGCCGTCTGGATCTGGACGACCAAGGCGTCGCCAAACTGGTCCACGACGAGCCCCGGCAAATCATCGGACTCCGACCACACCAAGCGCCGGTTGCTGCCCGCCTCCCGCCGCGCCACCGCACGCTCGATCGCGCCGCGGATGAACGCCCCGTTCAACGCCCCGCGCTCACGGCTGAAGCGTCGCCAAATAATCTGCGACTTCGAATTATAGATTCCGCTCCCGAGAAACCGGTCCGCCCGGTCGCGGCACTCGACCACCTCGCCGTCATGTTCAGCCGGCAAGAGCGCCTCGACTTCGTTGGCAAAGACCCACGGATGTCCGCTGAGGACGCGAGGCTTGGCGTTAGGTTTGAGTTTGAGCGTAGGAGTACTGGCCACGGCGCCACCCTTGCGGGTTCACGCCGCGCCGCGACGAAAAAATTTCGCCGCTCTGAAATCGTCGTCCCGAGCGTTGAACCGATTGGCGACGCGGAGCGCCGGCCACGCCCTCACGATCCCGGGCACACCCACCGGTGCGCGCTACCGTGCACTCCACCCGTCAGCGAGTGTTCAGAGGCTGATCATTTCGTTGGCCCCTCCATTCAGCGGACTCACTGCACGCGGACGGCGCAGCAAGGCGCCCTGCGAACCGACCCTCAAAGGAACGGAGACCACGACCTGACGGCGACGAGAAACAGCGAGTCGCTGACAATGTTTTTTCCCGCAGATTCAGGATTCGGCAGCGTGAAAGCCGCAGCTCAGAATTCTGCGGTGCCCTGCATCAGTGGGGATTCCGATCAGGACCAACCGAAGAAATAGTCTTCCCCCTGCGCCTCCGGCCCCTTTCCCTTGACCCTTACGCCATGTCGCCCGCCCAAGAAATCGCCCGCCGCCGCACCTTCGCGATCATTTCGCACCCTGACGCGGGTAAGACCACGCTCACGGAAAAATTCCTCCTTTACGGCAACGCCATCCATCTCGCCGGCACCGTCACGGCCCGAAAAAACCAGCGCGCCACCGCCTCCGACTGGATGGAACTCGAGAAGCAACGCGGAATCTCCATCTCCTCAACGGTCCTCCAATTCGACTACGCCGGTTGCGCCGTCAACCTCCTCGATACCCCCGGGCACAAAGATTTCTCCGAGGATACCTATCGCGTTCTCACCGCAGTCGATGCCGTTGTCATGGTCATCGACGCGGCCAAGGGTATCGAGGCGCAAACCCGCAAACTCTTCGAAGTCTGCCGTCGCCGCGGCGTCCCGATTTTCACGTTCATGAACAAGTGCGACCGCCCCACGCGCAACGCTCTTGAACTCCTCGACGAACTCGAAACCGTCCTTGGTCTCCAGTCCTCCCCCGTCATCTGGCCCCTCGGCAACGGCCCGTCCTTCCGTGGCGTGTTCGATCGGCGCTCCCGCGAAGTCCACCTCTTCGAGCGCGTCGCCGGCGGAAAATTTCAGGCCCCCGTCAACGTCACGTCCCTCGAAGATCCCGCCGTCCGCGCGAAACTCGACGACTACACGTTCGATCAAGTCACCGAGCAACTCGCCATGCTCGACGGCGCCGGGCACCCCTTCGACCTCGCCGCCATCCGCGCCGGTCAACAAACCCCCGTCTACTTCGGCAGCGCGGTCAATAATTTCGGAATTCAGCTCCTCCTCGATGGTTTCCTCCAAGACTCCATCCCGCCCCAGCCGCATAAATCCGCGAGCGGTGGGAACGAGACGCTCGCGGGGCGTTCGGCGGTCACCATCGCCTCGGAGCCTGCGGCCGCCCGCAGCATTCCCGTCGATCACCCGAAGTTCTCCGCCTTCGTGTTTAAGATTCAGGCCAACATGGACCCCAAGCACCGCGATCGTATCGCGTTCGTCCGCATTTGCTCTGGCAAATTCGAGCGCGACATGACCGTGATCCATCAGCGCAGCGGCCGCACCATCCGCCTGTCCTCTTCCCACAAACTGTTCGGCCAGGACCGCGAAACCGTCGATGAAGCTTGGCCTGGCGACGTCATCGGCCTCGTCGGCCACGACAGTTTCCGAATCGGTGACACCCTGACCGAGGACAAATCCATCCGCTATGACGAGATCCCGCGCTTCCCGCCCGAGGTCTTCACGTTCATCGCCAACCCCACCCCCTCCGACGCGAAAAAATTCCGCGCCGGCCTTGAACAGCTTCTCCAAGAGGGCGTCGTCCAATCTATCACGCTCCGCGCCGGCATGACGACCTCCACGCTCCTCGCCGCCGTCGGCACCCTGCAATTCGAAGTCGTCCAATGGCGCCTCCAAGCCGAATATGGTGCCGAGTCCCGCCTCGATGTCTCGCCGTGGAGCCTGATGAAGTGGCTCGCACCCGCCGACCCCGCGCAAAAACTCCCCGACCCTTCCCTCTTTTTGGTGCCCAGTGGCGTCGCCTTCGGCGCGGACAAACTCGACCAGACTGTCGCCCTGTTCCCCAGCGAATGGACGATGCGTTATTTTGCGGAAAAAAACCCCGCCGTCCGTCTCCACGACCTCCCGCTCGAGCAGACCACACTGTAAACGACGGCGGCGCGCCGCGCCGTCGTTGCGCGGAATTTCCGGATTCTGCTCGCTCCGGCGAAAAAAACTTTCTCCCTTTCGCAGATGATTTTTCTGCGCCGCTTGCTCCTGCTCGCCACCGCCGTCGCCCTCGCGCCATTGGCCGCCGCCGCCGCCAAGAGCAAATCCACGCGCCCCGCCGAAACCGATCAGGCCACCGCCTACAAAGGAGCGATCGTCACCGACGCCGCGACCGGTGCCGTCCTCTACGAGGACCGCGCTGACTACGAGGGCCCGCCCGCCAGTATGACCAAACTCATGACGTTTGCCGTGCTCCACGACAAACTCGTGGCTGGCAGTCTCTCCCTCGCCGCGCCCGTCCGTATCATGAATGAGGATAACATCGGCGGCACCCAGGTCTTCCTCGATCCGCGCGAGACGTTTCCCGTCGAAGAACTCATCTACGCGATGATGATCCAATCCGCCAACGACGCCTCACGCGCCCTCGCCCGTTTCTCCGCTGGCTCGGTCCCGGCCTTTGTCGAACTCATGAACGCCAAGGCCCGCCAGCTCGGGATGACGCACACCACTTTCCGCACGCCGCACGGACTCCCGCCCTCCAGCCGCCGCCTCGCGGACACCGATCTCACCACGCCGCGTGACTACGCCATCCTCTGCCGCCACTTGGTGGTTAACACCACTGTACTGAAGTATGCGTCGGTGAAAAACCGCGACTTTGGCCCCAGCCGCGCGAAAGGCCCCATGAAAATGGAGAACCACAATAAGCTCCTCGGCAAAGTCAACGGGGTCGATGGCCTCAAGACCGGCTTTACCGCCGCCGCCAGCTACTGCATCAGCCTCACCGCCGAACGTAATGGCCGCCGCATTATCGTGGTGATTATGGGCTCACTCGGGCCCGGCGGCCTGATCGACAAAGGCAAGGCTCGCGACCTCAAGGCCGTCGAACTCATCGAGCGCGGCTTCGCGGCCTTGCCAGTCGGCGGCCCCTCCTTCGCCCCGGCGCACCCCGTGGACCACTCCCCCCTAGCCCTCGCGCCCCAGCCCCCGACGGTCAAGTCCGTCGCGCCCACCGAGGCCGACCTGCCTGTCATCAAGTTCTCGATACCAGCCCCGAAAAAATAATTCGCGCGTGGTGCGGTCGGGTGCAACCCGGAGTCAAGTCAGCTGGCTAGCCGTCGGCGTGGCCCAGGCTTTTCGCTCGCTCGCCCGAAGCCATGGGCGCCACGCCTCGGCCACTGCAATCGGGGATTTCACCGCCCGCCACATCCGGTGCGGTCAGTGCTCCAGCACCATAATGAGCAGACCGACGATGGAGAATAATCCTCCGAGCAACCCCGCTTCAAAGCGCTCGAATTTCTTCACCTTGATTTTCTCTAGCCCCACGAGCGCCAGCCACGTAAACAACAACATCCCCGCAAAGGTCGCCGCCGCGAGGATCACGCTGAGCACCAAAAATCCGCGCCAACCGAATTGCACCCCCGAAAGGTAGATCGGCAGAAAGGCTTCGCAGGGCGAGAGCGTGAGCATGAGAAAGAGTCCGCTGATCGCCGCCCAATCTCCTTTTTTTTGCGACACGAGTTCGCTGTCCTTCAACTCCCCATCCCAGTGGCTATTTCCCGCAGCTTCGTGGCCACAGTGTTCGTCCGCATGATGGTGCCCACCCGGCACGGGATGGTGACAAATACCCGCCCCCCGCCATTGCCGCCAAAAGTAATACAGGCCGACCGCGAGCAACACCGCGCCCGCAATCTTGGGAAACGCCTCGCCCAGACTCTCGTCCACTTGAAAACCCAACCACGCCAAGCCCAGCCCGAGCACCGTCGTCAACGCGACATGGCCGAGCCCCGCAAAGACCGTCACGAGCAGCGTTTTCGCCCGATTCCACCCCCGCGCCCGCGCCACCAGCACGAAGGGCAACCAGTGCGTCGGAATCGCGGCATGAAAGAACGCCACCGTAAATCCGGTGACAGCCAAGGTCGTGAGCACAGTTGAATTCATCAGGTGAAGGGTCAGCCAGCACGGCCCTCGCCACGCTGTCGAACCTGAACCCTATCAAAGTCGTCAAGTCCCGCCACCCTTGGCCTCAACGCTTTTCCCGCTGGGGACTCGCGCTGGGGACGCGACGCCCTCGGCGCGTCGCTCCCCGCGCCAAAATCGTTCTCGTTCTCGCTCGCCGTTCCCATTCTCCTTTTGAGATCACTTTGTCCATGCTTTCCACGTCCACGCCCGACGTCTCCACCGTCCGCTCCTATCTTCTCAGCCTGCAAGCCAACCTCTGCGCCGCGCTCGAACAGGTGGACGGCACCGCGAAATTTCGCACCGATGATTGGACGCGCCCCGAAGGCGGCGGCGGGCGCACCCGCATCCTTGCCGACGGCCCAGTCTTCGAAAAAGCCGGTGTCGGCTTCTCGCACGTCCGCGGCACCACGCTCCCGCCGTCTGCCACCGCTCACCGCCCCGAACTCGCCGGCCAACCGTGGGAGGCCCTCGGCGTTTCCCTCGTGATTCACCCGCGCAATCCCCACGTCCCCACCAGCCACGCCAACGTCCGCTTCTTCACCACCACTCCCAAACCGGAGACCCCAAATCCTCAGGCCGCGCCCCAGGCAGCGTGGTGGTTCGGCGGCGGCTTCGACCTTACGCCCTACTACGGCTACGAGGAAGACTGTATCCACTGGCACCGCACCGCCCGCGATGCCGTCGCACCCTTGGGTGAAACGCTCTACCCGCGTTTCAAAAAAACGTGCGACGACTACTTCTTCCTGAAACACCGCGCCGAACCCCGCGGCATCGGCGGACTCTTCTTCGACGATTACGCCGAGCAGACCTTCGACCACTCCTTCGCCCTCCAACGCGCCGTCGGCGACGCGTTCCTTCCCGCTTATCTCCCGATCGTCGAGCGCCGCAAAGCCACCCCCTTCACCGACGCCGAGCGGCAATGGCAACTCTACCGTCGTGGCCGCTACGTGGAGTTCAACCTCGTCTGGGACCGCGGCACTCACTTCGGCCTCCAAAGCGGCGGCCGCACCGAGAGCATTCTCATGTCGCTCCCTCCGCTCGTCCGCTGGGACTACGACCACCGCCCCGCGCCCGGCACCCCCGAATCCCGCCTTCACGAAATCTTCCTTCGCCCCCGCGACTGGGCCTCACTCTCCGACGCTCAGCTGTCCCCTCTCCACTCTCCGCTTCCGCCACCATGACTTCCCGCCAACGTTTCCTCGCCGCCCTCGCCTGCACGCCGCTCGAGCGCCCCCCGCTCTGGGTCATGCGCCAAGCCGGCCGCTACTTGCCCGAATATCGTGCGCTCAAGGCGAAGTCCTCTTTCCTTGAAATGGTGCGCACCCCCGCGCTCGCCGCCGAAGTGACGCTCCAACCGCTCCATCGCTTCCCCGGCCTCGACGCCGCGATTCTCTTCTCCGACATCCTCGTGATCCCCGAGGCTCTCGGCCAAGGCTACACGTTCCGCGAAGCGGGCGGCATCGGGATGAATTTCCGGCTCGAAACCCGCGCGCAGATCGACGCACTCAACCCCGCCGACGCCGTCCCTGAAAAACTCTCCTACGTCACCGCCGCACTGACCCTCCTGCGGCGCGAACTCGCCGGCGAAAAAATGCTCCTCGGTTTCGGCGGCTCGCCCTGGACCCTCGCGACTTACATGGTCGAGGGCGGTAGCTCCGATGAATTCGAACGCATCAAACTCCTCTTTCACACCGACCGCGCCACCTTCGACGCCCTCCTCGAAAAACTCACCGCCGCATTAATCGCGTATTTTCGCGCGCAAATCGCCGCCGGTGCCGATGCGATTCAAATCTTCGACAGCTGGGGCGGCATCATCGCCGGCTCCGACTACGAAGCGGCCTCGCTCAAGTGGATTCGCCACATCATCGCGGCACTCCCGGCCGATTTCCCGATCATCCTCTACGCCAAAGGCACCGCTCCCCACCTCACCGACCAAGCGTTCACCGGCGCGCGCGCCTTGAGCGTCGATTGGACCTGCGACCTCGCCATCGTCCGCCGCACCCTCCCCGCCAACGTCGCCCTCCAAGGAAATCTTGATCCTGTGCTGCTCAACACGACACCGGAGATCGTCCGCCGCGAAACCACCCGCCTCCTCGATTCAATGCGCGGCACCACCGGCCACATCTTCAACCTCGGCCACGGCATCACTCCGCGCGCCACCATCGAAAATTTTCAAACCCTCGTCGATACCGTCACCCAGTTCCGATAAAGTGCCCAGGTTGGCCAAGCCGGTCGATCCCTCGCCCCACCCCGATTTCGGCGATGTTCCAACGCCAAACTTCGCGCCATTTGAGCGCGAAAATTCATTCTGACGAGGTCCTTGACTCCCCTTTGACCGAACATAGCCTCGCGCCCTTTTAAACGGCATGGCGCAAGACCTAAAAGACACTCTCCAGCTTCCTCGAACCGACTTCCCCATGCGCGCAGGTCTCGCGCAACGTGAGCCCGGTCGCGTCGCCCACTGGGAGAAAATGGGCCTCTATTCCGCGATCCAAGCCAAACGCGCCGACTGCCCCGCCTTCGTCCTCCACGACGGCCCACCTTTTACCAATGGCGACGTCCACATCGGCACCGCGCTCAACAAATCCCTCAAGGATTTCGTCAACCGCTACAAGACGATGCGCGGCTTCCGCACGCCCTTCGTCCCCGGGTGGGACTGCCACGGCCTGCCCATTGAGCAAAAAGTCTCACGCGAAATCCGCGACGAAAAACTCACGCTGACGACCGCTGAAATGCGCGCTCGTTGCGACGCCTTTTCCGAGTCATGGATCGCAACCCAGACCGCCCAGTTCAAACGCCTCGGCGTGCTCGCCGACTGGCCGAACGAGTATAAAACCAAAGCCCCGGCCTTCGAAGCCGACATCGTCCGCACCTTCGCTGCGTTCATTGCCAAGGGCCTCGTTTACCGCAGCAAGAAGCCCGTTTACTGGAGCATTCCTTTCGAGACCGCACTCGCCGAAGCCGAGATCGAATACAAGGACCACGTGTCGATCGCCATCTGGGTGAAGTTCCGCGTGCCCACCAGCGAAGCGGAGAAATTCGCCCTCCCCGCCGACAAGCCCCTCTTCGTCGTCATCTGGACCACCACCCCTTGGACGATCCCTGCCAACCTCGCGATCGCGCTTCACTCCGAAGTGGACTACGTCGTCGCCGACCTTGGTGCCGAGCGCATCATCGTCGCACAAGCCCTCGCCCCAGCGGTCATCGACGCCGCCAAGAAAGCCAATCCCGCACTCGCTGCAGTGGACATGGAGCCATGGGTCGCGGTCACTCGCGGGCAAGCCTTGGAGGGCTTGGCTACGCGCCATCCGTTCATCGACCGCGCCTCGCCCATCGTCCTCGCTGACTACGTCACGACCGACAGCGGCACCGGGGCCGTCCACACCGCCCCGGGCCACGGCGCCGACGACTATCTTACCGGTCTCAAGTACAAACTCGCCATCTACTGCCCGGTCGGCGACGACGGTCGCTACCTCGATGACGGCCAAGTTCCCGCCGACCTCGTCGGGCTAACCTGCCTAGAAACCGTTGAAGACCTCGCCGCGAAGAAACCCGCACCCGCGAATCTCGCGGTGCTGAAAAAACTCGCCGAAGCCGGCGCGCTCCTCGCCAAAGCAAAATATACGCACAGTTATCCGCACTGCTGGCGCTCGAAGACCCCGATCATTTTCCGCGCCGTCGACCAGTGGTTTGTCTCGCTCGATAAAACGGCCGCCAGTTCCGCTGCTGCTGATCAGCTCCCAGCTCCTTCGCCGCGCAGCCTCGCGCTCGCTGAAATCGAAAAAATCTCGGCGCACCACGGCTGGATTCCCGCGTGGGGCGAAGCCCGCATCCGCGGCGCCGTCGAATCGCGCCCCGACTGGTGCATCAGCCGCCAACGTTCTTGGGGCGTGCCGATCCCCGCGTTCTACGACGAGAAGAAACTCGCCTACCTCGATGCCGGCGTCGCCTGCGCCATCGCCGACAAGTTTGCCGCGGTCGGCACCAACCTCTGGTATAGCAGCACGCCTGCCGAAATCCTCGCGGGCATTACGCTGCCCGCCGACTGGCCAGCCCCCGCCACGCTCAGCTGCGGTCGCGACACGCTCGACGTCTGGATCGACTCCGGCTCTTCCCACGCCGCCACTCTCCGCCGCACTCAGGGCGGCACCCAATGGCCCGCCGATCTCTACCTCGAAGGCAGCGACCAACACCGCGGCTGGTTCCAATCCTCGCTGTGGACCAGTGTCATCGCCTTCGACGCAGCGCCCTATAAAGCCGTTCTCACGCACGGTTTCATCGTCGACAAGGCCCGCCAGAAAATCTCCAAGAGCAGCACCTACCAGAAGCCGCAGACTTCCGACGCCTACGTCGCGACTCACGGCGCGGATGTGATCCGCCTCTGGATCGCATCGCAGGATTTCCGCGACGATATCCCCGTGGACGACGAGATCCTGAAAAACGTCGGCGAGTCCTACCGTCTCCTCCGGAACTCCCTCCGCTTCCAGCTCTCAAATCTTTTCGATTTCAACGTCACCCTCGATGCCGTGCCCGTCGAACAGCTCGACACCCTCGACCGCTGGGCACTGCACCAAACCGCCGCCCTCATCCACGAGTGCACGCAGGCCTACGACGCCTACGAATTCCACCGCGTTTACCAGCTCTGCAACCAGTTCTGCGCCGTCACGCTCTCGGCGGTTTACCACGACATCCTCAAAGA
Source organism: Opitutus sp. GAS368 (assembly GCA_945874455.1). Taxonomy (GTDB): domain Bacteria; phylum Verrucomicrobiota; class Verrucomicrobiia; order Opitutales; family Opitutaceae; genus GAS368. The sequence continues at coordinate 11,490 of CAMCHO010000019.1, read as the reverse complement.
CCGCCTCTACACGCTCGGCACGAACGCTCCGCTCCGCCGCTCCTCGCAGACGGCTCTCCACCAAATTTTCCATGCGCTGGTCCGCCTGCTTGCCCCCGTCCTGACCTTCACGTGCGACGAAGCGTGGGCCTACGCGACAGCGAATACTGAATACTGCGCCGACTCTATTCACCTGCAGGACTGGCCCGAGGCACCGGCTAACTGGGTCAGCCCCAGCCATGAGGCTGAAGTCGCCGCCCTGCTCAAAATACGCACCCAAGTAAACGAGGCCATTGAGCCGCATCGTGCCGCCGGGAAACTGGGCAAATCACTCGACGCTGCCGTCACCCTGACTGCCCCGGCTGACTCCGCCGAGTATCGGGTGCTCGAAAAACACCTCAGTTTTCTCCCTGAATTATTTATCGTTTCCCTCGTTTCGCTCGAGGCCGCAGCGAGTGCCGTTACCGTCTCCGTCCGCCCGTGCAGCGAACGTGGGTTGGTCCGCTGCCCACGCTGCTGGCGTTGGGTGCCCGCGATTGCCGCCACTCCTCTCGGCGACATCTGCCCGCGCTGCGCCGCCGCTCTTAAAATCTAGTGTCGATTGGTAACCCAAAGCCCCCAACCCCATGGCCACGAAAGCTAAACACGCTCGCAAAAAACTCTCAGTAAAATCCGCGAAACCCGCACAAAAGCGTGCGCCCAAGCCCACGCCAAAACGTGCGCCCAAGCCCGCGCCAAAACGTGCGCCCAAGCCCGCGCCAAAACGCGCGCCCAAGCCCGCGCCAAAACGCGCGCCCAACCCCGCACCGAAAGTTGCACCCGCGAAAAAGCATCTGGCCCCCCAGCCCGTCGCTCACGCCAAGGTCGCACCGCCCGCGGCCAAGCCCGACAAAAAATCTCCCAATATGGAAAAGCCCTCTAAGAAAAACGCCCTGCGCGCTAGCATCCTGAAGCGCAAGGCCGCTCTCAAACCCATTGCATTCAGCTTGGACGAAGTCCGCGCGATCGCCCAGACCGTCACGAGTAAGAGCAACGTGCCTTTCTTGAGTAAGGCTGATGGCAAAGCAGCGTCCTCGAAAGCAGCCGTACTCGAAGCCTTGGCCAAACCGGCCAAACCCAGTCACGTCAAAGCCGCTTCACTCGCCGATATCCTCGGCTTCAACCCGAAGAAGGCGCGTTCGGCCGAGGCCATCGCAGAACAGGATGTCCCCGAGAAGTTCAAGCGTTACTACAAACTGCTGATCGACCTCCGCACTCATTTGACCGAAGGTATCGAGCTTCATTCCGAAGAAACCCTCAAACGTTCCTCGAAGGACGACACCGGCGACCTCTCGTCTTACGGTCAGCACATGGCCGATTCGGGTACCGACACATTCGACCGCGATTTCGCCCTGAGCCTCGTTTCGTCCGAACAGGAGGCGCTCACCGAAATCGACTCCGCCATCAAGCGGATCCACGCGGGCACTTACGGCGTGTGCGAGATCAACCAGAAGCCCATCGCAAAGGAGCGATTGCTCGCCGTGCCCTTCACGCGCTACTCCGCTGAAGCGCAAAAAGATCTTGAGCGAAATCGTCACCGGTCCCGCACCCAAGCCGGCCTCTTCGGCGAGCTCGGCGAAGAGAGCGGCGGCAAGATCCCTAGCGACGACGGCGGCGACGAGTAACCGGGTCCTTGGATTCCTGATTCATTCTTGGCCATTACGGAACCATGGACGACGAACCGCGCACGTCTTCGTCGCCCCTCGGCTCAACCCCAGCCAGGTTCGAACCAAGGAAGCCGAGAACTCAGAGAATTTTAGGCTACCGACTGTTGCTGGGGTTAGCGCTGGCGGTGTTCGTCGCTGACCAGCTCACCAAGCTATGGATCGCACAGCGCCTGCCGTTGGGCACTTACGGCGAGGCGGCCGGCGCGATCCGCATCATCAAGGGATTTTTCTACGTCGTCCATGTGGGCAACACCGGGGCCGCGTGGAGCATGTTCACGGGCCAGAGCGTCATGTTGGCGCTCCTCGCGTTCGGCACGCTCCTCGCGATTTTTTTCTGGCGCGAAGCCCTCGGCCTCCGGGATCGCCTTGCCCAAATCTGCTTCGGTCTCCTCTGCGGCGGTATTCTGGGCAACCTCGTCGATCGCCTCCTCCACGGCCACGTCATCGACTTCATCGACCTCCATTTCGGCAGTTACATCTATCCGACCTTTAACGTCGCCGACTCCGGCATCTGCGTCGGGGTGATTTTGTATCTTTGGCAGTCGCTCCGCGCACCGAAGTGATTGCCCCGATCGGGCGGCGGTCGTCGACACGTCGTCCCCTTGCCCGCTCGTCAGCATCTATCGCAGCTTACGCCAACGTCATTTGAGTTTTTGACTGCCCCGCGAGCGTGAGCGAGTGGTGTTTCGATTATCGTCCAAATATCACGAGACGCAGATATTAGGCCCGCGAACCAGTCGGCCCAAACGCCCCCATCACTTCGGTCCGGTATTGTTGGTCTTCATCGCGTCGAGAAACTCCACCGGCGAAAAATCATCCGTCAACAAACGAGCCCGCTCGACCTGCTTGGTCGGAATCCCCATGCGCTCGGCTTTGAGGGCCGTAAAATCAAGCCGTCCTGCGAACACGCCCGCCACCGCTTTTTCAACCGCAGCCCAGTTCTGCGGTTGGGTCATGTCGGGTGTGCGATACTTGACGGCGCACGCGATCACGTTGCCGCGGCCCTCCGTCTCAAAGAGCACAACCTGCGGAAATACAGCCTTGATCGTCTTGATGTCCGAGTGGAAAAGCTCGGTCCCCGAGTGAAGATTGCTGATAAAGACACCACGGTCGTTGAGACGTCCGGCGCATTCGCGATAAAACTCTTCCGTCTTCAGGTGCGGCGGCACAAACCCACCCCGGAACGCATCGAGGATGATCCAATCCCACTGCGTCTTGTCCCGTTTCACAAACATCCGTCCGTCCGTGAGCGCCACGGGCATTTTACCCGTCGGCTTGAAGGCCATACGCGTCTCGCAGAGTTCGAGCACTTTCGGATCAAGCTCTACGGATTGCAGCAGCGAGTCGGGATACGCAGCCGAAAACAATCGGTGAAAACCCGCCCCACCCAGACCGATCATCAACACCCGCGATGGCTTCGGTTCAAAAAAAAGTCCCGCGTAAAGTGAACGCGTATAGGCCACCATCAGCTTCAAAGGATCGCTCAGGTCGACCGCCGATTCCAACGCTTCCCCGCGGCGCGAGCGGGCGCGCAGCTCGACGACGGAGCCGGTCCTCTCAATCGTCAGACTATTGTAGATCGTGTCGAAGCTCTCGACGTAGTTGCCCGCCTCGGCCGCAGCCGAGGCCGCAGGCGCGAGGGCTAGACCGAGGACACACCGGAGAATTTTCATAGTGAAGTAGGAGTGCGCAGAAACCGCAGTAACGCCGCCAAATTCAACACCGCGACCGCGAGCCACACGTAGAGCAGCGTCGAGACCCGAAAATGAGGAATCAAGACAAAGGTCGTGAGCATCACGCCCGCGATATTTCCCAGCGTGCTCACTCCGTAAACCAGCCCCGAAGCCTTGCCCGGTGCCATGCCCCGCTGTGCAAGAAATTGCACACACTGCGGCGAAAACGTCGAGAGCGCCGTCACCGGCACGAAAAATAACGCGAGGCATGAAGCCAACACCCCCGGAAAAACCGCGGTGACCGCGATTTCAATCTGCCCCACGAGCGCCCGGCCAAACAGCGCGGTGATCGCCAGCGAGACGACCGCCGCGAGCGCACAGATCAACTGACTTCGCCACCGCGCCGCGCCTTCCAGATTGCTGATCACACCGCCCGCCATCGAGCCAATGCTAAACGCGGCCAGAAAGGTCGAGATGAGGCACGCCCACACATCGATGGCTGAACCAAAGTGGGGACTGAGCAGTCGCGAGCCGAGCATTTGAAAGCCCATGCTGAGAATGCCGAGCGTGACGACGACGAGGTAGAAAACGATGAGTGACACGGGGAAGTCGCGGAACGTGCGTCATCACTTTCAAGATGTCACCTCGAAAGTCCGCCACCCCGTGGTCGCGCCGGGCGCGCATCGCTGCGCGGCCCCCCCCTCGTCCGGCCAGCGATCGTTACCCACCCCCACCCAACCCCTCCTCGCATGCACGTGTCCCGCCTTTGGTTCGCTACCTACGTCACCGCGTCACTCCTCACCCGCTCAATCACCGTGGCCCAAGCGCCTGCCCCCGCTGTTCAGCCCGCCATCCTCAGATCCCACGTGTTTAGCTGGCAGCAACTCACGGTTAAGACCACCGCCGTCGGCCAACTCAGCGCTGTCGTCAATCTTCCGTCAGCAACCTTCGAAAAGTTCGCGTCCCACATCACCACCCTCAACGTCGGCCAAGCTTCCCACGCGCCGCACCGGCACGCGCGTGAGGAGTTCATTATCATCAAAGACGGCACCGTCGAGGTGCACATCAACGGTCGCACCCAGCTCGCCGGCCCCGGCTCGCTGCTCTTCTACGCGTCCAACGATCTGCACGCGATCCGCAACGCCGGCACCACTCCGGCCACGTATCTTGTTTTCAACTTCGAGACCGTCGCCACGCGGAGCGCTCCGGCCCAAGGCGCCGCCGCGGCCAACGTACCCGGCACCCTCGCCTCGACCGTTTTCAACTGGGAGCACCTTGCGGTCAAGCCCACCAAGGTCGGCGCCCGCCGCGACGTCGTTAATGCGCCCACCGTCACGTGCCACAACGTCGAGTGCCCTGTCACCACCCTCCATCCCGGCGAAACGCCCCACGCCTCCCACCGCCATCCCGACGAGGAGATCGTCGTCGTCAAGGAGGGCGTGATGGCAGCGACGATCAACGGGGTGACGAAGCGCGGCGGGCCCGGCTCAGTTTTTTTTCTACGGGTCGAACGATGAGCACGGCATGAAGAACGTCGGGGGGCACGACCGCGCGCTACCACGTGATTCGGATTGTCACGGCGGCCACGCCCAAAGCCGCCGCACCGTAATTCCGCTCGCCGGCTACTTGGCCGCGAGCTTCGCCCGCCATGCCGGGTACTCCTTGGTCAGGAGCCGCCGCGGGGCATTCACATACCAGCCCGAGCCCGTGCGACGCTCCCGGTCAACCTCCGCAAGTGAGTAGACCTTAATGCCATCGCGGCTCGCGAAAATCGGCCGGTCGCTGCCGGGCTCGACCATCCGGGCCCACATCGGCTGGGCTTGTTCGTCGGCCACGAGCACTACGTCGAAGTCGGTCTTGTGCCGCGCAAACTCCGCGGGCGGGGCAGGCACCCGTTGGGTCGTGAATCCGTTGATCTGATTTTTTTTCAACCAGGTCACCGCTGCCTCCACCGCCGCGACCAGCTCGGCCGAGGGGCGTTCATAGCGCATCAAGAACTCAACGACCGCCACCGTATCGCCAGGCGCGATACACGGCAGTTCAAAGGTCCGGGCGCCCACCGTCTCGAAGGTTTTTTCGTCGTGCTGCTGGCCCCAGCCGGTGCGCCGGCCGTTCGCCGTCACCTGCATCTTCAGTAGACACGCCGTCCCGCCCGCCTCGGCTTCGGCACAGCGCAACCGTCGGGTTTCGTCGAGCCACGCGAAGTCCGGCACGCGATCGGCCGCGTCCTTCAGCACGTTCATGATGCCGATCATCACGCCGTCGTTGAGCGTGATTCGCTTCGCGATCGCACCGGGATTCGGCCACCATTGGGGAAAGCCGCCGTTCGCGTATTGCGATGACAGGATGAAGTCCACGCCACGCACGCAGGCGTCACGCAGCCCGGGATCGCCCGTCGCCACAAAGGCCTTCGCCAGATAGGCGACCTGAGTGTGCGTGTTGTGATTGTCGTAGCTCGTATCGGTCTTCGCCTGCGTCGCCCGCACTTGTCTTTTCTGCTCCTCGGTGAGCACCGCGCGCATGTCGTAATCTTTCGGCCAGCCGCCGTTGGCCCGTTGGAAAAGCAAAATATTCGCCGCGATTTCGCGCACCTGTTCCGGCGCGTACGCAGGTTGCTCCGGCCCCGTCGCCTGCATGAACCGCTCCGGTTGAGTGATGGTGCGCCAATGATGCCGCGAATCGTCAAAGCCCGATGGGTCAATGCCCTCTTTCACGATCGTCCGCGTCGCGGCGGTCACGGCAGCACTCGTCACGCCCACGACGAACAGACTTATGCGAATCAAGGCAAAGACCGCTGGAAACCAAGGGCGTGGGGGCAACATAAAATCACGGTCGCGCTCGGATCTCGCAGGGGCAATCCCTGATTTACCCGCCGCGCGCCATGCGGATGTTACGACGCTGAGCGGCTCCCCTCCAAGGGCTGAAAAGCACCGGCTACCGAAGAGGAGGCGCCGCGCTCGCTCAGCGTCCAGCTCCCGCCTTGAACTCCATCCCCTCGATCGCGCCGAGCAATTCGTTGTAGGGCGCACTCGTGAAGCCATCCGCATTGATCGAAACCTCAACGACGACATCCGCCGCGAGCCGGATGATCCCGACGCTGATGGTCTTGAAATTACCTTCCTGCGGCGGTTTGCCGATCAGGTCCGGGTCGGTAAACGAGCAATAGTAACCGTAGCCGCTGACGAGGGAGAACTCCTTGCCGCGCGCCTTCCCTTCGACCGACTGCTCCGCAAATTTCATCCCATCGATCTCCACCCGCATTTTGAGGCGGGCCTTCGTGTCGAAGCGGTCCGTCTCCGGAAACGTGACTGTCAGCTCACCATGCGCATTCACAGTGGTCCCCTTCGGCCTGATCTTGATGATGCGCCGGTCACCGAAGTCCGCCGTTTCCATCGACCAATGGTCTCCGATGTAAACCGTCAGGGTGCCACGCCCGCCGAGCTTGACCGTTTCCGCCTGGGCGAAAAGTCCGACGACGCTGAGCAAGAACAGGACGACGTTTTTTTTCATGGTAATGAGGGCAAGCCGCAGTCTGGGCAGCGGGTCCCGTGGGCGGCGATGTCAAATCGCGCGCCGTTACTTACTTTGGCAACGGCTGCCCACCTTGTTCGACGCACGCCTTGGTCAGATGCGCCGTCAGGTTGGCAGGGACGTAGCGCGCGATGCGCGGATTCTGCTTCAACGCCTCAGCGATCGTCGGGAGCGCCGCTTTGATCTCGGCTGGCGTCTGGCCGCGGTCGAGCTGGGCTTTGGCCTGCGCGAGCAGTGCGACAAAATAGCTCTGCTGGTCTTCCAGAATTTCGGGTCCGGCCATCGGGCCGTGCCCCGGGCAGATTTTTTCCGCACCCAATTGCTTCACGAGTTCGAGCGTCTTAATCCATTCCGTGATCGATCCGTCGTTCACGTTGTTGTGCGGACCGTTCACGCACGCGTCGCCGGTAAAGAGAATTTTTTCCTTCGGCAGCCAAGCATACGCGTCGCCTTTCGTGTGCCCCGTGCCAAACCACTTCAGCTCCACGCGGTGCTGCCCGTCGTCCAAAAATAGATCCTTGGGAAACAACATCACCGGCGGTTTGAGTTTCGTCGCCGCCACGTCCGGGCGGTTTTTTGCGGCTCCCTCCCAGCGTCCCGGTGCCGACCCGAAGAACCCCGTCTCGACCTGCTTCATCTCCTCGAGCGCCCGCGTGCTGGCGACCAACGTGGCCCCTCCCTCAGCCCAAAGTTGATTGCCGTAGGTGTGGTCGCCGTGGTGGTGCGTATCGAAAACAAAACGCACCGGCTTGGCCGTCGTCGCCGCGATTTGCGGCATCACGATCTTCGCCCCCGAGGGATAATTCGCGTCGATCACCAACACGAAATCGTCGAACACGATCCACCCGTTATTGCTGTGGCCCCGCCGCGGATCGCCTTCGTGAAAATAAACGCCGGTCGCGACGGTCTGCACCGTGTTGATTTGGGCGAGGACCGCGGACGCACCCGCCAGCAGGGCCGCGAAACAGAAGCAGGTTGATTTCATGGGAAGGGAAAGCTCCACGAAGTCTCGCCGCGCGAGCGGAGCGTGCGAGCCCAAATCCCGTCACACACACCTTGGGAGCGTCACACGCAAGCGGCGTTCCTGGGGCGTCTCGCCCGAGAGCAAGCGGGCATCTCGCCCAGTCGTTGCCGATCCCATGGGCGGCACCGCCCACGCTACTGCCACCACGGACTTCACGTTCAGTTACACCCCTTCCGCCCCTCTCCACGCAATTGCCTTTGACCGTTCCCGCTCCGCACCTTTGCCTCTCATATTCTCTAAACTCAGATCTTCATCTCCGAACTCCGCCCATCATGTCCGCCGCCACTCCCACGATCATCTACACGAAAACCGACGAGGCCCCCGCGCTCGCCACGTATTCTTTCCTGCCGATCGTGAAGGCCTTCACGAAACACGCGGGCATTAACGTCGAGACCCGCGACATCTCCGTCGCCGCCCGCATTCTCTCGGCTTTCGCGGATCTTCTGCCCCCCGCCCAACGCGTCCCCGACGCCCTCGCCGAGCTCGGCGCCCTCACGCTCAAGCCCGAGGCCAACATCATTAAGCTCCCCAACATCAGCGCCTCCGTCCCGCAGCTGAAGGCGGCCATCGCAGAATTGCAGGCCAAGGGTTACGCGCTCCCCGCTTTGCCGGAAGTCGCGACCACCGACGCCGAGAAAGACGCCAAGGCCCGCTACGCGAAGGTCATGGGCTCCGCCGTCAATCCCGTCCTCCGCGAGGGCAACTCCGACCGCCGCGCCCCCAACGCCGTCAAGGCCTACGCCCGCGCTCACCCGCACTCCATGGGCGCGTGGTCGCCCACCTCGAAGACCTCCGTCAGCACGATGGGCCACGATGATTTCTTCTCCAACGAGAAGTCCGTCACCGTACCCGCCGCGACCACCGTTCGTATCGAATTTGTCCCCACGCCCGTGGTCGGCCAGCCCGGTGCGCCGGCTCCCGTTCAGCCACCAGTCGTCGTCCTCAAGGAAAAGACGCCCCTCAAGGCCGGCGAAATCCTCGACGCCTCCTTCATGAACCGGAAGGCCCTCGGCGCCTTCTTCGCCCAGCAGATCATGAAGGCTAAGAAGGACGGTACCCTATTCTCACTGCACCTGAAAGCCACGATGATGAAGGTCTCCGACCCCATCATGTTCGGCCTCGCCGTCCGCGTTTTCTTCAAGGACCTCTTCACCAAACACGGCGCCACGCTCACCGGCCTCGGCGTTGATTTGAACAACGGGTTCGGTGACCTCGTCGGCAAAATCGCCACGCTCCCCGCCGACCAGAAGGCCGCCATCGAGGCCGATATCGCCGCGGTCTTCGCCGCCCGTCCCGCCGTCGCGATGGTCAACTCCGATAAGGGCATTACCAATCTCCACGTACCCTCCGACGTCATCATCGACGCCTCCATGCCCGCGATGATCCGCACCTCCGGTCAGATGTGGAATGCACAGGGCAAAGGCCAGGACACCCTCTGCGTTATCCCTGACAGCTGCTACGCCGGCGTCTACGCCACCACGATCGACTTCTGTAAAAAGCACGGCGCCTTCGATCCGAAGACCATGGGCACCGTCCCCAACGTCGGCCTCATGGCCCAGGCCGCCGAGGAATACGGCTCACATAATAAAACATTCACCGCACCGGGGAATGGTGTGATTCGAGTGGTTGAGGTGCGGGGGCCAGGCAACGGCGGACAGGCGGTAGGAGACAGCGGTCAGCCTTCCGGTGCAGACGCTCAGCCCTCGATCCTGATGGAGCATCAGGTCGAGCAGGGCGACATCTGGCGCGCCTGCCAGACCAAGGACGCCCCCGTGCAGGACTGGGTGAAACTCGCGGTCAACCGCGCCCGCCTCTCGGCCACGCCCGCCATTTTCTGGCTCGACGCCCAGCGCGCCCACGACGCCCAAATCATCGTAAAAGTAAAAACCTACCTCGCGCAGCACGACACCGCCGGCCTCGCCATCAAGATCCTCCCGCCCGCCGACGCCTGCCTCGCCACGCTTGAGCGGCTCAAGGCCGGTCAGGACACGATTTCCGTCACCGGCAACGTCCTCCGCGATTACCTGACCGACCTCTTCCCGATCCTTGAGGTGGGCACCAGTGCGAAGATGCTCTCAATCGTCCCATTGATGAACGGCGGCGGCCTCTTCGAAACCGGCGCCGGCGGCTCCGCACCGAAACACGTGCAGCAATTCACCGAGGAAAACTTCCTCCGCTGGGATTCCCTCGGCGAGTTTTTTGCGCTCGCGGCTTCCTTCGAACACCTCGGCATCACCCAAAAACACGCCAAGGCAAAAATCCTCGCCGAGACCCTCGACGAAGCCAACGGCAAGTTCCTCGAATACGACAAGAGCCCCGCACGCAAAGTCGGCGCCGGCATCGACAACCGCGGCAGCCATTTTTATCTCTGCCTGTACTGGGCCCAAGCGCTCGCCACCCAGACCCGAGACCCCGAACTCCAGACCCGCTTCGCTCCCATCGCAGCGCAACTCACCGCCGCCGAAAACCACATCGTCGCCGAAATGATCGCCGTCCAAGGCAAGCCCGCCGACATCGGCGGCTACTACCAACCCGACGACGCGAAGGCCTCGGCCGCGTTGCGCCCGAGCAAAACGCTCAACGACATCCTCGCAACGGTGTAGGTGCGCCGCGGGTCGACGCCCGATTTGATTCGCCCATTATCCTCCGCCAAGCCGAGGGTGCACGCCAAGCCGAGGGCACGGGTGCACCCTTCATAGAGGGTCCCAGTCACCGCCGCGAACGCGGCTTTTTTTCAGCCGCGAGCTCTCACGCGCCGCATCGCGCCACACCAACTGGAAGGGAAACCTCGGGTCTTATACCAACGCCCTTTGGACTTTGGACTTTTCGGTAGCCGCGAGCGCCATCGCGTGGGCGCCCCCCCCTCGCCGGCGCTCGCGGCTACCGGGCAAATCAAAGTCTGAATCTTTTGGGCAATTGATGCTAGCTCTTGGGAAAGGCTGGAGAGAGCTAGGCTTGGATTCTTCACTGACGACATGTCTAGGTCCGACAGGCTGCTCGCAGACCGCATGGACGCAAAAGGCGTAGAGCGCTTTGGCGATTCCACCGGCCGGCTCCCCAATATCTGATCCCAAGATAAACGCATCGCCACGGGCAGCGCGCGTGTCTTGCCTATCGGCCCTTCGCTCCCGCCCATGCGCCATTGCATCTACCCTGGAACTTTTGACCCCATCACCTGCGGACACCTCGATGTGCTCGCCCGTGCCGCTCGTCTTTTCGATCGCGTGACGGTCGCGGTCGCGGAAAACGCCGGCAAAGGCCCGCTCTTCACCGCGCAAGAGCGCGTTGCCATGATTCGCCCCAACGTCGCCCAATTTCCCCATGTCGCTGTGACCACGTTCAGCGGCCTGCTGGTCGAATTTTGCATGGAGCAAAAGGCCGACGCCATCATCCGCGGCCTGCGCGCGTTGTCCGACTTCGAGTTCGAATTCAACATGGCCCTGATGAACCGCCATCTGGAACCGCAGATGGAAACCCTGTTCGTCATGCCAAACGAGCAGTTCAGCTACACCAGCTCCACCCTCGTCAAACAGGTCGCAAAATTCGGCGGCGACGTCGCGCATTTCGTCCCACCCAA
>CAMCHO010000018.1 GCA_945874455.1 Opitutus sp. GAS368 | reverse complement strand
CCGGTGGCACGCACCGCGACGCCCTCAAGCAGGCGCTCGCTGCCGTGCTTTCGTCGCCCCGCTTTCTCTATCGCGCCGAGCCCGAGGCCGGCACCGCGCGTCGCCCGCTCGACGGGCTCGAGCTCGCCACGCGGCTTTCCTATTTCCTCTGGGGTTCCCCGCCGGATCGCACGCTGCGCGATCTCGCGGCCTCCGGAAAACTCCAGCAACCGGAGATACTCGCGACTGAGGCAGACCGGCTGCTCGACCACCCGCGCTCTGTGCACTTCGTCCGCCCCTTTCTGGGCCAATGGCTGACGCTGGACCGCTTGGATCTGTTTCAATTCAACCGGAAGCTGTATCCAAAATTCGACGACTCCGTGAAGTCGGCTGCGCGGCAGGAAGTCTACGAGACCTTCGCCACCCTGCTGCGGGACAACGGCCGCCTCGGCGAATTGCTCGGCGCGGATCACGTAGTCATCAATGCGCTGCTCGCCGACTACTACGGAATTGCCGGCGTCACGGGCGACGCGTTTCGTAAAGTGGCGCTGCCCGCCGGCTCTCCGCGAGGGGGACTGCTCGGCATGGCGGCCATCATGGCAATGGGCAGCAACGGCCAGCACACGAACCCGGTGGAGCGCGGCGCGTGGGTGCTGCGCAAGCTCCTCCACGAACCGCCGCCGCCGGCCCCGGCCAATGTCCCGGAACTCGCGCGCCTCGGCGCCCAATTGCTCACCGCGCGCGAACGGCTCCAGCTTCACCAGCAGGAACCGCAATGCGCCAACTGCCACCGCAAGATTGACCCCATCGGTTTCGGTTTGGAAAACTTCGATGCCGTCGGCCAATGGCGCACCACCGACACTTATCAGGCCCGAGACGAAGCGGGTAAACCGCTCCCAAACGCGCAGAAGACCTGGACCATCGACGCCGGCGGCGCGCTGCACAAGGGGCCCGCCTTCCGCGACTATTTCGAACTGCGGTCAATCATCGCGGCCAAGCAGGAAAACTTCGCGCGGGGCTTTGCCTCCGCGCTGATCGAATACGCCCTCGGCCGCCCGTGCGGGTTTAGCGACGAGCCCCTGATCGCGGGCATCGTCGCGCAGGCCGGAACGAAATCGTTCGCGACCCGCGAGTTCATCCACGCCTTGATCCGCAGCCAAGAATTCTCCTCAAAATAAACCGACCACCATGAATGCTCCCCGCACCCGCCGTCACTTTCTGCGCACCAGCACCGCCTTGATCGCCCTGCCGATGTTCGAGTCGCTCGGCTTCCGCCGCTTCGCGTCAGCCGCACCGGCGCCGGTCGCCGCCGCGCGCCCAAAACGTATGGTCTTTCTGGGATTTGGCTGGGGCGTGACCGAACAATCGTGGTTTCCCGACGTCGCGCAAAAAGGCTCCGGCTACACTTTGCCCTCCGGGCTCGCCCCGCTGGCCCGGCACAAATCCGACTTCACAATCGTCCAAGGCCTCGTGAATAAGGACGTCTCCGGCGGCCATTCCGGGAGCACGTTCTGGCTGACCGGCGCCAACGAATTCGGCGAGCCGGGGCAGAGTTTTCACAACACGATCTCGGTCGATCAAGTGGCCGCCGATGCGCTGGGGAAGGAGACCCGGTTTGATTCCCTCATCCTCGATTGCGGCGCGGCGGCAAATGCCTCGGGCCACGGGCAGGGGCTCTCGCTTTCGTGGGACCCCCGGGGCAAGCCGATGTCCGGACCCAAGACGCCGGTCGAGGCGTTTCACCGGCTCTTTGCCCAGGACAGCACACCGCTCGAGGTCCAGAAGACGATGCTCCTGCAACGGCGCAGCGTCCTCGACAACGCCTTGGAGAGCGCCCGCGAATTGCAGCGCCAGCTCGGCAAAACCGACAACGCGAAACTGGACGAGTATTTCCAGGGGATCCGCGACATTGAGACCCGCCTGAGCCGCGACGAACGTTGGCTGGGCGCGCCCCGGCCCGCGTCGGGCCTCGCGGAACCGAAGTCCAGCTTGGCGGGCTACGAGGAGATCGAGCTCATGTATGCTATCATGATCGCCGCGCTCCGCACTGACAGCACGCGCGTGCTGAGTTATCGGCAGCCGGTATCGACGCTGCTCACGAGTCTCGATGTCCGTATCGACGCCCACACCATGAGCCACTACCTCGGCAAGGGCGCGGAATATTTGGAGGCCTCCGAGAAACGCGACCGGGCACAAAGCAAGCTCCTCGCCGGTTTCCTCGACACATTGAAAGCGACCGCGGAGCCGGATGGCAGCTCGCTCTTCGATCACACGACGGTCGTTTACGGGAGCAACATTCGGACCGGCCACAACCTCGACAGCTGCCCCACCCTCCTCGCCGGCCGTGGCGCTGGCATCCGCCTCGGACACAACCTCGTCGTGTCCAAAGACACGCCGCTCTGCAACGCGTGGCTCACGCTGCTGCGGGGTTCGGGGGTCGCAGTCGAGCGACACGGGGACAGCTCGGGAACGATTCCTCAACTCCTCGCCTAGTCGTCCAACGGGTTTTGGCATCGGCACGCCCATTCCCGCGATCCGCGGAACGCAACGAATGAACTCACGCCTCCTCTTTCTCCTCCTTGCCTTCACTCCGTTCGGCAACGCCGCGCCCCTCGTGTATCAAGGCACGCACGGTCCGGGCGTGGGCCGGCACATCGTCTTCCTCGCGGGCGATCACGAAGCTCGCTCGGCAGAGACCTTGATCGTTCCGTGCCGACTTCACCTGACCCATCCCGACGAAGCATAACGTCAGGAAACCCGCACCAAAGAAACGACGGCCCACGAGTGATGCGGCTGCACATCGACCCGGACGCGGTCCTCTGCCTGCCATCAATGAAAATTTGTCTCGCACTCCTCGCCACCCTGCGGGCCGTTTGCGTCGCAGCCGACGGCGACGACCAAACCATCCCGGCCGCCCGCACCGACGAACTGACTCCGGCCAACGGCTGGCCCGCGCTCGACCACTATCGCGATTGGAGCCGCTCACTCGGCGGTCCGACGTCCAACCGTTTCTCCACGCTCAATCAAATCACCCGCGAAAAAAAGATCCGGGCATTTTCCGCCGAGACGGGGGTGGAGCTTTGGGCGGCCGAGCTGCCCCTGCACGGCACCGCGCCCCCGACGACCTACGAAGTTGACGGTCGGCAGTTCGTCGTGATCGCGGCGATCGGCGGCGGTAAACTCGGCGGCCGCACGGGCGATGCGTGGGTGGCCTTCGCGCTACCCAAACCAAAATGAACTCGGCCACATTTTCCTGAAAAACTCCCCACATGAAAAAAAATCCCCTCGTTCAACGCTGCCTCCTCGCACTGATTTTCCTCGCGCCAGCAAGCTCCACGCGCGCCGCGGCGGCTGAACCCCCGTCGCTGTTCGACCGCCAGAACATCGCCGCATTGTGGATCGTGCCTTACGATGCCAAGAAGCGCGGCCCCGAGGAACGGGCGCAGATGTTGCGGGAGCTTGGCTTGACCAAGCTCGCCTACGATTGGCGCGCCGAACACGTCCCTACCTTCAATGCCGAAATCGAAGCGATGCAGAAGCACGGCATCGAAATCACCGCGTGGTGGTACCCCAGCCACAAGCCGGAAATCCTCGATGCCATCAAGCGCCACGGCATCCATCCGCAGCTCTGGGTGTGCGGATCACGCGCCATCACAGTGACGAACCATGCCGAGCGCCTCGAAGCCGAGGCGGCGCGCATCCGGCCCATCGCGGCGGACGCGGCAGCGCTCGGTTGCAACGTGGGACTCTACAATCATCGCGAGCCGTGGTTTGAGGAGCAGGATCATCAAATCGCCATCATCGAGCGCCTGCGCCGCGACGGGGTGACGAACGTGGGCATCGTATTCAATTTTCACCACTGGCGCGGTTCGCTGGCGGAGTTTCCCGCGCTGTTCAAACGGATCCAGCCCTATCTGCTCGCGGTGAATCTCAACGGCATGAGGGCCGACACCACGCAGTATCCCAGCGTACGCTACATCGGCTCCGATGATTCGGAACTCGCAATGATCCGAGTCGTCGAAGCCAGCGGCTGGCGCGGCACGGTCGGCGTCATCCACGAACGCGGCCACCTCGACGCCGCCGAGGGCATCAAGGGTAACCTGCAGGGCCTCGAGTGGGTTCAAAAAGAATTGCGTCAGCCCGGATCAGGCGGGCCGAAGCCGCAAGAGCCTGCGCCCGCCGGCAAAGTGCCGCCCAAGTCCACCGTCCCATCGCCAAAGTCCGGTCCAAAAACGTCGAAATGAAACGTCTCCACACAGCTCTCATCGCGCTGCTGCTCGCGCCGTTTGCCGCGCTCGTCGCCGCCGACCGCCCGGCCTACGCCCCGAACGTGCTGCCCAAGGGCCATGACTATTTCGAACTGCGCGACGGCTTGGCGAACAGCCGGCGCACGTTCGAGCGCACGCACGCCGGGCGCGTGGTCTTCTTCGGCGGTTCGATCACGGCGGGTGGCGCTTGGCGGCAACACACCTGCGATTATCTCACGAAGAAATTTCCCGGGACGAAGTTCGCGTTCATCAACGCGGGCATTGGCTCGCTCGGCTCCGTGCCCCACGCGTTTCGCTTGGAACGCGATGTCTTGGCCCACGGGCCGGTCGATCTCCTGTTCCTCGAAGCGGCGGTGAATGACACCTCGAACACCGCCGACCCCGCGCACATGCTCCGCGGCATCGAAGGCGTGGTGCGCCACGTGCGCGCGTTGAATCCGCTTACGGACATCGTCCAACTTCACTTTGTCATGCCCGAGCACATGACCGACTACAACGGCGGCAAGGTGCCCGCGGCGATCGCGCAGCACGAGAGAGTCGCGGTCGCCTATGGCAATCCTTCGCTGAATCTCTCGCGCGAAGTCACCGACCGCATCAACGCGGGCCAGTTCACCTGGGACCACGATTTCAAAAACCTCCATCCGTCGCCCTTTGGCCATCAACTGTACGCCCACAGCGTCGCGCGCCTGCTCAATGCCGCATTCGCAACGCCACTGGCCGCGGACGAAAAACCGCACCCGCTGCCGCCGCCGATTGATCCCGCAAGTTATTTTCGCGGCCGTTTCGGCGATATCCGCGACGCGCGAAACATCCGGGGCTTCACGCTGGAAAAAACCTGGAGACCGGCGGACAAAAAGGGCACGCGCGCGGGATTTGTAGATGTGCCCGCGCTCGTCGGCACCGAGCCGGGCGCGGAATTTGAATTCAGTTTCGAGGGCACGGGCTGCGGCCTCTTCATCACCGCTGGGCCGGATGCCGGGCGTCTGGAATTCAGCGTCGACGGCGCGCCGTATCGGTCGATCGAAACCTACACGCGCTGGAGCCACTCGCTCCACTTGCCATGGGCTGTGATCCTCGACGAAAACTTGCAGCCCGGCCGCCACGTTGCGAACGTGCGGATTGCCCGCGACCACGATGCCAAAGCCCACGGCACCGCCCTGCGCGTGTTCCATCTCCTGCTCAACTAATCGATGAAAACCCTCGCCCTCCTCCTTTGCCTCGTATGGTGGCCAGCCGCGGCTTTTTCCGCCGCAGGCGAATCTCTACGCACGGGCGACGGCCTTCTTTTCTACGGTAGCGGGATGGTCGAGCGCCTGCTCGAATCCGGTGACCTCGAGGCGCGCCTGCACCTCGCTCACCCCGATAAAAAACTCCGCATCCGCAGCCTCGCGTGGACGGGTGACGAGGTCGGCTACCGGCTCCGCCCCGAGGGCTACGTCGAGCACCTCAAAACGTTGCTCGCCGCGTGGCCCGCGCAGGTCGTCGTGCTTGGCTACGGGATGAACGAGTCCTTCGCCGGAGCCGCCGGCCTCCCCGCGTTTCGCACCCAATATCAGGTCTACCTCCGCGAGATCGCTCGGCGCCACCCGGGCGCGAAACTCGTCCTCCTCTCACCCATCGCCGTCGAGGAGCGCAGCACGACCGACGCCGCCGAGCGAAACCGCGACGTCTCCCTCTACACCCAAACCATCGCGGACCTCGCGCGCGCGCAGGGAGCCACCTTCATCGATCTCTTCGCCGCCAGTCGCGATGCCTACGCTCGCAGCGCCGAGCCGCTCACGACACAGGGTATCCATCTCAACGCCGCCGGCACTCGCGCGATCGCCGACGCCCTCGCACGCTCGCTCCTCGGCGACGCCGCGCCCGCCGCAACCGCTTCCCCCCGGCTCACCGACCTCGCGCGCGCCGCCGCTCAAAAACACCGCTACTTGGCCGAACTCGTTCGCCCCAAGAACGCCGCGCTCTACTACGGCGTCCGCAAGCGTCCCGAGGAAAATTCCGCCGAACTCCCGCGCTATCACCAACTGGTCGCCCAGGCCGACGCCATCGTCCACGACCTCGCCGCCCACCCGGCGAAGCGTTTCGCGGATTATCCCGCGCCTTCCCTTCCAGCGATGCCCGCGGGCAAGACGACGACGTATCGGTTTCCCGGAGGCACGGTTCGCTCGCCCGCCGACATGCAGCACGAGTTGGTCGTAGCCGACGGCTACGCCGTGAATCTCTTCGCCTCCGAGGAGCAGTTTCCCGAGCTCCGCAATCCGGTGCAACTGAGCTTCGACGCCCGCGGCCGCCTCTGGGTGGTCACCATGCCGTCGTTTCCGCACACCATTCCGGGCGAGCAACCTCACGATAAAATCCTTGTGCTCGAAGACACCGATCACGACGGCAAGGCGGATAAGTCCACGGTCTTCGCCGACGGTTTCGATGCTCTCGACGGCGTGGCCTTCCACGAGCGTGGCGTAATCGTCTCCGCCCAACCGCGGCTCCTGGTGTTGAATGACACCGACGGCGACGGCCGCGCCGATACCCGCACCGAACTCTTGCGCGGCATCGACGTCACCGATTCTCACCACGGCGGCATGGTCACCAGCGACCCGCTCGGCCATCTCCTCTTCTCCGACGGCGTGTTTCATCGCTCGCAGTTTGAAACGCCCTTTGGCGTCGTGCGCGGCATCGACTCCTCGACCTATCGCCTCAATCCCGCCACCGGACGCATCACGACCGAATGGCAAAGCACGACGCCGAATCCGTGGAAGGTGTCCTTCGACCGCTATGGAAATATTTTCCAACGCTACGGCGGCGGCCACGTGCTCGAAGGTGTCCCGCTCACGTGGACCCCACTCGGCGTCTACCATCCCTACGGCAACGCCACCGTACTCAACTACGCGAAGGGCTCGGCACTCAGTGTAATTTCGAGCCCCAACTTCCCCGACGCATTCCAACAGGGCATCGCCTCCGCCTCGCTGCTCGGCAGCTACATCGTTTCGCTCTCGGCGGTGAACGCAGACGCCGGTCCCCTCGTGGCGACGAATCGTCTCGACGTATTATCGTCGAAGAACAGCACGTTTCGCCCCGTCGACGTCGAGTTCGGTTTCGACGGCGCCCTCTACGTTTCCGATTTCTCCAGTCTGATCATCGGCCACGCCCAGCACGCCATGCGCGATCCCCAGTGGAATCACGTGCGCGGCCGCATCTGGCGCGTCGTGCACACGAGCAAACCGCTCGTAAAGGACTGGCCAAAAATCGAGGGCGCGCCGGCCGCCGCTTTAATCGCGTTGCTCACCCACCCGCAAAATATCGTCCGCCACCACGCGCGCATTGCCCTCCGCAAACTCGGCGCGGCCGCCGTGCCGGCTCTCGATGCATGGGTCGCCGCGCAGCCACGCCAGCAACCCAGTTTCGATCAAGCCCACCTCGAAGCTTCGTGGGTGCTCGCCACCACCGGTGCCGTCCGCCTGCCGTGGATTTCAAACCTCGCCCGCTCCGAAGATCCACTGATGCGCGCGGCCGCGGCGCAGCTCGTCCGTCTGACCGTCGCCCTCGTGCCCGACGCGTTGGCGCGCCTCACGCAAGCCGCCGCCGATCCGCATCCGCGCGTGCGCATGGCCGCCATCAACGCCGTCGCCCATCTCCGTCCGTCGCGACCCGAATTCGACGCCGTCGTCGCCCATCTGCACCCCACCGAGCCCGCCGTGCAGCAGATGCTCACCGATCTCCGCGCCGGCACCAAGCCCCTCAAGGGGCGTTCGGTTCCCGTGCTGGAAGTTTCTCCGGCTACGCGCGTCGATCACTGGCTGACCCTCAGCACCACGTCCGCCAACGAACCAGCGCCCGTCACCAAGAACGCCGCGAAACAAAAAGGGAAAGCGCCCGCCACCACCGGCGGCACGTATCGAACATTCATTGACGCGACGACACCCCAAACCGCCGTCCTCAGCCTCAAACACGGCTTCCTCGATATCTCCGCCAACGGCGTCCAACTCTCCTCCGCCGACAGCACCTACAGCACGGAGCAGCAAGTCACCTTCGAGCTCACCGCCGGTTTGAACACCATCGAGATCACCTACCGCCGCCTGCGCAACGCCCCGCCTCCCGTGTTTATTTACGATTCGCTCGGGCAACCACTCGCGGGCGCCCGCTTCGCGGCCGACCCCTCCGCCCTCACCGCCATGGCCGCCACTTGGGAAAAAGTCCACGCCGCCGATGCCGACGCCCTGCGCGTGCAGGCCGTGCCGAATCAAATGCAGTTCGCCCCGCGCGAACTCCGCGTCAAAGCCGGCCAGCCCGTGCGCATCGTTTTCGAGAACCCCGATTCCATGCCTCACAATCTGGTCCTCGTGGCCTTGGGCGCCGACGAGGAGGTCGGCGTGCTCGCCGACCACATGGCGAGCGACCCCACGAGTCTCGCCCAACACTTCGTCCCCGCCTCGCCGAAAGTCCTGCACGCGACGCCACTCGTAAATCCCGGCGCCCGCGCCGAGCTCGCGTTCACCGCCCCGAGCCAGCCCGGACGTTATCCGTATATCTGCACCTTCCCCGGCCATTGGCGCATCATGCGCGGAGTGTTAATCGTGGAGTGAAGACCTCGACTTTGCCCTCCAGCACAGGCCCGTCGGTATCGCCGGACGGGCCGACGCTCACACCGAATTCGGTGCCTGGTTCCACCCAACGACCGCGCGGACTATCGAGCCTACATTCTTTCTCGCCCATGGCGCCCCGCGGCCGAGCTGATGACGCTGCGGGACCATTGTCGCGAAGTCACCCGGACAACACCCCCATAAGAAAATAATTTCACCGGCAGATTATTTCTCGCCGGCGGGACAATTCCCTTGTGAATATCACGTTGGACCCCGCCAGGTCGTCGTCTTTGTTTTTACCCAGACCACCTCACTTTAATCCTACCAACCCTACCTCATGCACCACCCCAACCGCACCTCGCTGCTCCTCGCCCTCGCCACCCTGTCGCTTTCGTTCGCCCCGGCCCTGCGCGCCCAAGCGGTCGCGCCCGCTTCCACCGCTTCCCCCACCGGCGCGAAAGGTCAGGCCGCCACCGCCGAGGCCGTCCTCCTCAACGTCTTCGAGGTGAAGGGCGACGCCTCCGACACCTACGACGCGACCAACACCAACTCCGTCACCGGCACGAACACTTTGCTCAGTAAAACCCCGCTCGATGCGAAGGTCTTCAACCGCCAGCTCATGGATGAACTCAATGTCGTCGATATGACCGACATGCTCTCGAAGCTCGGTGGCCTCGGCTCCGCCGTCATCGGGGCCGGCGAAGATGTCCGCGGCGATCTTGAAGGCGATCGACAGGACCCAAAAACCATGACGATGCGCGGCCTCGCCATCAATAACCCGCGTCGCGACGGCTTCCTCCGCTCCGATACCACGCTGCTGGACTCCTTCGACATCGAACGCGTTGAGGCCATCGGCGGTTCAAACTCCCTGCTCTTCGGCTCCGGCGATGCCGGCGGCGCGATCACCAGCACCTCCAAGCGCGCCTACCTCAACCGGCGCCCCACCGCGACAATCACGGGGACAACAGACTCCGAAGGATCCTGGCGCTCCACGTTGGACACGCAGGCCAGCAACCGGATGTTCGGGCTGCGGGTCAATGCCGCGAAGGGTGACACGCGTTTCTTTCGGCCGGGCCACCGCCAGCAAAACGCCGGCGTGCACGTCGCCGCCACCTTCCAGCCGTGGAAGAATCTCCAGATCCGCGGCGAGTATCGCTATTTCACGCGCGACGCGGTTTTCGCCCAAGCCGTAACCGTGCGCGCCCCGTTGAGCTGGCAATTGCCCGCCCGCGACGCGTTTGGCGCAGCGGTCGTCAACGCCCCCGGTAACGCCACCACCACCACTGCCGCCAACGTCGACAATAAAAACTCGCGCTATCTCGTCTCGTTCCCCGACGTCGCCCAGTTCACCCGCAACGGCCCCTTCGATCTCACCACCGTCGACTCTGCGGTCGGCCCATTCCACCGCGACGCCTACACTAATATTATTCGCTCCGTCGTGGCCGAGACCACCCTCGCGCCCGGCCTCGCCCTCCAACTCCGCTACGGCCACGACGCCCGCATCAACGATCCGCTCCGCGCCACCAGCACCGTCGTCTTCGCCCCCGGCGCGATCGGCAACAACTACGTCGATCCCGTAACCGGGTCGACGGGCACCCAGTGGGCACTCAACACCGCCATGAACGCCTCACCCTTCTGGACCGGTGCCCGCGGCTTCCGCGCCGCCCTCGCCTACCAGAAGGACCTCGGCAAGTGGTTTGGCCGCCACCAGGCGAGCGCATTTTATCAAGACATGGACTCGTGGGTGAACACGCAGCCGTGGCGTTTCTTCGAGACCGATGCCAACGGCGCCTTCGTCCAAAATCTCGCCAACATCACCAACTCCACCTCCGGCCGTATCGAAATGCCAGCCGTGTGGGTGCCCGCGTTTCCCTCGCAGGTCATCGGCGGCCGCGAGTGGCCCTTCACCAGTTTTACTCATCCCAACGGCAAGAACTACCGCTACACTTCGACGTTCTACTCCGACGCCGTGCCGCGCACGACGGGGAATCCGATGGGGCTTTCCGGCCCGGTCAACGCCGCTGGCGTCACCACTGCGGGCGGCGCCCTCGACGACACCCGCGAGGCGAGCAAGGGCTTCAGCCTCTTCAGCGAGTGGTGGGGCGGCCGCATCGACACCATGGCCGGCTACCGCGCCGAGGAAGCGAGCACGGTTCGCGTCAACACGGGCGTGAAGCGCGGACCGATTTCCTACGACAGCCTCACGACCGGCTTCGTCTTCGACACGCCCATCCGCGGCCTGCGCGTCTCGGGCAACTATTCCACCAACGCGAAGATCAATTTCGACACCGGCCGCGATATCTACGACCAGCTTCTCCCGGTCGGCAAAGGCGAGAGCCGCGATGTCGGCCTCAAGTTCGACCTCTGGGAGCGCCGCATCTCCGGCAACGTAAATTACTACGTTTCCCAAGCGCAGAATTTTATCGGAGGCCTCGGCGGCTTGCAGAACGACATCGACCCCAACGGCATCAACGGCCGCAACGGCGGCGGCAACTACGTCTTCGACAAGACCTCTGACGGCTACAACGTCACGCTCAGCTCGCGGCCGCTTCGAGGCTGGGAAGTGCGCATTAACCTCGCCACGGCCAACGGCAGCGAGCGCACCGACGTGGTCCTCCCGCAGTTCTACAACGACAAGTTCAACACCACGACCGTCGGTGGTCAGGCCGTCGTCGGCGTCCGCGCCGCCGCCGGTGCCGCCATCGTGCCGCTGCTCGTTCCAGCCGATCCGAGCGATCCCGCTTCGGCGCAGATCCCGCTCTCGCTCGCGATGCTGCGCAACCCCAGCAGCCAGTATTTCGCGACCCTCGACCCCGAGTCCGGCCAAATTCTCAATGCGGAGACGCTCGGCCTGCGCACCGCCGGCGTCGGCACCAACGAGACCGGCCTTCCCATCACCGAGCACCAGCTCGGCTTCGTCTCGCCCTCGGCTGGCACCATCATTGTGAAGAAGGCCGGCGAAAAGACGGTCAACTACGCCGAGCGCAGCTACAGCCTCGTGAACCGCTACCAGTTCAGCGAGGGCCGGCTCAACGGCCTCGTGGTCGGCCTCAGCTCCAGCCTGCGCCAGAACCACCGCGCCTATATGTTTAACGACGCCGCCGACGGCGGTAAGCGGAAGTTGTTCTATTTTCCCAACCGCCTGCTCCATGATTTTTACACGGTCTATCGTTTCAAACCCACCCGCCAAGTGCGCGCCTCCGTCCAGCTGAACATCGCCAATCTCCTCGACGCGAACGAGGTCCTCTACCTGCGCAACGGCTCCAACGGCACGCTTCGCTACTCGCAATGGTTCAACGCCCCACGGAAATATTCGCTCACCACTAGCCTGTCTTACTGATGCGACCGCCGCTCAGTGCCCTGCTCTTCGCCGTCGCCACGACGGCCTTTGCCGCCGAACCGCCGCTTTCCTTCAGCGGCATCTACCCGCACCTCGCGATGTTTAACTCCCAGGGCGAGTGCGGCACCGGCGCCGTCGTTCCGTGGGCCGACAAACTCTGGGTTGTCACCTATTCCCCTCACTCGCCCAAGGGCTCCGACGACAAACTCTACTCGATCGACTCCGCTCTTCGGCAAACGATCCACCCCGAGAGTATCGGCGGCACCCCCGCGAATCGTTTCATCCACACCGAGTCCCAGCAGCTTTTCATCGGCCCCTACGCCGTCAACGCCCAGGGCAAGGTCCGCGCGATCCCCTACTCCGCGATGTTCGGCCGCCCCACCGGCAACGCCCGCCATCTCACCGATCCCGCCAACAAGATTTACTACGCCTCCATGGAGGAAGGCCTCTACGAGGTCGACGTCCGGACGCTCGCCGTCAGCGAACTCTTCCGCGACGAACAACTCAAAGACGGCCGCAAAGCGAATCTCCCCGGTTACCACGGCAAGGGCCTCTACTCCGGCCAAGGCGTCCTCGTTTACGGCAACAACGGCGAGCACGGCAAAGACGCGCTCGTAAATCCCGCCATTCCCTCCGGCGTCCTCGCCTCGTGGGACGGCCAGTCCGACGCCTGGTCCGTCATCCGCCGCAATCAATTCACCGAAGTCACCGGTCCCGGCGACCTAACGGGTAACAAGAATCCCACTACCGATCCGCTCTGGTCCATCGGTTGGGATTTCCGTTCACTCATCCTTCAAGTCCTCGACCGCGGCACGTGGCACACCTACCGCCTCCCGAAATCCAGCCACTCCTACGATGGCGCCCACGGCTGGAACACCGAGTGGCCCCGCATCCGCGACATCGGTGAAACCGATCTGCTCATGACGATGCACGGCGCATTCTGGCGCTTCCCGAAAAACTTCGACTCCACCCACTCCGCCGGCCTGTCTCCACGTTCCAATTACCTCAAAGTCATCGGCGACTTCGCCCGCTGGGGCGACCGCGTCGTCCTCGGCTGCGACGACACCGCCAAGAGCGAGTTCCTCAACAAACGCAAAGCCAAGGGCACCCTCGCCGCTCCCGGCCAGTCGCAATCCAACCTCTGGTTCATCCAACCCGCGCAGCTCGACCGCCTCGGCCCCGTCATCGGCCGCGGCGCCGTGTGGCTCGATGACTCCGTGAAAAAAGACGCGCCCTCCGACGCCTTCCTCTTCTCCGGCTACGACGAACGTCTCCTCCACCTCACCCACGACGCCGCCGCACCCGTGACCTTCACCCTCGAAGTCGACCGCGGCGGCAACAACCAGTGGACCGAACTCCGGCGCGTCGAAGTTCCCTCCTCTGGCTACACGTTCACCGCCTTCGCGGCCACCGAGCAGGCGGCCTGGATTCGCGTCCGCGCTTCCCGCGACCTCCCGCACGCGACCGCCGTCTTCGCCTACCGCAATCGCGATGCCCGCACCACCACCGCGGACGCCCGCTTCGCCGGCCTCGGCACCACTAGCGGCACCGGTGCCCTCCTCCACGCCCGCGGCGCCGAGAAAAAACCCCTCGGCGTCACCGTCGGCGACACGTTCTACGAGCTGGGCCCCGACCTGCAGCTCATCCGCACCGACGACGCCGCCGCCGCGAAATGGGCGCACGCCCACCTCACCCCGCCCGCCACCGCCATCGGCCTCGATGCCGCTTCCGTGATCTACACCGACGAGCAGGGAAAACACTGGCGCCTCCCGCGCGGTCACGCCGCGTTCGACGGCACCTCGCCCCACGGCCCGATCCGCGTCGACCGCGAAGTCTGCACCGAACGCGACCTCCTCAATGCCGGCGGCACCTTCTTCGAATTCCCCGCCGAAAACGCCGGCGGCATCGCCAAGGTCCGGCCCGTCGCCACGCACAACCGCGCGATCCACGATTACGCGAGCTGGCGCGGCCTCCTCGTGATGTCCGGCGTCACCACCGACGCCTCCGTCAAAAACCCCCACGTCATTCGCTCCGCCGATGGCAAAGCCGCCGTCTGGGTGGGCGCCGTCGATGACCTCTGGTCCTTCGGTAAACCCACCGGCGTTGGCGGTCCGTGGAAAGACACATCCGTTACAGCCAACACGCCCTCGGATCCCTACCTCCTCACTGGCTACGACCGCAAAAAAATCATGGTCTCACACACCGCTGCGACCACCGTGCGCTTCCGCCTGGAAGTCGACCTCAGTGGCACGGGCCGGTGGGTCACCTACGCCACCCTCGAGGTCCCCGCTGGCCCATCGCACGATCACACGTTCCCTGCTGGTTACCAAGCCTACTGGCTCCGCGTCACCGCCGATACCTCCACCACCGCCACCGCCCAACTCGTCTACGAATAGACGCATCCCATCTGTATCCGTGTTCATCCGTAGTTAAAATCGTCTCCCTTTCTATGAAACGCCTCCGCCACCTTGTCCTCCTCGCCCTCACCGCGTTCGCCGCCTCCCCGGCGTCCCGCGCTGCCGACCATCTCTTGGTCGAAGCCGAATCCTTCGCCTCCCCCGGCGGTTGGTCCCTCGACACGCAGTTCATCGACATCATGGGCTCGCCTTACCTGATCGCCCACGGTCTCGGTCAACCCGTCAAAGACGCCACCACCACCGTCTCCTTCCCCACCACCGGCACGTATCGCGTCTGGGTCCGCACGAAAGACTGGGTCGCCGAATGGAAAGCCCCCGGCACGCCCGGAAAATTTCAAGTCCTCCTCAACGGCCAACCTCTCGCCGAAACCTTCGGCACCAAGAGCGCCACGTGGTTTTGGCACGACGGCGGCACCGTCACGATCGCGAAAAAAGAAAACACCCTCGCCCTCCGCGACCTCCTCGGCTTCGACGGCCGCTGCGACGCGCTTTACTTCACCACCGATCTCACGACGCCGCCGCCCAACGACACCGCCCCGCTCTCCGCCTGGCGCAAGACCACCCTCGGCCACCCCACCGAACCGCAGAACATGGGTGAGTTCGATCTCGTCGTCGTCGGCGGCGGCTACGGCGGCATGGGCAGCGCCCTTTCCGCCGCGCGCATGGGCCTCAAGGTGGCCCTCATCCAAAATCGCCCCGTCCTCGGTGGCAACGGCTCCTCCGAAATCCGCGTCTGGGCCATGGGCCTCGTGCGCCGCGGCAACTACCCACACATCGGCGAGATGATCGAAGAGTTCGCCGACAAAGCGAAGAATTCCCCCGGGACGTACGAGGAATTCGGCGACGCCAAAAAGGAAGCGCACCTGCGCGCCGAGAAAAACATTTCGCTCTTCCTCAACGAGCACGTCTACGCCGCCACCACCATCGGCGGAAAAATCATGTCCGTCACGTCGCTCAACACCTCCACGAGCCGCGAGAAAAAATTCTCCGGGAAACTCTTCGTCGACTGCACCGGCCACGGCAGCCTCGCCCACCTCGCCGGCGCTAAATACGAAATCGAACTCAAAGACCTCCTCGGTATGTCCAACATGTGGGTCTGGTCCAACGACACCGCCCCGCGCACGTATCCAGAAACGCCCTGGGCCCTCGACCTGCAGATGGACGACTTCCCTTACCCCAAAATGGGCAAGGCCGACATGACCGCCCAGGGCAAGGGCGAGTGGTTTTGGGAAAGCGGTTTCAATAAACACCCCATCAACGATCTCGAACTCATTCGCGATTGGAACCTCCGCGCCGTCTTCGGCGCGTTCAACGCGATGAAAAACCGCGACGGCAAACCCGAGCACCCTAACGCCAAGCTCGACTGGGTCGCCTACGTCGGCGGCACGCGCGAATCCCGCCGCATCGTCGGCGATGTCATGCTCACGCACGAAGACATCATCACAAAAAAGAATTTCCCCGACGGCTGCGTGCCCAGCACCTGGAGCATCGACCTCCATTTCGCTAAGAAGGAATACGCCACCAAATTTGCCGACAATCCCTTCATCTCCGTCGCCGAGCACGACCGCCGCATCGACCGTGATTTCGGTTACCCGGTCCCCTACCGCTGCCTCTATTCCGTGAACATTGAAAACATGTTTATGGCCGGCCGAAATATCAGCGTCTCCGACCAAGCCCTCGGCACCGTACGCGTCATGAAGACCATCGGCATGATGGGTGAAGTCGTCGGCAAAGCCGCCGCCGTCGCCATCCAGCGCAACACCACTCCGCGCGGCGTCTACGAGCAGCACTGGAAGGAAGTTGATAGCCTGCTCAAACTCCCCGGCCGCGCCCGGCGCGCGAGCCTCGAAGCCCCTTTCCAAATTAGCGGCCCCGCACCGGCCCCGGTTGACGACAGTGGTGGCCGCGGCGGCGCCACCAGCCTCGCCAACCTCAAAGGCATCGTCGTCGACAACAAAACCGCGAAGCTCACCGGCTCTTGGACCAGCGGCACCAACCTTGAGCACGTCGGCCCCGACTACATTTACGCCCGCGGCGCCGGCCACAAAGCCAGCTTCGCTTTCACCGTCCCCACCGACGGCCGCTACGAAGTCCGCTTTGCCACCGCCCCGCACGAAAACCGCGCCAGCAACACCGCCGTTACCGTCCGCCACGCCGACGGCGCCGCTGCAGTCACCGTGAACCAAAAGAAGCCCGCCACAATCGAGAAGGTCTGGATCTCCCTCGGCACCTTCCGCTTCAAAGCCGGCCAACCCGCCGCCGTCGAAGTCGACGCGACGAACGCCGATGGCAACGTCCACCTCGACGGCGTCCAATTGCTGCCCGCGAAATAATCCCGCGCAGCTCGCGGATATTTTCCCCGCTCCAGATTCCGCTCGCGCACCACCGCGGGCGGCAATCCACAGGCCCGCGCCACCCGATCGGCAACAGCCGCCGGCCATGCGCGGCGCCTTCATGACGACTTTATTGCGGGCACGTGGACGAACTCCGCCACGCTCGTTTGAATTTCCGATGGATGCTGCGTCGAGGAAGTCGCTGTCCATCCTCGCCTGCGTCCGCCCACGCCGCCGGCGTCACGAAGTGAAAAGCTCCCGCCCGCCGAATGCCCCCCCCCACACTCGCGAGGGGCCCGTTGCCAAGACCGCCGTCATCGCATCGCGGATCGGCCGCCCTGAGTTGCCGCGCGACCACACCGTGCGGGTTTAACCGCCGGGACTACTCGTGGTGATGAAATTCCCTCGGTTCAGGTAGCCGCGAGCGCCAGCGAGTGGTCCGGCCGTGAGCCGCCCCTTTAGCATCGCGGCCGATGCGGCGCCAAAAACTGCCCCTTCTGCGGCAGATTCGTAAACCGGCCGTCGGCGTAGATCGCCGTGCCGCGCACATACGTATGCGTCACCCGGGCCCGGCTCTTTTCACCCACGTACGCACTGATCCGGTGCCGCGTCCAGAGGTCCTCCGCTTGGATCGTCCGCGCCTTTGTATATTCGATGAGCGAAAAATCAGCATCCCGCCCCAACGCAATCTGCCCCTTGCGATCGTCGATCTGGAAACGTCGCGCGACATTGCGCGCCATCACAGCCGCCAACACGGGCAGGTCTTGGGCCGCCGTCTTTTCGCATTCGGAAATCAATAGCTCAAAACCGTGCTGGATGCCCCCGATCCCACCCCAGACGGCAAACATGTTCGCCGAATCTTTCATCTCCGGCCGCGCCGGCGAGTGATCCGACCCGAGCGTTTGAATACGCCCGGCTCGCAGCTCGGCCCACAGCGCCTTGCGCCGCTTTTCATCGCGCAACGGTGGCGCGCACTTCGCGAGCGGCCCGAGCCGCACGACGTCCTTATCGTTGAAGAGCAAATAATGCGGGCACGTTTCCGCCGTCACATCCACGCGTTGCAACCGCGCCTCCGTGATGAGCGCGATGCCTTCCGGGCTGCTCACATTCACGATATGGAGCGCACACTGCGTCTCGCCCGCGATTTCCAACGCCGTGCGAATCGCCTCGAGTTCCACCCCGACCGGACGCGAGTCGAGCCACGCGCGCGCATCGGAGCGCCCCGCCATTTTGATCTTTTCGGTGAGCGCCGCGACCATCGCGTCGTCCTCGGCGTGCACCGCGACGGGCAAACCGACCTTAGCCGCCCGCTTCATACCTTCCCGCAGCGTCTTCGCATCCACGTTCTGGAAGCTCGCGACCCCGCTGTTGCACATGAATGCCTTCAGCCCCACCGCACCCGCATCACGCAGGCCGGCGATCTTGTCGAGATTCCCCGCGGTCAATCCGCCCCACAACGCGAAGTCGGTGCAGGATTTCTCCTCGGCAATCGCGCGCTTTTCACGCAATCCCGCTGCATCGAGCACCGGCGGCTCCGAGTTGAGCGGCATATCAAAAAACACCGTCCCGCCTCCCGCCGCGAGCGCTGCCGAGCCCGTTGCGATCCCCTCCCAATCGGCACGACCGGGTTCGTTGAAATGCACGTGCGCATCAAGGATGCCCGGAAACACGTAGCGCCCCTCCGCATTCAACTCCGCATCCGTGGCGTCCGTGACGCTGGGCGCCAGCCGGACGATCTTGCCGCGCACGATGCCGATCTCGACCGCCAGCACGCCCTCCGGCGTCACGACGCGCCCCCCGCGCACGATGAGATCGAGCCGTTCGGGCTCGTGAACTGTCTTGGCGTTTTCCCTGACAATCGGACCAGTGCGTTTCATGACGCGTGTTGCTGGGCCATTCTTTCGAGAAAGTCCACCATCACGCGCAAAGCGATTTCGAGGTCCGCCAGCGAGGTATCCTCGTGCGGATGGTGACTCAGCCCAGCCCGACACCGCACAAAGAACTCCGCGACCGCGGTCAACACCGCCATCACCTCCCGGCCATCACCACCCCGTCATGGCCGCGTTTAACAGGAGGTGAAGTCAGCCGTCGGGAAGAAAGGCGGAAGGGAGAATCGAAGGGAAGAATGGCGTTGGGGTGAGACGGTAATTCGCGAAGGAAGCACGAACCTGCTTTGGGCTAAACAAATTGGGCGGGGTTCAGCACGGTCCAATCGGATGAACCGTCCCGCTCTGTCCGACGAAAAGGTGTCGGATTTGGTGGCGCGGCTGCAGCGCCATCCGCAGCTGGGTGAACACATGGCCGCGGTGCTCGATGCCGCGGAAAACCGCGCCGGCCCGCTCCACACCGGCGATGAAGCGGAGGACGCGACCGTGGAGCGCCTGCGCCCGCTCGGTCGGTGGGCGCTGGGCCAGTGGGCGGAGCAGCGGCACACGGCCGTGTCGATTAGTTTCGCCTCTGTCATTATCCCGCCGCCGCGCCCGACCCAGCCCACAGCAAAGCCTTCGTCGCTCCGCAGCCCGCTAGCGATCACCTCAGCGTCCTCGCCACGCTGCGCCTCTGCGAAGAACCCCCAGACAAGCCGGACAACCACTCCCCCGTGCGCACCGCGCTTCGCTATCTGGGCGATCGCACCGATCAACTCGACTATGCCCGCGCCCTCGCGCTCGATCTGCCATCGGCTCCGGCGTCATCGGCAAGCGGCCACAGCCACGTTCTCCATGCCCGCATCAAGAAAGCCGGCACCTAGTGGATCGAAGCCGAGCGCCACGGCCTCCACCAGCTCCGCACTCTCCGCGCAAAACTCCACTGGGGAAACTCTTGGGCCCGCGAGCGACCTCACCTCCAGTTACACGCCGTGGGACGTTCCACCCAGCGAGAGCCGCCCCCGTATCATCACAATAATTACGCCCACCGCCCCCCTCAGCTCAGCAACGGGGAATTCGCCCCCTCGCACGCAACCTGCACGGCACGTCCTCCTCTTACGCCCGCTCCACCGCTCGCGGCGGGAGCGGCGCGTGTTCACGCCAATGCATTCCACCGCCCCTGCGCCGGCACTAACGGCCGCAAGACGACCACGTAATCGTGCGATGTTCGCGACCTCGTCATTAAGCCGACGAGTGCCGACCGAAAACATATTGGGGTTCGACTTACGCAAATTTGCTTGCCCCACTCTGGCTCTCGTCCGTAGAAAACAGCGTTCTTGCGGTGACGATGCAGGCCACGAACCGTTGTTCTTTCACAGCCCATGTTTTTCGCCCCCTTTCCCCCTTCGCTGTCACTGGAGTGTAGAGATACCACAGAAACAAGGCGTCGAAATCCGCCACATTAACCTTCACAACTTGACCCTAAATAGTAGTTCGCCGGCGTAGCTCAATGGTAGAGCACCTGTTTTGTAAACAGGCGGTTGCGGGTTCGAATCCCATCGCCGGCTCCAGTTTTCAAACGTTGCCCTGACCGTGTTGTGCGACATCCCAGCGATCTTTCCTGCCCGATTGTGTAATGGTAGCACAAACGACTCTGACTCGTTTTGTCTAGGTTCGACTCCTAGTCGGGCAGCCAATTTTCCTCCAATAAAAAACCGAAAGGAGCGTTACGTTCCGTAATTCCTCCTCTGATTTCACCGAGGAAAATTATTCACCACACTTCCCCACAAAGAAAGTTGACAGCCAAGTTTCGTTCACACCTATTTCGTCACTTTTCATTTTTTCGCTCCCCGAAAACACTCCCGAGACATGTTGAATTTCCAGATCGCCATCTCTTGCGCGCCGTGGCCTAACGCGAAAAACTCTAGCAGCAACACTTGGTCCCTTAGCGCTTGATGGAGTTGAGTCCTTGAAGATTTATTAATGAGCATTTTCATCGCTCGCGCGTCCTTCAGCCGGCCTGACCTTACGAATCTTTCTCTTAATCCTCACAGAATAATCCACTAAAAAACGTCCACCTCTTATGATCAACCTAGTCGAAATCCCCTTGGCGATCCTGCTCATGAATCCCGACGGCACTGAAATGTCCATGATGGACCTCTTTCACGCCGGCAAAGAAATCATGTGGCCAATCTTATTGTTGTCGTTCGTCGGCATCACCGTCGTGGTTGAACGACTCCTCTTTATCATCCGTGAGAACGGCACCCGCGAAGCGCAAGCGGTCGAGAAGATGCTGGAATTGGTCGAGAAGCGCGACATCGCGGGAGCGCTCGCGATTGGCAAAAAGAGCAAAGATTTTATCGCCCGCATCTTGGTTTACACGCTGAATAACAAGGAATATTCAATGTCCAATGCCTTTGTCCGCGCTTCTGGACAAGAGCTCGGGCGTTTCAGCCAGGGTATGGCGACCTTGGATACCGTCATCACGGCGGCACCGATGTTGGGTCTTCTTGGTACGGTTACCGGCATGATGAAAACCTTCGGCGCCCTCGGCGGCGGAAATCTGGCGGCTGCGTCCGGTGCAATCACCGGCGGCGTAGCCGAAGCGTTGATCGCCACGGCGGCAGGTCTCTTGATCGCGATCATGGCACTGCTCCCGTTCAACTA
Source organism: Opitutus sp. GAS368 (assembly GCA_945874455.1). Lineage (GTDB taxonomy): Bacteria > Verrucomicrobiota > Verrucomicrobiia > Opitutales > Opitutaceae > GAS368. The sequence continues at coordinate 21,886 of CAMCHO010000018.1, read as the reverse complement.
TCTTAACGCCCGCACCGAACAGGCGAAGCAAGAGGTCAGTGACGCCTCCCACGCTCTCGAAATCTTGGTCAAGAAGTCCGAGACCAATGCGCCGTTCGCTCGCTAAGTTCTGCACCCCGTTCTCGGTAAATTAGTCACTCCAGCCACCCTCCACCATGTCCGGATCATCAGGCGGTAATAGCGGCGGCAAGAAAAAGGCGCGCATTGAGATCATCCCTCTCATCGACGTTATTTTCTTTCTGCTCGCCACTTTCGTGTTGTTCACGCTCTCGCTGAATACTCCCCAAGGTGTGCCGGTAGTCCTTCCTCAGGCGGACAGTGGTGTCGAACGCGAAACCGCCGGGACGGCCACGGTATCAGTCACCGAGCAAGGCAGTCTCGCTTGGGATAAAGAATTCGTTGACCTCAATGAATTCCTCAACCGGTTGAAGGCCTACTACGTTTCGAATCCAGAAGGTCGGATCCTGATCAATGGCGATGATAATGCGCCCTTCAATCAGGCCATTTATGTCTTCGACGAAGCCCGTAAGGCTGGCTTCAAGAAGATCTTTATTGAGACTCAGGTTCGTGCAATCAGCCGCTAACCCTTCGGGCAGAATCAATCCCCCTCTTTAATTCTATGTCCGGATCCAGCTCACACGTAGATGATGGCAAGAAAAAAGCGCGCATTGAGATTATCCCCCTCATCGACGTCATCTTCTTCCTTTTGGCGACGTTCGTATTGTTCACTCTCTCGCTGAACAAAATCGCTTCGATCCCGGTCGATCTCCCCGTGGCGAACCCGAACAGCCAGCCCAATCCCAATGATCCCACGGTCTACCTACAGGTGTCCGACTCGGGAAATTGTTATTGGAAGCAGGGCGTCGGCTCGGCCCCAGAGTTAATTACGGTAGCCGAAATTGCTCCGCGGCTCGTAGATTACAAGAACCGCGAAGCCAATCCCCGCGTACTCGTGCAGGGCGACAACAAAGCCCGCTTTGGGGCTGCCGTCCTTGCTCTTGATGAAATTCGCAAGGCAGGGATCGCCCAAGTATCCGTTCAAACCACCGTACAGCCCACGGGTAAATAACCTCCGGAACTTTTCCCATGCGTAGCGACCTCATCCTAGGAGTTTTCCTGTCAGCGTTTATCCACGGGGGTATCTTTTTCGGCGAGATGCTGATCAAGTTCGAACCGAAGCCTAAGCCCGTCGCCTTGGAGGCACCCAAAGTCCTGTTGATGGAAATGCCCAAACTAGAACCCGATGAGCCGGAAAAAGTGGAGGCTACGGATGAACCGATCAAGCCGATGGACTTAGCGCCCCCTATGCTCACGGACGTGCCCCAGATCGTGACCGATACCTCATTTGTTCAAAAGGTCCAACCCCCGCCACCCGAAGGAATGAGGCCTGCCGTCGGCGTCCTGACAATTCCTGGGGACCGCGATACCTCCCAATTCCGAGGCGCAGCTGTGTTCGACCCGTCGATGCTCGACAACCAACCAGTTCCCCGCTTGCAAGGTCGGCCTACCTATCCGTTTGAAATGCGCCGCGCGGGTATCGCTGGAGAAGTCGTTGTAGACTTCATCGTGGATGCCAACGGTGACGTCCAGAATGCATTCGCCGTTAAAATGTCCCAGCGCGAATTCGAATCTGCCGCCGTCCAAGCGGTATCCAAGTGGAAATTCAAGCCCGGACGCAAAGGCGGCCGGAACGTCAACACGCACATGCAGGTGCCCATCGTCTTCACCCTTAACGAGGATTAATTCATCCCGTGACTGCCTCATTTTTTACCTCCTGCCCTACTCAAGCTCGTTCGGCGAAGATTGCTTTGTCGCTCGCACTCGCACTTGCGGTGTTTACGACCGGAGCGTCCTCTGCCCAGACTCCGCCTCCAGCGCCACCAGCTCAACCTCCGAGTCTCAGCGAAAAGGTCAGCGCTGAAATCCAAAAGCTCAAACCACTCCAGGACGCAAAAAACTGGGACGGGATGATCGCTCTCCTTGATGCGGTAATTCCTACGGTGGGTCCCGCTAGTTATGATCTAGCCTTTATTCAGGATATGCGGGCTCGGCTGTTAGCAGGCAAAGATCAATGGGCTAAATCCGCGGCGACGATGGAGCTCGCACTCCAACTTTCAGATGCCAGCTCCCCGAAATTCTTCGATAAAAACAAGACACTGGAAATGGTTTTGTTTTTAGCCCAGATCAATTACCAAGAGGCCACCACCATCAAAGTTCCTGAGGCGCAGCGTAAGTACCTCGCGAAAGCTTCGGAGTTCATTAAACGCTGGCTAGCGACCGCACCCAAGCCTACACCCGAAATCATGTCGTTTTACGCGACCGTTCTACTTCAGCAGGCCGTCGCCGACCCCAAAAATATCAATCATGAACTCCTGAAGCTAGCACGGGCCGAGATCGACAAACTTTTCCAATCGTCGATTCGTCCGAAGGAAAATCTTTATTTCCTTCTGTTGGCAATCTTGCAGCAAGGTTCAGATGTCGCCCGCTCCGCCGAAGTGTTGGAGATGATCGTCAAACAATTTCCGACGAAGAAAGACTATTGGCCCCAGCTTTGGGCAAGCTATCTGAACCTCGCCTCGGACAAGAATAATGACGAGTCGACAGCTCGGCCCCATTTCATCCGCGCAATCAACACCGTTGAGCGAGCCCAAGCGCAGGGCTTCATGAATACTCCCAAAGATAACTTCAATTTGGTCAGCCTTTACATTCAAGTTAACCAATTCGGTAAGGCGACTGACCTCCTCTATGCGGGCCTCAAGGGCGGCGGTATCGAAAATGATCCAAAAAACTGGATCTATCTCGGCTATTATTATCTGCAAATTAACCGTAATCTCGACGCACTGTCTGTACTGAAAGAAGCCACAAAACTTTTCCCCGCGAATGGCCAGTTCGACCTCCAGATCGGTGAAATCTACCGGCAAGATGAAAAAATGAAGGATGCCCGCCATCATTACCGAGAAGCTTTGCGCAAGGGCGGCCTAGACAGACCTTATGCTGTGCACACACTCTTGGCCAACGTCTCGTACGAGGTTGAGGACTTCGACGAGGCACTTAAGTCGATCAGCCAAGCTGAGGCACTCAGTGATCCAAAAAAAGAAAAAGACGCCTACCTCGCTCGCCTGAAAGATGCCATTCTGGCCGCGATCGCTGATCGCGACAGTTCAAAATCGCCCAAGAGCCTCTGATTACGTACACCCCTCTCGCTTAAATTCTAAAATGAAGACGAAATATTTATATGTTTTCCCGCCTTTGATCGGGCTTGTGATCTTTGGTACGGTTTACTGGCAATACAGCTCCGGATATGAAGCTCGTTTGGCTGAAGGTGAACGCAAGGCGCGCGCCGTCATCGAAGCAAAGCTCGCCGAGGATGCCCGCGGCCGGGAAAAGGCCGTGAAAGACGCCCTCGCCTCCCAAGAGAAGCGGAAGCTCGAGAAGGCCGCTAACGAAAAAAAGGATCTCGCGGACAAGGATATGCGCGAGAAGGCCATGCAGGCTAAATTTCGGGCGCAGCGCGAAACGGACAAGCTTGAGCAACAAGCCAAACGCCTCAAGAAGGAGATCGAGGAAGAAAAGAAAGAAATCTCGAAAATCGAATCTGATAAGAAAAAGTTGGTTGAGGAGGTTGCCTTCCAACGTGACTACGTAAAAAAGGCCGAGGCTAATACCCGCAGTCTCGCTATCGTTCTGGATCGGATCGCCGCTGCCGATGTGGCCGCTGAAGCCGCGGCCAAAGCCGCTGCTGCTGCCGCTGCTGCCGCCGCTGTCAAAAAATAACCCAATAAATTCTCCCCATGAAAAAATGGATGTATCTCATTTTCCCAGGCGCCATGCTCGGGGCCTTTCTCATCTTTTTCTTCAGTTACCAAACGGAGACTGAAGCGAAAGAAAAATCTCGTTTGGCTGCCGCCCAAAAAATCGAAGCCGACAAAGCTAAAATCAAGGCAGACAACGAGCGGAAGGCCTCGCTCGACGCCAAAGAACGCCAAGCCGCGCGCGAGAAAGAGGATGCTGATAAAATAGCAGCCAAGCTCGCCAAACTCGCAGCGGCCGACAAAGAAGTAAAGGACGCGACCGACAAAGCGTTGGCTGAGGGTGATAAGGCAGCTAAAGAAGTCTCCAAACTAGACATCGAGCTCGACAGTCTCCGGAAGTCGAAGGACAAGGCGAACCGCGAGGCCTTCGAACTCGCGAAGCAAGTTGAGCTGGAAAAAGTGAACAAGCGCAACGCTGAGTTTGAAATTCAACGTACCACCGAGATGATTTCCACCCGGGCGGCGAACAGTTCATTGACGCGCATGCCGCCTCCCCCTCCCCTTCCCCCGATCGCCAAGTAATTGGCCAATAAAAGCTTTAGTTATGAAAGACCCCAAACTCCAGTTTGGGGTCTTTTTTGTGATGCCCATCGTGGCGGTGCATTCTAAGTAACTCGGTGGCATCCCGCTGGACACATGCAATCGCCGTCTGGAATGCGTAATTTCGAATCAAGGGAAGAGGTGGAAACACTCCGAATGGCGCTAATCGATGACAGAGCGAAACGAAATCGCCGCCCATGGCGAATCCCGCCGCAGGATCGAATTGCGGCGATATAAATGGCGCCGCTGGTGAGTTCAATCACTGAACTCGGTGACGCGGGATCGCACCGCGAGGCCAGGCAGATTTTCCGCTAAATTTTGGCCGAGTCACTTATAACAACATCATTTGAGTTTTTGACTGCTGGTCGTTGCGCGCGTGAGCGAGTGGTATTTCGACGATCGTATAAATATCATGAGACGTTGGTATCAGGCCAACGGCTTGAGTCCCGCTTCAATTTCTCGGCGCCGCGTTTCGAGGAAAGGAGGTAGCGAAAGTCTTTCCCCAAGTTGATCGAGGGGCTCGTCCGCCGTAAACCCGGGTTCATCAGTTGCCAACTCAAACAACAGCCCGTTCGGCTCGCGAAAATAGAGACTCTGAAAATAGAACCGATTGACCGGACCGCTCGAGCGCATCCCAAGTTCAACGAGCCGCTCCGCCCACGCGGCGTAGTCTTTCACGGTCGTGCGAAACGCGACGTGGTGCACACTGCCCGCACCTTGCCGTGCACGCGGCATCTCCGGCTCCAGAACGACATGTAGCTCCGCCGCTGCGCCACCCTCACCCATTTCGTAAACGTGCACCGTGGTCCCCCCAGTGATCGAGTAGTCCCGCACGCGTCGCATCTGCAGCACGTTCGTCAGCACCGCGTCCGTGGGCCCCAAGGCGGGCACACTGAGGATGATGGGCCCCAGCCCCAACACTTGATGTTCCGCCGGCACCGGACTCTTCGCCCAGCGATGCGCCGGTTCGCGAGGCGCACGATCCACCACCAAAATGAAGCGCTGCCCCTCGAAATCTTCAAAATCCAGGGTTCCGCGACCATCGTGCTGGATAATATCGCCGTGTCTCACCTTCAGCTCGCGAAACCGTGCCGCCCACCACGTGAGACTGGACTCGCTCGCAACGCGCAGCCCGGTGCGCGCGACACTGTTCGTGCCGCGCCGCTCCGGTGGCACGGGCCAGTCGAAAAACGTCAGGTCCGTTCCCGGCGCGGCAATTCCGTCGGCGTAGAACAAATGATAGGCCGATACGTCGTCCTGATTAACGGTCTTCTTGACCAAGCGCATGCCGAGGGTTCGCGTATAAAACGCATGGTTGGCCGATGCGTTCGCCGTGACCGCTGTGAGATGATGGATTCCTGAGAGTTGCATTTCCCAAAAACTGCACGACAACTCGGTTTCGTCCAGTCGCACCCATTCTAGCTTTGCGGTTCAGCAGGGATCTCCCGCAAACTTCCGCCCTTTCCCACCCACGACATGAATCATCTCCTCAACCGCTCCCGCCGGTTCCCCAGTGCTGTGTTCCTCGCCTTGCTCTGTTCATCGCTCCCCAGCGCGTTCGCCCAGATCGGACTCGGTGCCAAGGCCCCGGCCGACGCCGAAGTCCTCATCGACGGCAGCCGCAAGCTACTCGACGACAAATGGACTTACTGGACGGGCCCCCGCTTTGCTTCGGCGATGCCGATCAAATGGAAGATCGTCGATGATCCCGTTGACCGCGGCACGGTTCTCCAAACCGACGATCCCGCGGCGGCTGGCGGCAAATACGGCTCCGCCGACATCGTAACCAAGAAAGCCTACCGCGACTTCCGGCTACACATTGAATTCCTCATTACCAAAACCGGCGGCAACAGTGGCGTTTATCTCCAGAACCGTTACGAAATTCAGATCTGTGACAGCGACGCCACCAAACACGGGATGGGCGCTGTCATCAACGAGACGCCGTCACCGTATTTTGCTTACAAGGGTCTCGGCCATTGGAACTCCTACGATATCCAATTCCGCGCCGCCCGCTTTAAGGACGGCAAGCGCACCGAGCCCGCCATGGTCACACTCTATTTCAACGGCATCAAAGTGCACAGCAGCCAGACCATCAACCAAGTCTGGGGCGGAGCCAACTCCGGCCTCGATGGCGGCAACGAGGGCGGCAAGGGCATCACCGACGTCCCCGGCGGGCTGAAGCTCCAATGCGAGGGCCACGACGTCCGGTATCGCAATGCGTGGATCAAGGAGCTCGACCTCGTCCGCCCGAACACCGACTTCAAGAACTGATGTTCGCCTCTGGTCGGCGATCACGTTCGGCATGAGCCGCGAGACCTGTTATCGGTGTTTTTGGCCGCAGGAGCACTGCTGGTGTCCTTCGATCCAACCGATGGAAACACGCACCAAGATTGTGTTCTTGATGCACCCGAAGGAATTCAAGAAAGAGAAAGCCAACACCGGCCGGCTCACCCACCTTTGCCTTCCGCAGAGCGTGATTTACATGGGCATAGCCTTTGACGATCACGCAGAGGTCCAAACCCTGATCAAAGATCCGCGCAACCTCACCGTCCTCCTCTACCCCGGTGTGGAGGCTCGCAACCTCTCCACGGGAGAATTGCCCCCCGCCGAACTCGGCGAACGCCGCCTCGTGGTCCTGCTGCTCGACTCCACATGGGGCGGTGCACGAAAAATGCTCCGCCTCAGCCCCAGCCTGCAACGGCTGCCGCGCATTATGTTCACGCCCACCGGACGCAGCCGCTACGTCATCAAGCAGCAACCGCATGACGGTTGTCTCTCCACCCTTGAAGCGACCCACGAACTGCTGCTCGCTCTCGAACGTTCGGGTCTCGATCGCTATCCGCTCCCCACGCAGCTCCTCAGTATTTTTGAGCGGATGCAGCGATTTCAAATTCGCTGCGCGGCCGATTTTACTCGCGGCGGATATCGTCGCCAGCCCTACAGCGATCCGAGTGAACGCACCGCCTCCCAAGGTCGCAGCGGCCAACGGCGCAGTGCGTTTCTCCGTCGTACCGGCATCGACGGCAGCGCGACACCCGGGCCAACCCGCTCGCTTGATCAGGATTCGATCCCCAACAGCTCCACCTCAAACACCAGCGTCGCATTGGGCGGGATCGCTCCGGGATAACCTTCGCGCCCGTAGCCGAGCTCCGGAGGGATCGTCATCTTCACCTTGTCCCCCACCTTCATCGTGGCCACGCCTTGGTCCCAGCCGGCGATGACTTGCTTCATACCGAGCATAAATGTGAACGGTTCGTCGCGATCGACCGAGCTGTCGAACTTGCCTCCGTCGACGAAAGTCCCGGTATAATGCACCGTCACCGAATCGCCCTTCTTGGGCGAGGCGCCGTTGCCGGAAATAAGTTTTTCAATCTGCACTTGAGGAGAATCCATAACCGTATCGCACCGCGGTCCACGCCACCCGTCAAGGCCGACGGAACGCGACGTCCACAGTCGAGCGTGGAAGGCGGCAGACGACACCTTGACGCAATGGCAGGCGCTGGTGCGTGGCCACGGGGGGGGGCGTCGAGATCCGCAATCAGTGGCGAAATAACCACTGGCGCCGCGACGAGGCCTCGGGAGAGGAACATTCGAACAGGCACCGTCTCGGTGTGTTGGCCAGCCTCGCGCTTTCGGGTCATTCAGCTCGGACAGCCAAGCCATCCCGAGGGAGTCTTACGTTCGAAGCGTTCACTTAACTTAACCGCATCACGGCCGCCCGACCTCACTTCATCGTCAGCCAGTGGCCGAGCGGGCCTTGGTAGAAGCCGATGAAAATCGAAGCGAGCGCCAGGCAGCCAAGCGCGATGCCGCTAACGAGGTTTACCGGCGTGCGCGAGGGACGCGGTGCGGCGGTGTCCGCCGGCGGGGTCCACTGCTCGAAGAATGCGGCTTTGATCCAACCAAAATAGTAATAAATCGAGATCACCACACCAACGACGGCGAGGGCGAGCGTCCAGCGAGCACCTCCCTCGAAGGCGGCGATGAAGACAAAAAATTTCCCCATAAAGCCCGCGAGCGGCGGGATGCCGGCGAGCGAGCCGAGGCCAATCGCGAGGATCGTGGCGAGAAAAGGATTTTCTTTCGCAAGGCCGGCGTAGTGGTCGAGGGTCTGATCGGAATCGTCGGCCCCGCCGATGTGCGCCATCACGCCGAACACGGCGAAGGAGGCGATGAGGTAGGCAAAGAGATAAAAGTAAATCGCTCCCGTGGCGGACACACTGGCGACGGGACCCGCGAGCGCGACGACGCCGAGCAAGAGGAAGCCGGCATGCGAAACGCCAGAGAGGCCGATGAGGCGTTTGACATTGTGCTGTGTGAGCGCGGCGATGTTACCGAAGAGAATCGTCGCGGCGGCCATCGCCGTGAGCGCCGGGGTGACGAGCCAGTCGTAAGACGCGAAGACGTCCCGCGTGAGGACGAGCAAGACGGCGAAACCGGCAGCTTTCGAGCCGACGGCGAGGAAGGCGGTGACGGGTGTCGGCGCGCCCTGATAGACGTCGGGCACCCAAATCTGGAACGGGAATGCTCCGATTTTGAAGGCGACGCCAACCAGCACGAGCACGATGCCGACGCCGGCGAGGAAGTTGTGCGGATTGGCGACGAGGAATTGCGCGAGCGCCGGGTAGTGCATGGCCGAGGCTGAGTGGCCAGGGAGCGTGGGGTTGCCGGCCACGCCGTAGAGGAGGACGATACCGAAGAGCAACATACCCGAGCTGAGGGCACCCATCACAAGATATTTCAGGCCAGCCTCAAGCGAGGCCGTCTTCGTGCGGAAGTAGGAGACGAGAATGTAGAATCCAATCGTAACGGTCTCCAAGGCGACGAAGAACATCACGAAGTGATTGCTCTGCGCGAGGAGCATCATCGCGCCCGTGATGATGAGCACGAGGTGGTAGAACTCGATGCGTGGCACCTTTTGCTTCGCCAGCGAGATGCGAGCGAGGATGCAGACGAGAATCGCGGTCAGGAGGAAGAAGACGCGCATCACCTGACCGCCGGGACTATGGAGGAGCAGACCGTTGAAGGATTCCTTGCCGAGCGTGGCGGATTGGAAATTGACGAACAGGCCGCCGAGCGTGCCGACGAGACCGGCGAGGGCTACATCAGGAATGTAGGCGTGGAGCTTCTTCGGCAGCACGATCTCCAAGGCGAGGAGGGCGAGCGCCAGGCAGGCGAGCAGGAGCTCGGGGAAAATGGCCCCCCACTGGTTGGCCTCGGCGGCGAGTTTGACGGCTTCGAGAGTCATGAAGGTGACGGACGGGAAAAGAGGACGAAAGAGGGCTGGAATGCTAAGCTGAGCTAATCAAGGCAGCAGTGGCGTGGGCGTGGTTTTGAAATGAGCGAGGATTAGCGGCCAGTAGCGTTGCCGATTTTTGCAGATATCTGCGGAGTCAACGCGGCGTTGATTGGCGTAGTAAGGGATTTCGGCCAGAATCCAATGAAGAGCAGCGCAGCGAGTAAAATGAGTGCGGGGAAACGTTCCTTCCAGGTAATATCGACGGGGGGATGCGCAGCGGTGACCATGGCGAGTCCAGCGGTCGAGGGACCGAAGAATACGCGGGCGGCAGAGCGCAGACCGTAAACCGCAGAGATCACGACGCCGGCCACCGCGAGCGCGGTGATGAGCGGGGAGAATTTCCACAGGGCGACGAAGATGGCGAGTTCGCCCCAGAAGTTGGCAAAGCCGGGGAGGCCGATACTGGCGAGCGTTGCGGCGACGAAAAACGCAGCGAGGACCGGGGTCTTTTGCGCGAGGCCGCCCATCTCATCCAGGGCAAACGTTTGCGTGCGGTGGTAAATCGCGGTCGCGAGCAGGAAGAGGAGCGCGACGGAGAGACCATGCGCGACCATGAGGAAAACGACGCCACCCGGGCCGATGATACCACCGGCGGCGATGCCGAGGAACGCATAGCCCATGTGCATGACCGAGCTGTAACCGATCATTTGCTTGAGGTCGCGCTGGGCGATGGTGATGAGGCCGACGATCAGGACGTTGCCGATGACGGCGAGCCAAGCGAGCGGGTGAGCCCAGTAGGCGAGTCCGTCGGGGAGCAACGGGAGGGCGACTTGGATCAGGCCGTACACGCCGAATTTTTTCAGGACGCCAGCGTGGAGCATCGCGGCGGAGCTCGGCGCAGCACCGTAGCCGAGGGGCGCCCACGTGTGGAGCGGCCAGAGTGAGACGAGGACGCCGAGACCGAAGAGGAGGAGGCCGGCGATGTTGTTTTGCACCGTCGCGGCGAGCGGGTGGGCGGCGAGATGATCGCGGAGTGCGATCAGGTCGAAGGTGTGAGCACCGCTCTTCACGTAGAGCATAATCAAGCCGAGCAAGGAGACCATCGCGCCAAGCGTGAGGTAGATCGTCAGCTTCATCGCTGCATAGCTGCGGTCGCGACCGCCCCAGATCCCGACCATGATAAAGGTTGGGATGAGCGCGAGTTCGTGGAAGAAATAAAAGAAGAAGATATCGACGCTGGCGAACACCCCCATCAAGCCGCCCTGCATAACGAGGAGCAGCATGAGGTAAATCTTGAGACGCTCGGCGCCGGACTGGATCGCGTAAAGGCCGGCGGCGAAACCAACGAGAGCGGCGAGCACGAAGAGCGGGAGCGAAATGCCGTTGAGGCCGAGTTTCAGGCCGATGCCGAGACCGTCGAGGCCGGTGGAGTAGCGCGTGAGAAATGCGTAGCCGTGGTCCTTCGCGGCGTCGCCGAAGTGCCACCACACATGCAGTGCCATGAGCACGGGAATCGCAAAGGCTCCATAGGCTAGCATGACGGACCAACGCTTCGGCAAGCCAAGCGCGATGGCGAGGGCCAGCGCGAGCGGAGCGGCGATGGAAACGAGCAGAGGATCGAAGGGCAATGGGCTCATCGCGAAAACTGAACGGCAGCGACACGGTTTAACCACGGATTACTCCGATTGACACGGATCAATCCGGTCTGAATCCGGACCGATCCGTGAATGCTGTGGTAAATAAAAAGGGCGCGCATAGGGTGCGGAGGAAAGGAAGCTCAGAGGACGCCGGTCGCGAACAGCCACAGGGCCACGAGGCCGAACAAAAACCAGTAGACGTAGGCGTTGAGGTTACCGACGTGGAGGGCGCGGGCACCGAGGCCGCAGAGGCCGACAAATCCGGCGAGACCGCGGACAATCAGGCCGGCGAGAAAGATTTGCTCGAAGAAATTAACAAAGAGGGCGAAGCGCTGCTGAATCTTAGCGACGTAGTAATCGTAAGCACCGTCGAAGGAGTTCCTGAAAGCCGAAAGCGCCGCGAAGAGGCCGGGGACTTTGTCGGCGAGGGTATCGGTGGGAGTCGATTTGTAGAAAAAGTAGCCAATGCTGGCACCGACAGCCATCACGCCGAGGCTCGTGATGAAGATAATCGTATGGTCGGAGCCGTGGGCTTCGGGGATGTGCTCGAAGACGCCGGAGAAAACATTCGGGTAAAACGCCGTGTAACCGGCGACGAGCGAAAGCACCGCGAGGAGCACGAGGGGCAGAGTGAGGGTGAGGCCGCCTTCGTGGGCGTGCGACGCGTGGTCACTGCGAGGCGCGCCGAGGAAGGTGAGTTTCCAGAGGCGAACCATGTAAAGAGAGGTGAGGACGGCGGTGAGGGCGAGGAGCGCGAAGACGGCAGAGTTTTTCTCGAAGGCGAGGTAGAGGATCGCATCTTTCGAGAAGAAGCCGGCGAGATACGGAAAGCCGATAATGGCGGCGACGCCGATGGTGAAGGTCCAAAAAGTGAGCGGCATCCGCGTGCGCAAGCCGCCCATTTTAAAGATGTCCTGCTCGTGATGGCAGCCATGAATAACGGAACCGGAGCCGAGGAACATGAGGGCTTTGAAGAAGGCGTGCGTCGTGAGATGGAACATCGCGGCGCCGACCCCGGCGGCGATCACGACGGTGTGTGCCTCGGTGCCGTGCAGATGCGTGCTCGAGAGCGAACCGAGGCCGAAAGCGGCGACCATAAATCCGAGCTGGGAGAGCGTGGAGTAGGCGAGGACTTTCTTGATGTCGCTTTGCGTAATGGCGCAAAGCGCTGCGTAGAGCGCGGTGGCGGTGCCGGTCCACATAATCACGTCGAGCGCAGCGGGCACCATGAGGACGTTAATCCGGCAGAGCATGTAGATACCGGCGGCGACCATCGTCGCGGCATGGATCAGGGCGGAGACGGGCGTCGGTCCCTCCATCGCGTCGGGGAGCCACACGTGGAGAGGAAGCTGGGCGGACTTGCCGACGGCGCCGCAGAACAGGAAGAGAGGAATCAGGGTCGAGAAGACCAGCGTGTGGGCTTCACCCTTGGCGGCGAGTTCCGTGAGGCTGACGGTGCCGTTGAGCCAGTAGCACATCACAATACCGAGAAGGAAACCGAAGTCACCGACGCGGTTCGCGATGAAGGCTTTTTTCGACGCGTCAGAGGCGGATTGTTTCTCGTGCCAGTGGTTGATGAGCACATAAGAGCTGAAACCGACCAGCTCCCAAAAGATGAACATCATGAAAAGATTGTCGGCGAAAACGATGCCGAGCATCGAGAACATGAAAATCGAGAGGCCTCCGAAGTAGCGGCCTTTCGCCGGGTCGTCGTGCATGTAGCCGAGCGAGAACACATGGACGCAAAGACCGACGATGCCGACGATCACCAGCATGAGTGCGGCGAGATCGTCAAACTTGAAGCCGAGCGAGATCACCAGACCCCCGAGGCGCATCCACTCCGTGGATGCGGTGAAGCGCTCGTTGTGGAGGGCGAGGATCACCGAAATCACGGCGATGGCAGCGGCAGTGAGCGTCGAAACGGCGGCGGCAGCGCCTCCGGACCGGCGCAGGAAGAGCGCAATGATCGCCGCCGAGACCAGCGGGAGGATCAGAACGAAGATGGCATGCGAGAGCATCGTCATGGCGGTCAGTTCTTCAGCGAGTTGAGCTCATTGAGCTGGATGGTCTGCCGCTTGCGGAAGAGCGCGACGATGATAGCGAGGCCGACGGCGACTTCGGCGGCGGCCACCGTGAGAATGAAGAACACGAAGACGTTGCCATCCATCGTGCCGTTGAAGCGCGAGAAGGCGACCAGCGCCAAGGTCGAGGCGACGAGCATCAACTCAAGGCACATAAACACGACGAGGGTGTTGCGACGCAGGAGCACGCCGAACAAGCCGATGGCAAAGAGGAGCGCGCTGATCAGCACGTAGTGGTCGAGAGTCGCGGAGGTCATGTGACGTCGTCGGAGCCTTCCCAGCGTTTGCTGAGGACGATTACCCCGAGCATAGCGATGAGGAGGAGGAATCCCATGACCTGCACGGGCAGAAGATAGGTGGTGAAGAGCTGGTACGAGTAGAGCTTGATATCGGTGCCGAGTGCGGGCGTGAGCGCAGGATTGCCGGTGTCGAGATGGCCACGCGTCACCAGAGTGCTCAGGCCGGTGACAAGGAGGCCGGCGGCGAGGATAATGGCGGCGAGGGAAAGTTTCCCGAAGCCGCGTGATTCGGTTTCCTTCATATCGAGGAGCATCACGATGAAGAGGAAGAGTGCGACGATGGCGCCCGCATAAACGAGGAGCAGCAAAAACGCGAGGAGGTAGGCGTTGAGCGCCACGAAGAGACCGGCGACGCCGACGAGCGAGAGCAACAGGCACATTGCAGCATTGACGGCGTTTTTACTCGCGACGACACCGGCCGCAGTGGCGACAGTGAAGAAAGCGAAGGCGTAGAAGAGGAAGTTGGCCATGGCTGATCAGTGGCGAGTGGCGAGTAGCAGGTAGCGAGTCGTTGACGTGCGGAGACTGCGCGAGGCGGTGGGGCCACCCTGCTCGCTACACGCCGCGCTTTGGTCGCTACTTTTCGTGTTCATCAGTGGGCGTTGCCGTGGTCTTGGGCGTTTTTCTTTTGGTCCCACTTGTAGTGCTGGTCAGGGAGCGTCCCGCCGAGTTCGTAGAGTTTGTCTTTGTGGTTAACCATCTCGGCGCGGGTGTAGCCGGACATCGAGTACTGGTTTTGGAGAAAGATCGCTTCTTCCGGGCAGACTTCTTGGCAGAGCCCGCAGTAAATGCAGCGGAGCATGTCGATGTCAAAGGCCTGCGGGGCTTTCTCGACGTGCGCGCGGTCAGTCTGGTCGGCGGAGATTTCGCCGGGCGTGATGCGGATCGCTTTGGGCGGGCAGACGAATTCGCAGAGTTGGCAAGAAACACATTTTTCGCGGCCGTTCGGGTCGCGCACAAGTGTCGGCACGCCGCGGTAGCCGGGAGGAATGGCGGGGCGTTGTTCAGGATACTCGAGCGTCTTCTTTGGCGCGATGAGATGCTTGAAGGTCGTAGCCAAGCCACCCGCGATTTGCGGGAGGTAGGTGCGCTCGAGGAAGGTGAGCGGCTTGCGTTCTACAGTGATGACGGCCATGGCGCGGTGCGAGGAGGGTTACTTTTGAAGGACGGCGATCGCGATCGCGTAGAAGAGAAGGTTGGCAATTGAGAGCGGGAGCATCTTCTGCCAGCCGATCTTCATGACTTGGTCGTAGCGGAAACGCGGCAGGGTCCAACGCACCCACATGAAGAAGAAGATCATCGCGAGGGTTTTGCCGAGGAAGATAGCAATCGAGAGCACGCCGACGAAGAGCGGGGCGTGGGCGAACGGGAGAATCGCGCCGAGCCAGTCGACGGCCATTGCGAGCGAGACCCACGGGAGGGGATTCCAGCCGCCGCCAAAGAGGAGCATGAACACTCCGGACCCCACGATCATGTGGGAATACTCGGCGACGAAAAACAGGCCCCACTTGAAGGCGCCGTATTCCGTATGGAAGCTGCCGACGAGATCTGACTCAGACTCGACGGTGTCAAAGGGCTGGCGGTTAGTTTCGGCAAAGAGGGCGACGAGGAAGATAAACGCCGAGAGCGGCATCAAGAAACCAAACCACATACCGCCTAGGAAACCGGGCTGGCTTTGGAATTCCACGACGCGACCGAAGCTCATCGTGCCCGGGAGACCAGGGGCGTTGACCCAAAGGAAGACGGGCAAAACGGCGAGCGTCATCGAGAGTTCGTAGGAGATGAGCTGTGCGGAAGCGCGCACGCTGCCGAGGAAAGGATACTTCGAGTTGGACGCCCAACCGGCGAGAATGGCGGAGTAGACGCCGAGCGAGGAGACTGCGAAGACGGCTAACATGCCGATATCGAGCGGCGCGAGGCCGAGCGTGATGACCTTGCCCGCGCTGTCGAAGTAGGCACCGAAGGGAACGGCGGTCACCGTCGTGAGCGCGGGGATCATCGCGACGATGGGCGCGAGGATGAAGTAGAACTTGTTCACGTGGCCCGGCAGCGAGTCTTCCTTGAAAAGCATTTTACCGCCGTCAGCCATCACGTGGAAGATACCGAGCCGTTGGAGGAATTTCCCGAAGAAGGGAATCCACGCCACCCACGGCACGATGGCTCGATTGGGGCCGGGACGATCCTGGATCCACGCGGCGACTTTCCGCTCAGCCATCGAGCACGCGCCGGCAATCGGGAAAATCACCATAATCACAGCGAGCCCCTTCGCGAGGCCTTGGATTACCGGATGAAGCTGGAAAAAGAAATCGAACATTTCGGAACCTCAGATGAAGGAAACGGCAACCAGCAGCGCCCCAAAGCCAGCGAGAATTCCGCCGCCGAGGCTGAGCTTGGCGTTGTTCTTTTGATCGATCAGGTGGGCGCGTTCATCGGATTTGCGTTTGGGCGCAGACTTGGCGGCAGCCTGCCCGAGGCGCCGAGCCATCACGAAGAAGGCAACGCCCCCGAAGATAAAGCCAAGGCCGAGAGCTAAAATGGGAGTGGAACGGCTCATAGTGCGAGGGAGGGAGTCGGGGTGTTAGGGGGTGAGGGCAACAGCCGGCGCGGCGGGCTTGTAGTGGAGTGTTTCCCCTTCGACAAACGGCAACGCCGCGAACGGCGTAGCATCAATGAGGATACCAGTCTCGGGGAGCTGGGCGTAAGACGTCGTCGCGAATGCCGGGACCTCGGCGGAGATCAGTTTCCAGAGCGAACCGAGATCGGAGGCCATCGCAGCGGAGGAAGCAGCCGCCGTGAGTTTGGCGAGGACGATCAAATCGTCGGTCGCGCCCTGCGGGCCGGGGACAGCTTTGGCGAACTTCTGGAGGCGGAATTGCTGGTTCACGAACGTGCCGTTCTTCTCGAAAACAGAGAGCGTCGGAAAAACAATCTTCGCGGCTGCGCTCGAGGTGTTGGCATGCGTGCCGAGGTAAACCACGGAGACTTTCGCGAGCTGCGCGGCCGTGAGGCCGGCGGCGACGAGGTCTTCGCCGATCGAGACGACAACCTTGACTTTGCCGGCGTCGATCGACGCGGCGAGGTCGGTGAGCCCGCCGGTGCGGATCGGCACGGCGGCATCTCCATTGGCGGAACGCGACGCGGCGGGTGCGTCGCCAATCTTCGGTAGTTTTGAGATGAGACCGGTCACGAGGGCACCGCGGACATTGGGGTTGCGGTCGGCGGAGATCAGGAGCTGATCCCCCTGCCCTACGCGGCTGACGAGCTGGGTCGAGGCCTTGAGCGCGGCGGCGAGTTTCTTCGTGAGGAATTGTTCTTCGACGGAACTGCGGCCGGAGCCGACGACGGCGATGGAGCCGGCAGACGCGTTGAGGTTGAACAGTTCGGCCGCTTGAGCCACGCGGGCATCGAGGTGGGTGGTCGCGGCGAGACGGTCAGCCGACATCACTGATTTGAAGAGCTCGCGACCGGAGTCGGGCATCCAGGTATCATTGACGTCGTCGTTGCGACGCGGCGTAAGCCGGTAGATTTGGCCTTCGCGTGACCACACGACGGTGTTGGCGCCGACGGACGTCTCGGTGTCGATGCTGTTGGTCTGCTTGAGAAACCAGACGCGCATCTTGAAACGGAAATCAGTGCTCGTGAGGGCACCGACGGGGCAGATGTCGACGGTGTTGAGCGAGTAGTTATTGGCGAGCTGCTTGCCGGGGAAACACGTGAGCGTCGAATAGCTGCCGCGGTCGACAAAGCCGAGGACGTCGTCCTTCGCAATTTCCTTGGAGAACCGAATGCAGCGCGAGCAGAGGATGCAGCGCTCGTCGTCGAGGGTGACGCGCGGCCCAAGCTGGGTGCGCTTCGGTTTCACATTTTTCTGTTCGACAAAACGCGAGTAGCCGCGGCCGTAGCCGGTGGATTGCTCCTGGAGTTTGCACTCGCCGGCCTGATCGCAGATCGGGCAGTCGAGCGGATGATTGATCAGGAGAAACTCCATCACGCCCTCGCGGGCGTCCTTGACCATGGGAGACGTCGTCTTGACGTGGAGACCGGGGGAAACGTTGGTACCGCAGCCGATCTGAGGGCGCGGGATCCAGTTGATCTTGGGCTTACCGGTGACGGGGTCGATGATCGGTGCCTTCGTAGCGGGATCGACCGCGGGCATACCCATTTCGATGAGACACATCCGGCAATTGCCCACGATGGTCAGCTTCGGGTGGTAGCAATAGTGAGGCACGTCGACGTTTACGAGGCGCGCGGCCTCGATGACGTTAGTGCCTTTGGGCACGGCGATCTCCTTGCCGTCGATGTTGACGGTGACGAGGTCGGGTTTGGGCGGAGCGATCATCGGAGCAGGAAAAAGGTTAGACGAGTTCGTGCGCGCCGACGGGCTTCGCGGCTTTCTTGGTCTCGGGATACTGCTTAAACTCGTCGCCGAACTTCGCGATGAAACTCTGGGTCGGCCACGAGCAAGCTTCGCCGAAGGCGCAAATCGTGCGGCCGGGAATCTGATCGGCGACGCTCTTGAGGAGCGCGGCATCTTCGTTGCGGGCCTGACCGTGGACCATGCGCGTGGTGATTTTCTTCATCCACAGTGAGCCTTCGCGGCACGGCGTGCACTGGCCGCAGCTCTCGTGGGAGTAAAACGCGTTAATGTTAGCGAGTGCTTCGACCATGTTAACGGTGTCGTCCATTACGATGACGCCGCCGGAGCCGCCCATCGTGCCAATCATGCCGAGGGAATCGAAATCCATCGGCACATCATCGACACCCCAATCATAGTCCACCATCTCAGCACCCACCTTACGTTTGCCTTTGAAGCGTTCGCCGAAGCGGAGAATTTTCGCGGAGGAACCACCGGGAATGACGGCCTTGAAGGTGCGCCCGGGGAGCGGTCCGCCGCAGACCTCATTAAGGAGCTGACCCATCGTGATCTTGCCGGCTTCGAACTCGTAATAACCGGGGCGTTGCACGTGACCGCTGACGCAGAAGATGCGCGTACCGGTATTGTTAGGCGTGCCGATCTTCGTGAAGGCGTCACCGCCGTGCTCCGCAATGTACTTCACATGGCACAGGGTCTCCACGTTGTTCACGATCGTCGGGCACTGGTAGAGACCGAGGACGGCGGGGAAATACGGGGGCTTGATGCGCGGATTGGCGCGTTTGCCTTCGAGCGACTCGATGAGACCGGTCTCCTCGCCGCAGATGTAAGCACCGGCGCCGCGATGAACAAAAATGTCGCACGAGTAGGTCGTGCCGCAGATATTTTTCCCGACGAAGCCGGCAGCGCGGGCCTCGGCAATGGCTCGCTCGAGGATGCGTGCGCCATGAGGCATCTCGCCCCGGATGTAAATGTAAGCCTGCTTCACATTGTTCGCGAAACACGAGATCATCGTGCCCTCGATCAACTGATGCGGGTCCTGATGCATGATGTAACGATCCTTGAATGTGCCCGGCTCGGATTCGTCGGCGTTGACAATCAAGTAAATGGGTTTGCCGCTCTTGCGGTCGACGAGACCCCACTTTACGCCGCACGGAAACCCGGCGCCGCCGCGACCACGGAGGCCAGATTTTTTCACTTCGTCGATTAACTCGGCGGGCGGACGGGTGACGGATTTCTTCAGGACTTCGTAGCCGCCATTGCGGACATAACAGGCGAGATCGTTCGAGTAACCGGGCTCGTCGATGTGCTGAAAAATAATGCGGCGTTGAGCAGGAGCGGCCATGATGATTAGCGTTTCTTCGCCTCGGCTTTGATCTGATCGCTGAGCTGTTTCGCTTTCGCGCAGTCGACCTTTTCGTGGAGGTCGTCGTCGATGAGGACCACGGGCGCGGTACCGCAGCTGGCGAGACACTCGACGAAATCAATCGTCACCTCACCGCCGGGCGAAACTTCGCCGCGGTGGGTATTGAATTCCTTTTCGAACTGCTCGCAGGTCTTGTAGCCACCTAAGAGCGCGCAAGAGAGGGTGCGACAGACTTTGATGTGACGGCGACCGATGGGCTTCTGCCGAAACATCGGGTAAAAGGTGATCACTTCCAGCACATTGATCGGCTGGAGCTCCAATTTTGCCGCGACCCACTCGCAGGTTTCCGGCGGCAAGTAGCCGACATCTTCTTGGATGAGGTGGAGCAATGGGAGCGTCGCGCTGCGCTTCACCGGGTAATGCGTGATTACCTCGTCGATGCTGTGGAGAGTGGCGGGCTTGAGATTCATCGAGCTGGATTCGCGGAAAACTTAGCGGTCGCACTCGCCCATCACGAAGTCGAGCGAGCCCAGCAACGTGACGACATCGGACATCATCGTGCCGACGCAAATTTTGGGGAGGATGGACAAATTACAGAACGAAGGGGAGCGGATCTTCATGCGCCACGGCACGCCGCCGCCTTTGCTCACGATGAAGAAACCGAGCACGCCCTTGGGATTCTCCGCCTCGAAATAGACTTCGCCAGCCGGGATCTGCGGGCCCTCGGTGACGATCATAAAATTCTGGATCAACTCCTCCATCGAGGTGAGGATTTTGTCCTTGGGCGGTGCGAAAATCTTGCGGGCGTCCTTCGCATACCAGTCGCCACCGGGGAACGCCGCGACGACCTGACGGATGATGCGTACGGATTGGCGCATTTCTTCGCCCCGGCAGAGGTAGCGGTCGTAGCAGTCGCCTTTCGAGCCGACCGGCACGTCGAACGCATACTGTTCGTAGCCCGAGTAAGGCTTGTCCTTGCGCAGATCGAGTGAGACGCCCGAAGCGCGGAGATTGGGCCCGGTGAGACCGTAGGCCAAAGCGTCCGCTCTCGAGATGATGCCCACACCCACGGTGCGGTCCTGGAAAATCTTGTTCCGCGTCAGGAGCGAAAGCGTTTCTTCGAGCGCGGGCTCGAATTGGTCGCAGAACGCAATCACGCGAGTCAGCCAGCCGTCCGGGATGTCGCGACTCACTCCGCCGATGCGCGTGTAGCTCGTCGTGAAACGCGCGCCGGTGAGTTCTTCGAAGAGCTTGTAGAGATGCTCGCGCTGGTTGAGCGAGTGCACGAGTACACTCCACGCACCTACATCAAGACCGAACGCACCGAGGCCCATCAAATGGGCCGAGACCCGCGCCATTTCCGCCGTCAGTACGCGGATAGCTTGGCAACGTGCGGGCACTTCCAATTTCGCGAGCCGTTCAACCGCGATAGCGTAGGCCATGTTATTCGCGAGCGGCGCGAGGTAGTCCAACCGGTCCGTGTAGGGCACGAACTGATTGTAAGTCATATTTTCGGCGATCTTTTCGTCGCCGCGGTGCAGGTAACCGACGACCGGGTCGCACTTCGTCAGCACCTCGCCATCCAGCTCCATCTGAAGGCGCAACACCCCGTGAGTGGCCGGATGCGACGGTCCCATCGAAAGGGACATTTTCTCGGGCGCGAACTCCTGCTCGGCGCCGGCGGCTTTCGCCGCGCTATCTGGAAAAGCAAAATCAGTGGCCATGGCGTCGTTAAATCAAGCTCCGGGTTTCGCGCTACGCTCGCTCCAGCTTTCGTCTTTGGCGCGTGGCTCGGCGTCGGTGAGATTCATTTCTCCGGCGGAAGCAACGAACGGGCCACCCATCATCGGCGCAGGGATCACCTTGGCCTTGGTTTCCTGGGCGACCTCACTATCCGGCAACACCGTCTCGATACCGGCGAGCGGGAATTCTTTGCGCAATGGATGGTAAGGATAGCCGTCCCACATCAAAATTCGCCGGAGATCAGGATGCCCCTCGAACGTGATCCCAAACATGTCGTAGGCCTCGCGCTCGTGCCAGTTGGCACCGGGCCAGAGCGGCACCACGCTCGGAACCGTCGGAGCTGCATCATCACCCGTGCAAGGCGTGGCGACGCGAATCGCCGCGTGCGACGTCGTGGAATAGAGGTGATAGACCGCCGTGAACCGCGGGGAGGCGCCCTCAGCCCAGTCGATCGCCGTCACGTCGGACAACAAATCAAACGCGTGCTCGTCGCGCAGCGACTTCAGTGCCGAGATCAGCTCGCCGGTCGGCACGCTGACCGCCGGACAATCACTACTCAGCCGATCAGTAACCGAGGGGAACTTGCCCTTGAGGGAAGTGATGGCGTCAACGGAAGCGGACATCGTGATAGTTAATAATGATCGCTAAGCCCACTCAGGTAGAGGCCGTGAAGAGTTCGCTGGCCGAACGCTCGGTCTTGATCTTGGCCTGCAATTTAATGAGAGCGTCGAGCAACGCCTCCGGACGAGGAGGGCACCCGCTCACATAGACGTCCACCGGAATGATCCGATCAACAC
>CAMCHO010000017.1 GCA_945874455.1 Opitutus sp. GAS368 | reverse complement strand
TGCTGCGCGGCCTCGTCCTCATCTGGTGGCGCCGGCGCCACCCGCAAAAATGCGCCCCGGCCTTCGTCTTGCGCAATCAACGCCATCTCCCCACCGCCCTGCGTGAACTTTCTCAACCACTTACGCGGTAGGAATGAGGAGCCCTGATCCCCACGCGCGGCGACGATTTGAGTTTCACCAACGCCACACGCGACCCGCGCCACAGTTTCTCCCTCCTCTACCTCCTCGCGACCGGCCAGACCGGCGCGATCAACCCGAAAACCGGCCAGCCCTACATCGGCACCGCTACCGATCCCGCCACCGGCCGGCCCTTTCAATCCGGCGCAATCGCCGGCGGCAAACTCGACTGGGACAACGCCTCTTCCTGGTCCGGCTGGACGCAGTCCGAGGACATCAACACCGAGACCTACACGATGACCGCCGACACCGTATGGACCCCGTGGCTCGCGACCTCGCTCGGCGCAATGTATGAGCACACGAAAAGCCAGCGCGGCCCCGATGGCGGCGCGCTGCTCGCGCCACGTGCGTTCAACACCGCGAACCCACTCCTCAACGGCGACTGGGCCAATGGTTCTACCTTCCGCATGGATCGCAGCGCCGGAAAAAAAACACGCCTACCGCGCCAACGCCGTCATCACCAACGAACTCTTCGGCGCCCGCGCCAAGAGCCAGACCGTCGTCGGCTACGACCTCAACTTCAGCTCCGGTGGCAACACCAACTACCGCTACTACGAGGCCGACCCCGGTTTCCGAGCCTACGATCTCGCCAACCCGCGGCCGACCGGCATCGGCGCGACCGCCGGCGGCACCACCGCGGCAAACCCGCTCGGCCGCTACGAACTCGGCACCCTTTACTGGTCGGTCAACGACGGCCCGCAAAAAAAGCCGTATTTCCGCACGGGTACGCGCCAAATTACCGTAGCGGGAAAAAACTACATCCTCCTCCAGCAGAACCCGCGCAACGCCGCCTTCGAGACCGCCCTCAATCCCCTCGGCCAGGTCGCGCTCGTGCCCGGCTTCACCGGCGTCGGCGGCGCCAACGCCAGCAATTACGCCGAGGACAACAAGAACTACGGTCTCTACGGAGCCAACTACACGCGTTGGCTCGACGACCGCCTGACCACGCTTTTCGGCTACCGCGTGTCCAACACGTTTTCCCGCCGTGCCAACACCGTCGCCACCGGCACCCAGGGCTGGACCGATGTCACCAAGGAAAATCAGAGCTACAACCTCGGCCTCAACTACCGCCTCAAGCCTTGGCTCTACTCCTACTACAATATCGGCCAGACCTTCGATCCCGCCAAAGGCGCCAACGACGCCTACGGCAATCCTCCCAAAGACACCGAGGGCTTTAGCCAGGAAATTGGCTTCAAATACGAGCCCGCCAACGGCCGCGTCTCCGGCTCCATCGCCTACTACCGCGCCATTTCGAAAAACGAAAACTTCAACTACGGCGGCGGCGACCGCGATCTGATCAACCCCGTCGGCATCAATGACGCCTTCAATGCCTCGCAGCGCAACCAGTGGGTCAGCCTCGACAAGCAGTCGAGTGGTATCGAGATCATCCTTACGGCCGCGCCCACGAAGCACTGGCGCTCGCGCCTCGGCTTCACGCAGCAGTCCGGCACCATCGAGACCGCATCGGTTTTCCCGCTGCTGTGGAACGACGAATTTCACTACAACAAGACCACGGGCGGCGTCACGTTCTCCGACGGCACGCCGTTCATGGTGCCGACGGATGCCGTCGGCATCGCGACCGTCAACGGCACCGGTGCCCTGCGCGCACCCGTCGTCGGCGCGGCCAACACGCAGCTCACCGTCGCGATGATGAGCGACAGCAACAGTGATTACTACGCCTACGGCCGCGGCGGCACCACGCAGCCCAACGGACGCGTCGTCAACAACAGCGTGCTCTTCCGCGCGCTGCGCTGGTTCCAGACGCCCGCCGGTCTGCAAGCCCGCACGCTGCGCCCCGGCCGCCCCATTTCCGAGATTCCATATTTCTTCAACGATCCCGCCGGATTGAAAGGCGCACTCGAGGAATCTGCCGCCGGCGAACCCACCATCGGCCATACCCTCTACCGTTTCGTGTGGACCAACACCTACGATTTCACCGAGGGCCGCCTCCGCGGCCTCACGGCGGGCGGCACGGTTCGCTGGGATATCGACAAGCGCACCTACTGGTATCTCGAACCCGACGGCAAGGGCGGCAACCTCCGCAAGCTCTACAAGGAGTCCGACATCAACCCGCAGTTCAGCCCCTTCGTCTCCTATCGCCGCAAGCTCGGCCGCTACGGCTTCCGCACCCAGCTCAACGTCAACAACCTCTTCAACCGCTACGCGATCGACCTCCGCCCGAGCCGCACGAGCGGCTTCACCGTCGAAAACGCGATCGGCGCGACCTTCGTCGGCGAGCCGCGGCAATTCGTGTGGACGAACTCGGTGAGTTTCTAAGCGGGTATCAAGAACGTAGGGTCGCCGGATTTTCGGTGGAGCCGGATGCGTGAGCGTTTCGTCCGCCGAGGACGGCACCGCCACGAAAATCCCCGCGATATCTGCTCCCTGCGCTTCCCCGATCTCACCTCCGGCGAAACCTATCACCACTGGGCCGCGCAGGACGACGCAGCCCGCGCCGCGACCGCCTATTTTCAGACGATATTTTCAGCGACGAAATGCTTTTCCTCCTCAAAGCGCTGGAAAACAAAAAACCGACCCCGCGTCGGCCTCCCACTATCCCCGCGCCTCAAACGCGCCGTCCGCCCGCTTCGCCACGAGACGCTTCAACTCCAGCATCATCAGCGTCGCCGAGAGCTGCGCTGCGCTCAGCTCCGTCAAACCCGCGAGCGCATCCGGCGCGAGGATCGCCCCGCCCCGAAAACACTCGAACACCTTGGCCTCGTCCTCCGTGAGATTCGCCGGCCGCCCGGCCGCTACGTGCGCGGGCTTTTCCGCAATCGCCGCCGGCCGCATCCCGTCGAGGTAGTTCAGCTCGTTCAAAATATCATCCACACTCGTCAATAACGTCGCACCATCGCGGATGAGCTGGTGACACCCCGCGCTCGTGTTCTGGTCGATCCGCCCCGGCATCGCAAAAATCAACCGCCCCTGCTCACCCGCAAACCGCGCCGTGATCATCGCCCCGCCGTCCACATCGCTCTCGATCACCACCACCGCCTCGCTCATGCCGGCGACGATGCGGTTGCGCATCGCGAACGACTGCCGATCCGCCCTCCGGCCAATCGGAAACTCCGAGAGAATCGCCCCGCCGCCGACGGCGATCCTCCGATACAAATCCAAGTTCTCCGGCGGGTAAATAATGTCGATGCCCGTGCCCAGCACCGCCACCGTCTTGCCGCCCACCGACAGCGCGCCCTCGTGCGCCGCCGTATCAATCCCGCGCGCCAGCCCGCTCGCGATACAGAAACCCAAGCGCGCGAGCTCCACGGCAAACTTCTTCGCCATCGCCTGACCATAGAGCGTCGTGCGCCGCGAGCCGATGATCGCGATATTCGGCTGCGCGAAATCATAGCGTCCTTTCCGGTAAAGTCCGATCGGCGGATCGTTGATTTCCTTCAACAGCCGCGGGTAGTCCGCATCGCGGGTCGTGATGAAATCGATCGACCCCTGCGCCATGCGCTCCTCTTCCTTCGCGAAGTCGAAATGCTCGCGCCAGGCACCGATGCTCGCACTGATGACGGGCCCGACGCCCCGCACGGTCTCCAGCCGGCGCGGGTCTTCCGACAAGACGTTGCGCGGATCAGCGCCGAGTTCCTCGAGCAAGCGATTGAGCGTGATCGGCCCGATATTGGGCAGCGCGTTCAACACCAAAAACGCCTGCCGTTCGGTTAGATCACTGCTCATGGGCGGACTCTCGCAAAGCCACCCCCAAGAAGTCGAGCACCTGCGTCGTCACCACGGACGTTTGCCCATGAGCCCGGGCCAGAGCATCCGCCGCCATGCCATGCCACACCACCCCGCGCGCCGCCGCGAGCAGCGGCTCGTGCGGGGTCTGCGCGAGCAGTCCGCCGATCAATCCCGCCAACCCATCGCCGCTGCCGCCGCGCGCCAACACCGGGCCACCAAAAAAAGAATGATACGTCACGCCGTCCGGAGTCGCCCGACCACAGATCCGTGTCACCGCTCCTTTGCGCACAAGCACCGCATTCTCCTGCCGCGACTCCGCGATCCGTGCCCACTCGCCTGCATGCGGCGTCAAGATTCGCGCCGCCTTCCCCGCGCTCACAATCTCCGACTGCAAAGCATCGGCGTCGATCACCACCGGCACCGGG
This sequence comes from Opitutus sp. GAS368, assembly GCA_945874455.1. GTDB lineage: Bacteria > Verrucomicrobiota > Verrucomicrobiia > Opitutales > Opitutaceae > GAS368. Next base: position 39,851 of record CAMCHO010000017.1, on the reverse strand, counting down.
GTCGTTGCGACGATGTCACGCACGAGCGCGAGGGTTTCCGCTTCGCGCCCGATCCCCGGTCCGACCACGAGGGCAGACGCCCGCCCGATCCGCGTCGCCAACAAATACTGTCCCTCCAGCGCCAGCCCACCCGCGGGCGTTTCCGGCCAAGCGACCCACATCGCCTCCGGCGCCCGCGCTGCGAACGCCGCCACCATCGACTCGGGCACAAACGCCGTCACGAGCCCCGCCCCACTGCGCAAGGCCGCGAGCACTGTCATCAACACGGCGCCCGGATAGCTCCGCGAACCACCGACGACAAACACGTGCCCATACGTGCGCTTGTCCGAGCGCGCGTCGCGCCACGCCGCCAACGGCGCCAGCACCGCCGGCGTGAGCACGCGATTTTCACCTGCGGGCACCGGGACCGCACCGCCCGGCGCGAAGAATCCGAGATCGAGGTAACGCACCCGCCCGGCGACCGCGCCAAAATCGGCCAGCACCGGCGTCTTCACGATCCCGGTTGCATAAGTGAAATCGGCGCGAAACAGACCCGCACTGGGAAGATCGACCGCCGCACGCAGCCTGATCGGCAGCGCGTTGACGTTCCCGCTCAGCTCCGCGACCCGCGCGCTGGCCGGACTGCGAAACTGAACCCCGAAGATACCATCAAGGCACAGCGCGAAAGGGTGGGCTCGGCTGGTGGCCGGGCGCGCCAGGTCCGCCTCCCGCCCTACAACCACGCGCTCGCGTACGGCGTGGGTCAGCTCCCGCCACGCCCTCGCCGCGAGTGGCCGCAGGGCGCGTTCTCCAAACACAAACACCACCTCCGCCCGCGCCGCTGGAAATTTCGCCAACACCGCCTGCGCCGCGATCAACGCGTCGCCGCCATTGTGCCCTTTGCCCACGAGCACCAACACGCGCCCGGCCGGCGGAAATCCGCCGATCTCCTCGAAATCCCGCAACAACGCTGCCGCCACGGCACGCCCGGCCCGTTGCATCGCAGGCCACTCTGCCGCCTCGTCGCCTCCGAAAAGCCGCGCTTCGAACGCGCCGCTCTCCTCGCAGGACAAGATGGGATGGCTGGCGAGCATCATGATCGGGCACGTCGCTCAGGGCTTCGGTGGAGTCTCGATTTTCGGCCGGTCCAGCGGCGACTCCGACGACGGCAACGAGCTTTTCTGCGCCGGCGTCTTGGGCACCGGGATCCTCGGCAGGGTTTCCCCGGGCGGCATCAACGCCGGCCCAAACAGCGACGGTTGCACGGCCGGTTGCGGTTGCCGCTCGAACCGCCCATGTTCGAACCATTCGCGATAATGCTCCTCGGTCTCCGTAAACTCCAGCGGTGACTCCTTCGGGCGCGGCACCCCGTGGCGGATCACTCGCCGCGTGAGCTGGGGAATACTGCGAAAGTAGTACCCTTCGCCGACCCGCCGCACCTCGTAGAATTCAGAAAAACTTCCGGTCTCCGTCCGCCACAGCGCCACCTCCGTCACCTGGTCATCCCACACGGCGTGCTGTCCCCACTCGGCAAATACGGCCTCGATCGTGGTCAACGCGGGAAGCGTCGTTCGCACCACGGTGGGCCATTCCTTCAACGTCACCGCCGAAGCCACCTTCACCGCCTGCTCCGCGTCGCGCTTCCAGCCCCAGACCGAGGCCGCTCCCAGCAAAAATCCCAACATCACCCACGACGACGCCTTCGACATCGTGGACGGCGACAACGGATAGCTCTGCTTGGGCTCGTCATGCTCGTCGTCGTCCATCGGCAACAGGGTCGGGAAATCTTCAGGCCCGCACAAGTGCGGCGACGGCCATCGCATAATTCTCCGTGTGCGAAAGCGTGAGCATCACATGCGTCGCGCCGACATGGGCGAGCAAGGCCTCCCCTTGGGCGTCGAGTCGCACCAGTGGCTCGTGCCGAGAACCGTGATACACCGAGGCGGATTTCCACCCGAACTCCGTGCCGATGCCCGTCGTAAAACACTTCGACACCGCCTCCTTCGCCGCGAAACGCGCCGCGATGTGTTTGTGCGGATGCGCCATCGACGAACAATAAGCCTTCTCCTCCTCCGTGAGGATCCGGTCCATGAAACGATCCCCATGCCGCTCCATCACGCCGCGAATGCGCGCGATCTCAATGATGTCGGCCCCAATACCGAGCAGCACGCCACCGGGGGGAAGTTGGATGTTCATGGCGCAGGGAGTAGCGAGGAGTGCGTAGCGGGTAGCGAGGAGAAATCCAAGGTCAGTGAACCGCAGCGCACTGCTCGCTACGCGCTACCGACGACGCGCGGCTCTTTTCACCCGTTCATCCGCGCCTTCATTTCGCGGACCGCTTCCTCGACGCCGGTGAACAGCGCGCGGCTCACAATGCTGTGGCCGATGTTCAGTTCATAAAGATGGGGCAGCGTGCGCACCTCGGCGATGTTCACGTAGTTGATGCCATGCCCGGCGTTCACCGTCAGCCCGAGGTCTTTTGCCCGCACGCAACCGAGGCGGAGGCGCTGAAATTCCTTGGCCCGTGCCGTCGTATAATAGGCATGCGCGTAGGCACCCGTGTGCAACTCGACGAAGGTCGCGCCGACCGACGCACTCAACTCGATCTGGCGTTCGTCGGGATCGATGAACAAACTGACCTTGATCCCGGCCGCGAGGAGCGCGGCCACGCACGTCCCCACCGCCGCGAGGTTACCCACCACATCGAGCCCTCCCTCGGTCGTGACTTCCTGCCGGCCCTCCGGAACGACACAGACGAATTCCGGCTTCAGTTTGAGCGCAAACGCCGTCATTTCGGGCGTGCACGCCATCTCCAAATTGAGCCGCGTGGCGATACTTTCCCGCAAGCGCCACACGTCACGCTCTTGGATATGCCGACGATCCTCGCGCAGATGCACCGTGATCCCATCGGCGCCGGCGCGCTCGGCGTGCAGCGCAAAGGTGACCGGATCGGGCTCGACGGCACCACCCACGGTCGCGGCGGCCTCGCGGTGTCGAGCCTGACGGACCGTAGCACAGTGATCGATATTGACGCCGAGATAAATCATAGGACGGGTAACTGAACAAATTTCCCCACCACAGGAAACCAGTAAACGCACCCCATGTGATTTTCCTCTTTCTGATCGGGCCGCTTCCCCGTTACATGAAACTATGCCGGCCCAACCGCAAAAACGTGAAAATCTCTTTATCAATCTCGGATGCAACGTCGCGTTGCCGTCGATCATTTTGACCTGGGGCAGCAAAGCCGCCTGGCTCGGGCCGAAATGGGCGCTGCTCGTCGCCCTCGTCTTTCCGGTCGCCTACTCCATCTACGATTTTGTCGTGCGGAAGAAATTCAATTTCATTTCCGCCCTCGGCTTTGTAAGCGTGCTAGTCACCGGAACGTTTGCCCTGATGAAGCTCGATCCGTTCTGGTTCGCGGTCAAGGAAGCGGCGGTGCCCGCCGCCATCGGCCTCGTCGTGCTCGCCTCAATGGGCACGCGTTGGCCGCTGGTGAAAGAGATGCTCTACAATCCGCAGGTGATCGACGTCGACCGGATCGACGCCATCCTCGAAGAACGGCAGGCGCGCCCGGAGTTCGAAAAGCTGCTGCGCGACGCGAGCTACCTGCTCACGCTGTCATTTGCCGTGAGCGCCGTGCTGAACTACGCCTTGGCGCGCTACCTCCTCAACAGTCCATCCGGCTCAGAAGCATTTAATGCCGAGCTCGCGAAGATGAACCTGTGGAGCTGGCCCGTAATCGTTTTACCCAGCGTGGCTATGACGATGTTCGCGCTCTGGCGCCTGCTCGGCGGTCTCCAGCGCGTCACCGGCCTCGAATTGGAGCAGTTGATGCAAACCGCTCCGGCCAAGAAATAGGGCGGACTTGCGGTCCGCTCCTTCATCAAACACAGCGAGGTCGCGCGTCGGCGCTTACGCCCGCTGCGCCATCGGCACGTAGTCGCGTTTGACCGCGCCCATGTAAATTTGACGGGGACGATAAATACGGCCCTTAGGATTCGCCGCGACTTCACGCCAATTCGCGATGTAGCCCGGAGCCCGACCAATGGCGAACATCGTGGTGAACATATTCATCGGAATCCCAATCGCGCGCATGATGATGCCGGAGTAGAAATCGACATTTGGATACAGGCGGCGCGAAACAAAATAGTCATCCTTCAGCGCGGCTTGCTCGAGATTCTTGGCAATCTTCAGCAAAGGATCGTCGATGCCGAGTCGCGTCAGCACGGTGTCGCAGGCCTCACCGATGATCTTCGCGCGCGGATCGAAATTGCGATAAACAGCGTGGCCAAAGCCCATTAGACGATTGCTCTTGCTGCCGGATTTCGCGGCCGCGATGAAGCGAGAACCATCGTCGCCCTCGTCGTGGATCGACTGGAGCATCTGCATCACCGCCACGTTGGCGCCGCCATGCAACGGGCCCGCCAAGGCGCAGATGCCCGCAGAAATCGACGTGAAGAGATTTGAAGCGCTGGAGCCGACCATCCGAACGGTGGACGTGGAGCAGTTCTGCTCGTGGTCGGCATGGAGGAGGAGCACGAGATTGAGAGCCTTGGCGACCTCAGGCACCGGCACGTAATCCTGATAGGGCTCCGAAAACAGCATGTGCAGGAAGTTTTCGCAGAACGGCAGTTCCTGCTTGGGAAACACGAACGGCAGACCTTTCTGGTACCGGTAGATCATCGCGACGATCGTGCGGATCTTCGACATCGCGATGGCCGCAGCCGAATCGAAGTGTTTGAGATCTTGCTCAAAATTATTCGTCGCCAAGTGAGGGTAATAGGCCGGTAGCGCACTCACCATCGCGGACAACATGGCCATCGGCGAAGCACTCGTCGGAAACCCTTCCAGAATTTTTTGCATCTGGGTCTCGATGACCGCGTTCTTCCGGAGATTGAGACCGAATTCCTTGCGCTGGGCTGGGTTTGGCAGCTCACCGTAAATGACCAAGTAGGCGGTCTCGACAAAATCGCTGAAGTGCGCGAGTTGCTCGATCGGATAGCCGCGATGACGGAGGATGCCGTTGTCGCCGTCGAGGTAAGTGATCCGGCTCTCACACGAGCCGGTGTTACCGTAGCCTTGATCAAAGGAAACATAGCCCGAAGCCGTGCGCAACGCGCGGGTGTCCACCGCTTTTTCACCCTCGGTGCCGATGATCACCGGCAGGGGGTATTCTTTATCGTCAATCTTCAGCGATGCAGTCGTGGCCATATCTTTCGAGCGAAACTAATTCCGAGCCGCTGGCAAAGAAAACTTGCCCGGAAGAGAGAATTTCAGCCGAGGAAGCAGTCCCAAACGCCGCGCCGGTAAGAAAACGTCACGCTCCCTCCCCGCGACCTTCCACCGAGGGACCGCCTTCACACCCCGCGCAAGCAGCTCACACTTCGCGCCATGGTTAGGGTCCAACATCGCCCGCTCACCGCTCATGACGACAGGCAACTGCCGGAAGACTCAGGCAGAAAAATCGCGCTGATCACAGGGGATTTCCTCATGTCACCGGCCCCGAATCAGTGTCATCAGACCCTCCGCCCCCATCCGTTCACCCTTCTGGAATCTTTCCTGAAGGTGAACTCCGTTGGAAAACACGATGCGGACCCGCTTCGACGTCACGCTCACCGACCTCAACGTTTACCTGCCCGCTCTCTGCTCCTTCTCCCCATCGCGCTACCCCGCCCGTGCGAAAATCCTCGCCTAACCCGCCGCTACCACCGACGCGAAATTGCGGTAAACCTGCAGGCCCTTCGCCTGGCTCTTTTCGGGGTGAAACTGCGTCGCAAACACCCGACCGCGGGCAATCGCGCAACAAAACTCCCCGCCATAATCGCACTCCGCCAAGACGAGCGAGCGCTCGACCGGCACACAGTGAAAGCTGTGGACGAAGTAAAAATTCTCGCCGTCGGGCGCGAGATTCGCAGCGAGGGGCGAGTTCGTCTGCACGAAGCGAATCGTGTTCCAACCCATGTGCGGGATCTTAAGCTCCGGCGGGCGCTGGAAACGCACGACCTTACCCGGGAAAATCCCGAGGCCGGTGATGTTACCTTCCTCCGAGTGCTCGAACAGCGCCTGCATCCCCAGGCACACTCCCAGAAAGGGCCGGTCCGCCGCGATCCAGTCGCGCACCGCTGCGTCGAGTTTCGAGGCCCGCAACGAAGCCACACAATCCCGCAATGCGCCCACGCCCGGCAAGACGATGCCCCGCGCGTCCGCCGCGACAATCTCCTCGGGCGTGCGGACCACCTGAATGGTCGCACCGACCGCCTCGAGCGCCTTGGTGACGCTGCGCAGGTTGCAAATCCCGGTATCGATGACGGCAATCATCTGGCCGTCAGCGCCGCAACACCAGTGCCGGGAAATCCGGACAGAGTTTCGAGCCGCGCAGGGGCTCGGCCTGACCGGCAGCGAAAAACGTCATCCCGCCCGTGAGTGAACAGTGCCACACCTCGCGGGCACCGGCATCGAAATACAGCGCCGTCTTGTCCCTCATCTCGGCGACCGTGTTGTCAGGCGAAAGCACCTCGACACAAATCTCGGGTGCGCGGGAGAAACAGGTGCCATCACCAAGCTCATCCACGCAGTCACGCGAAGCCCACGCGACGTCGGCAGCGCGCACGCCACCGGCAGTGGAGATTGGGCATTCCGTGAACACCTCGCCATCAGGCAGGAGGCGGTCGATGATCGCTCCGATGCGAAACTGATAACCTCCGTGGCTGGCAGCAGGCGGTGGGCTCATCAGGACGTGACCATGCCGGTCGGTCTCAACCCGGCCCTCGACCTTGATCCACTTGGGATCGGCGAGGAGCTCCGCCCAGCGACGCAGGTTGAACGCGGTCTGCGCGTCCTGCGCCGGTCGTTCGATCGTGAGGGTCTCCATGGTAGCAAGATGGCGCGGGGGCTGCGGCAAGCCAGACGCCCTATGCGGCCATCAGATTTTCCCCTTCGTGCTCGGCAGCTGATCCGCTGCGCGCGGCTCGATCTGCGTCGCCATGTCCAAGGCACGGGCGAGGCACTTGAAGATCGCCTCAGCCACGTGGTGCGGCTCTTCGCCGTAAACCAGCTGGACGTGAAGATTCGCCCCGAGGGCATTGCTAAACGCCCGACAAAATTCCTTCACGAGGATAATGTTGAAATCGCGTACAAACATCGTCGGGGCGTTTGCCTCGTAAACCAAATGCGGGCGACCACCGACATCGACGACGATCCGGGCCAGCGATTCGTCCATCGGGAGAATAAAAAAACCGTATCGCTTGATCCCGACCTTGTCACCGAGCGCCTCCTTGAAGGCCTGCCCGAGCACGAGCCCCACATCCTCGACCGTGTGGTGGTAGTCGACCTCGACGTCGCCCTTGGCCTTCACCGTCAGGTCAAAGAGCCCGTGCTTCGCAAAGAGCGTGAGCATGTGGTCGAAGAAGGGCACGCCGGTGGCAATTGCCGACTGGCCGCGACCGTCGATTGCCAAGGTCAGCGCGATGTCCGTCTCCGCCGTTTTACGGAGGACAGTCGCTACGCGTTTGTTGTTTTTAGCCATGCGTCGAGAGTTTCGTTGAGGACGAGCATTTCGTCATCGGTTCCCACGCTGATCCGCAGAAATGGGGCGGTCAAGGCGTGCTTCGGAAAGTGGCGCACGAGGACTTTATGGGCGAAAAGGAAATCGTAAGCCGACTTCGAAATCGCCGGGCCCGCCTCGCCCCGAGCGTTTTTCGGCTCCGTGAAAATGAAGTTGGCCTGCGACTCGTAGGTAAACCAGCCCCGGTGCGTGCTGAAATCGCGGATACAGCGGTCCCGGGTGGCTTTGATTTTTTCCACGACACCGGAATAGTAGGCCGTGTCGCCGAGCGCCGCGAGCGCAGCCACCTGGGAGAGGCGGTTCACATTGTAGCTGTCGCGCACGCGGTCGAGCAGGCCGATGATTTCCGGATGCGCGAGCGCATAGCCCACCCGGATGCCCGCGAGCGCATAGGCTTTCGAGAGCGTGCGGACGACCACCAAGTTTGGATAACGGGCGAGCAGCGGGACGGCGTTTTCCGTCGCAAAGGGCGCGTAAGCTTCGTCGACGACCAGCAGGCCACGAAACGACGCCAGCACCCGCTCGAGGTCGGCATTTGCAAAGGCGACCCCCGTCGGGGCGTTCGGCGATGTCAGAAAAAACGCCCGCGCGGTCGAGGCGGCGATGCGATCGAGAGGGAGGCGCATCGCGCGGTCGAACGCGATCACCTGAGTCGCGCCGTCCTGGATCTCGATGAGCACGGGATACAGCGAATAGCTGGGCAACGTGTAGCCGGCGGCGACTTCTCGCGTGCAAAAAGCTCGGATGAGTAAATTGAGAATATCATCGGAGCCATTGCCGACGCAGACGTTTTCCGCCGTGAGGCCTTCGCCATGGTGCGAAGCAATGGCCGCGCGCAACGGCGAACTCTGCGGGCTGGGATAGAGCCGGAGCGAGGCCCCGTCTTCACCGATCTCGCGGCGCAGCGCTTCGGCTACCCGCGGGCTCGGCGCATACGGGCACTCGTTGGTGTTGAGTTTCGTCCAGCCTCGATCCGTCGGCTGAAGGCCGGGCGTATACGCGTGGAGCTTCGCGATGTGCGGGAGGGCGAGAGCAGTGAGTTCAGACATCAGTGGAGGAGCAGGTGAGCCCCCGGTTGAGGATTCAGCGTAGGTGTGGGCGCAGGGCAAAGCCGCTCCTACACCCCCCGAATCCGCACCGAGCGGCCGTGGGCATCGAGTTTTTCCATCGCCGCAAACGCGGCCACGATCGGCGCCGCTTTTTTCACACTCGCCTGATCGTAATGAACGATGCTGGTGCGCCGCATAAAATCATCGACCCGCAGCCCGCTGAAGAACCGCCCGGCGCGGCCCGTGGGCAGCACGTGGCTCGGGCCGGCCACGAAGTCACCGAGGGCCGTCGGGGTAAAATTACCGATCATGATCGCGCCGGCGGTCGTGATGTCGGCGGTCAGTTTCTTCGCCGCGGTATCGGTGACGAGGAGTTCGAGGTGCTCAGGCGCGACAGTGTTCGCAATCTGCGCGGCGTGGGCGAGATGCTTGACCTCGATGGCGAGGAAACCGGCATCCAGTACGCGCTGCGCTTTTTCCCGCCGCGTGATGAGCGGCAACTGGTCGCGGAGCTCCACGGCGATCGCCTCGATGATTTCAGCCGAAGTCGCGAGCAGGTAGATTTTCTCCCGACCGGAACCGTGCTCCGCCTGCGCGAGCAAATCAGCCGCCGCAAAGGACGCGTTGGCGGTGTCATCGGCAATGATCATCACCTCGCTCGGACCCGGTAGGGAATCCACCCCGACCGTACCGAAAACTTGGCGCTTGGCCTCGCATACATAGGCGTTGCCGGGACCATAGATCTTGTCGACAGCGTTGATCGTCGTCGTGCCGTAGGCCATTGCGCCGATCGCCTGCACGCCACCAAAACAATACACTTCCGTGATGCCCGAGAGGTGCAGCGCAGCGAGCAGGCCAGCGGCAAGCTTGCCATCGGCATTGCTCGGCGTGAAGACCGCGATCTCCGGGCAGCCGGCGATTTTCGCAAGAGTCACCGTCATCAACACGGTCGACACCAACGGCACCTGACCGCCGGGGACGTAAAGCCCCACGCGCCGGATGGGGTCGAACTTCTCGCCCACGAGCGCACCGTGTTTGTTTTTCGCCGTCCAATTTTTCGGAAGGCTCCGGCGGTTAAAATCAAGGAGGCTGTCACGCGCGGCCAAAATAGCACGGCGGTCGGCCGGAGGGAGGCGGTCCGCGGCGGCGGCCAAGTCGGACGACTTAACAGGGAAATCGCGGGCCCGAATCTTGGCGCTATCAAACTTGGCCGCATAATAGCCCACCGCTTCGTCTCCGCGCGCGCGCACGTCGGCAAGGATCGCGGCGACGGAATCCGAAATGTCCTTCGGCACGATCGAGCCGCGGCAGAAGGCGGCGAGTTCGTCGGCAAAAGTCTTCGAAGCATGATGGAGCGTGCGCATGAACGAAAACGCTAGCCGCATGATTGCCCCGGCGTCGAGTCCGTTACGGCTTGTTGCCGCTTGTTCACCGAACCCAAGGGCGGCCACGACGGCGATCACTCCCGGAGAGAGCGGATCGGCACCGCGAAAAATGACGCGGGGAAGACCTCGTTGACGGTGATTTTTTCGACGGTGATCGTTACGGTCTGAACCTTACCGGCTGGATTTCTCGTAGTGGTCACCAAGCTCTTGGGAAACCGGAGGCCGGCGGCGATCACCTCGCCCTGCTCGCGCAAGGTGCCACCCGCCTCGGTCTCAGTTAACGTCAGTCGGCCGGTCGCCAGATCGAAATAGCGGTAGAAGATGATCGTCTCCCCATGGATGAAGGCGACTTTTTGGCAAGCCACGCCGTCGATCGTGACGGGCCCCTGGTCTTCGATGCGCCCGCCCCGGGTCTCCAGGCCTCGAAAAAATGCGAGGCTCTCCCACGTGTTAGCACGCAGACGCTTGATCTGTTCCGCTCCTTGGAGCGTCTGCTGCCACGTGGTCGGGTCCGTCGGGTGCTGCTTTCGCTGCCAGGCGTCATACCCATCCAGCGACGTCGTCTCGATCACTTGATCATAGGTCGTCGTGATCCGTTGCTGGTCATTCTTCTGAAAAACAATGTCGATCGCCGCCCGCTGCTGCTTGCTCGGATCGGCGGGATCGGTGGTGACCAAGGTGCCCACGAAGTGAATCGATTTCACGTCGCCGATTGCCGCTTCGGAGCCCAGTCGCGCCCTCGCCTTGGTGATGATCGGCAGCTCGGCCGCACGGGCGACGTTGGCCAGAACGACCGCGGCCACAGCCATAGCAAGGAAGCGCAGCGGACTCAACCACCAGGGAATCATGCAGCGGACCTTGGTGAAAGGATGGCCGCGAGGGAAGTCCGGCGATCGGCGGAGATTACTCCCACTCGATGGTCGCGGGCGGTTTGGAACTCACATCGTAGACGACGCGGCCGACGCCGCGGACCTCATTGGTGATGCGACTCGAGATTTTCTGGAGCACGTCGTGGGGGAGCTTGGCCCAATCGGCCGTCATGGCATCCGTGCTCTCCACAATCCGCAGCGCGATCACATAGTCATAGGTGCGCTCGTCGCCGAACACGCCAACCGTCTTGACCGGAAGAAACACGCAGAACGACTGCCACACTTTCCAATAATAACCCGACGCCATCATCTCCTCTTGGAGCACGAAGTCGGCGTTGCGGAGGATTTCGAGTTTGTCGGCCGTGATGTCACCCATCACGCGTACGCCGAGACCGGGACCGGGGAACGGTTGGCGCCACACGACCTCCTTCGGTAGGCCGAGCGCTTCGCCGACGCGGCGGACCTCATCCTTGAAGAGCTGGCGCAGGGGTTCGACGAGTTTGAGCTTCATGCGCTCGGGCAAGCCGCCGACATTGTGGTGAGTCTTGATGAGCGCAGCGGGGTTGCCCTGGATCGAAACACTCTCGATCACGTCCGGATAGAGCGTGCCCTGCGCGAGAAACTCCGCGCTGCCTTTGATCGACTTCAGCGACTTCTCGAACACTTCGACGAAGGTGCGGCCAATGATCTTCCGCTTCTGCTCGGGCTCCGCGACACCCTTGAGGCGCTTGAGGAAAAGCTTCGATGCGTCAGCCACGCGGAGGTCGATATTAAAATGATCACCGTAGAGTTTTTCGACCGCCGCACGCTCGCCCTTGCGGAGGAGACCATTGTCCACGAAGACACACGTGAGCTGCTTGCCGATGGCCTTGTGCAACAGCGCAGCGGCCACCGAAGAATCGACGCCGCCGGAGAGACCGAGGAGCACGCGACCCTTGCCGACCTGATCACGGATCGTGGCGACAGACTGCGCGATAAAATCTTGGGTGGTCCAATCCTGTTTCGCGCCGCAGATGCCGACGAGGAAGTTGCGGATCATTTCGCCGCCGCGCTCGGTGTGAAACACTTCCGGGTGAAACTGGATGCCGTAGAACCCGCGCCGCTTGTCCTCGATACCCGCATACGGCGAATTTTCGGAAACTGCAGTTGCGACGAAGCCAGGCGGAAGTTTTTCCAGTTTGTCGCCGTGGGAATTCCAGATGCGCAGCTTCTTCGGGAGCCCGGCGAAGAGTTTACCGGCCCTCTTGATGGTGAGCTGACCGTGGCCGTATTCGCGCGCCTTGCTGTGCGCCACGTGGCCGCCGAGGTGGTGCCCCATGAGTTGCACCCCGTAGCAGATACCGAGCATGGGGACGCCGAGGGTGAAAATCTCCTTATCCGGGTGGGGCGCCGTTTTCGCGTAAACGCTCTGGGGACCGCCCGAGAGGATGATGCCGACCACGCCGTCCTCGCGGAGCTTCGCCGCCGGGGTCGAGTAGTGATAGATCTTCGAGTAGACTTGGCACTCGCGGATGCGGCGCGCGATGACCTGCGTGAGTTGAGAGCCAAAGTCGAGGACAGCGATGATTTGTGGCATGTGTGCGGCGGGCGTGACGTGACGGCTGCGAAAAATGAGCCACGAGCGTGCCGCGACCGCTCGCCGCGTGTCAATGCCCGCGGCGCGCCCGCGGAGCGCGGCTCAGCGGAACGGCCAGACTAGCGGTATCACCACCATCGCTACAACGAAGCAGAGGGCGTTCAACGGCACGCCGATTTTAACGAAGTCCGCGAAGCGGTAGCCGCCGATGCCGTAGACGTAGGTGTTGGTCTGGTAGCCGATGGGCGTGGCGAACGCCGCGCTGGCAGCAAACGTCACTGCGATGATAAGCGGCCGCGCGTCCAGTTCGGCGGCGGTGGCGATTGAGAGGGCGATGGGCACCATGAGCGCGGCGACGGCGTTGTTCGAGAGGAGCTCGGTGAGCACCACGGTGCCGAGGTAAAGGCCCGCGAGGAGTACGAGGGCCTTGTGCGGGCCGGTGACGAAATGATCGATGCCAGCGACGAGATGATGGGCCAACCACGCAGCGGCACCGGTGGCTTGCATCGCGGCGCCGAGAGCGAGCATACCGAAGATCACGAACAGCAGTGGCCACTCGATCGATTCGTAGGCCTCTTTGGGCTTGAGGCAGCCGGTGAGACAAACCAGCACCGCGCCGCCGATCGCCCCGATCTCAATCGGGAGCCAGTCGAACGTCTCGCCGAGCACCACGGCGACAATCGTGGCGAGCACGATCGGCAACCGGCGATGCAACGACCGCGAGGGGAGCGGCGGACTGTTAAAGAGCATCAGGTCCCGGCCCCGGCGCAAGGCGTCGGCTGCCGGCTCGGTGCCCATCATGAGGAGAATGTCGCCGGCGCGCAGCGGCAGGGTCTCGAGTTTGTCGCGCACGCTTTCGCCGCTACGGTGGAGGGCGAGGACGATCACGCGGAAGCGCTGGCGGAAGCGCAGTTCACCGATGCTTTGGCCGATAATGTCGGCGTGCGGAGCGATGGCGCCCTCGAAGATGACGCCCTCGTGGGCCGAGATTTGCTCTAGTCCGGCTTCCGCAGTGAAGTCGAATCCGGGCATGGCCCGAACGCGCGCGATGTCAGAGGGTCGGCAGGCGAGGATCAGACGATCGCCGGCCGCAAGGGGAGTTAGCGTGGGTTCGATGTGCAGGCTGACCCCGTCGCGGACGACTTCGATGACCCGGAAACCGCGACTGCGAACGAGGCCGGCCGCACGCAGGCTTTTGCCGATGAGCCGGGAGTCTGGCGGCACGAAGGCCTCGGTGAAGTACTCGCGGCGCTCTTCGTCCGAGAGGATCGAGGTGAGGTTCTCCCGCGCGGGCAACAGGCGGCCACCAGCTAGAGCGAGGTAAACCGCGCCGACGAGCGTGGCGGGCACGCCGATCCACGTGAGTTCGAACATACCCATTTCCGGGATGCCGCGCTGGGCGAGGATGCCGTTGACGACGAGGTTAGTGCTGGTGCCGATGAGGGTGCAGGTGCCGCCGAGCACGGCGGCATAGGAGAGCGGGATCAGAAACTTGGACGCCGGCAGCGACATGCGACGGGCGAGCGTGATCACGACGGGGACAAAGACGACGACGACCGGGGTGTTGTTAATCCAGGCCGAGACGAAGGCCACCAGCACAACCAGCAGAAAAATCACGGACCGGTAGGAAAAATGCGCGGCGTGGTCGAGTCCAGCGGAGAGGCCGTCGAGGGCGCCGCAGCGCACGAGGGCGGCGCTGAGCACGAACATTGCGGCGACGGTGATGGGGGCGGGATTGCCAAAAACCGCGAGCACATCGCCGGTGGGCACTAGGCCCAAGGCGGCGATGATAACGAGCACCCCGAGTGCGATGAGGTCGGGGGATGTCTTTTCCCGCACAAACATGATCAAGGCCGCGAGGATGAGAATAAAAACGGCTGCTATTTGCCACGTCACGGGGCGGAAGCTGTGAGAGAGGAGCACGCCCGCCGAGCCAAAAAAGGCAGATTCGGCGTGCTCGGCTCGGAAGAAGGCCCCGGCCGGGCCGCCGCGTTGGCGGGCCGGAGGACGGGGCGGCGAGAATTACCCAGTCGCATTAAGGCAGAAAAATCCGGCCATTTTCAGAGCGAAAGTCACCTGCTAAGAGACCGTTGATTTCGGACGTTTTTTGCGAGAAGCGTAGCCCGAGCCTACGGTACGTCGTAGGCTTCAAGGAGGACGGTGCCCACCGCGCCACCGCCCCCGGTGACCTGCAGCGTATAGGCACCGGGAGCCAGCGTCGTCAGGAGGGCTGCATCCGGATTGGCACCACCGAGCAGGCGAAAAGCCCCGACCCGTTCGAAGGCCGTAAACAACCGCGCCGCGTCGGTGAGCGTCCAGTCATCGTTACTCGCGATGACGATGTTGCCGCGATGGAGCGTGAGCATGGGTCTGGACAACGCATCCATGATGCCAAAAACGGCCAGCGAAGGCCCGACAGCGCGCGCCAAGATCGTACGGGGCGCGGTGCCACCGACGACAAATCCCACGATGAGGGCGTCACCTGCGGTCGCGACTCGACCGCGAGTCGAGACATTCACGAAAGCGCGATCGGCTCCGCTCGCGGCAGCGGAAAGTCACCCGGTGCCGATGCTGTCCGCGACGATGCCGGCCGTGGAAGCGATAAATTGAAACGACAGCTTGGTCCCTTCGCCGACCCGCTTGCCGCTGTAGCGCACGTGCACCGACGGACCACCGGTGTCGGTCACATCGAGCAACCCGTATTGCTGAATCCCGATGAGCGGACCCGCCGCATAGGGTCCGCCTTTGGGCCCGCCTAGGCGCGTGAGCGGGGCGGCGTGGAGGACCACGAGAGGCGCGCCGCCCCCGACGGCGTAGTCGGAGTTTCTGCCGTCGTCATACGCGAGGGCATGCATGTCGCCGGAGAGTATCAACAGATTCTTGATCCGGTTATCTCGGAGGAAATTTGCGAGCTCGGCGCGTTCGGTCGAAAACCCCGCCCACGAATCAACGCCCAATTGGGCCGCTCCGATCCAAGGCGACGTGCTGACCCAAATAATCAACGGAAACGCGGCGTCGCGCGCCGCGAGCAACGCTTGCTTGAACCACGCTTTCTGGGTGGCTCCGAGGCGCGATTTGGTCGCCGACTCGGCCGAAGCTGCCAGGGAGGCCGCGCTGTGCAAATCCGTCATGATCACCCGCGCCCGGCCGACAGTGAAAGCTTGCGCGATCGTGCCGCCCGCGACGGTGATTGGGTAGTGCGGTACCGTGTCGCGATACACGCTGCGCACCGTGGCGGCACCGATGGCGGTACCGTTGCTATCGTCTCCCGTGAAATCGTGATCGTCCCACATGTAGGCCAGCGGAACACCGCGGTAGAGCGCACCTGAATTGCGGCTGTTGAGAGCCTCGTCGTAATTGCAACGGTAATCCTCAGCGACAGTCGTGTTCTTATCTTTGTAATGAAAGTCCCCCAGGTGCACGAAGAGCAGCGGCTGCTCGGCGAGGATGGCCTCATAGGCCCCTTGATCGGGGTCAAGGGAATCGCCACAGGAAGAGAAGGCCAAGCGAAACGAACCGGCGCCCTGCGGAAACGTGCGGAATTTTCCGCGCGCCAGCGTGTCCGTGCGCACCACTCCGTCCACCTCAATTTCGTAGCCGTAGTCCGACGATGGCTGGAGGCCCGCGGCGTCGAGTTTCACCGTGTTTCCTGACTCGGCGACCGTGGTTAGCACCGGCGAAAACACTGCGGGCGATAACCCGCTCTGAGGGCTCACCCGCAAGCGCACGCGGAGGCCGGGGGCATTCAGCCGGATGGCGACCGAGGCACTGGTCGGAGTCACGTTCCCGCACCAGGCACCGCTGATAAAGGGAGACGCCGTTTGGGCGGATAGAATCAACGGACTGACCAGCAGCGCCACGAACCAAAGCCGACCTGCGCGGAAAACGTGATTGCGAACCACGACTGAAACCGTGTTGCGAGGCCCCCGCGAGGCAAGCGCCAAGGCAATCTCGCAGCCGCGCATCGCCGCGTGCGGTAATCCGGGGTCGCATAGGAGAATTTCAAAGAGGATGTTTCCTGGGAAAATACGTGAGCTAAACGAGGGAGGAACTCACTTTTTCGGGAGTCATTAGCTACCATCGCTTGCCTCGCTCACCCCAAGAAAAGATGGACCGCGACGATCGATGTCCGGCCCGCACCGTGTCCCGCTCGAAAGATGGACGGCTGGAGTTTGCCGCGGGAGCGGTGTTTTCCGCCAGCTTGTCCCTGCCGACCGCGGACGGTAAAAACGCGAAACCTTCCGGCGTCCCATCGACCACTGAAGTCGTTCAGCTTTTGATTTTCGGGTGTCAGGTGTCGGGTGTCGGCCAACATCGAAGAGATCTACCGCTCGATTCGAATCAGCGCATTCACGTTGTGAGCTAAGATCCTGCTCATTCTGCGGAAAACCCCGCCCGAATCCGATCCCCCTGAAAATCCAGTTTACTTTCAGGGCAGCGGCTGGAAGCGTCCGACCACCCCGCGACCCTGTCGCCAGAAGCCGTCCCCTCGTTAAGCGCTTCACCCTCAACCCCCTCCCCATTCATGAAATCAGCATTATTCCGCATTCGTTCCCTTCGTGGCATCAGCCGACGTCTTCGTGCTAACTATGCCTCCGCAATCTTCCTCGCGCTGCACGGCCTGCTCTGGCCCGCAGCCGCGGCCACGGCTCCGGCTCCGGCCGCGAAGGGCGCCAAAGAGGGGAGCGAGGCGATTGCCCTGAGTCCATTTGAAGTCGTTGACGCGCGTAACGACGGGTATGGAGCCAACCGTTCATCTTCGGTCACGCTGCTGAATCAGGACATCGCGATGTTACCGGTGACTTCGGAGGTGATTACGGAAGCTTTCATGCGCGATCTTAATCTGAACGGGGATATGTCAGCGCTCGTGGAAAACTTCGGAATGAGCGCGGGCTTCGCATCGAATCAAAACCCCGACGCTGCCTTTGGGAGCGAGCCAGGGTCACGCCAAGCGAATGCCGAAATCAAGTTGCGTGGCCTCGGCACCGGTGGGATCCGGCGCGATGGGATGATCGGTCTTACTGGAACCAGCAGCTCGGATGCTTTTTCCACAGAGCGTATTGAAATTTTGCGCGGACCGAACGCGCTGCTTTATCAAGACGCGGGGGGCGGCGGCATCATTACCGCCGTTTCCAAGCAAGCGCGCTTCGATACCAAGGCGAGCCTGAGCTTTTCGCTGCGCACAGATTCATTCGGGTCGCAGCGCGGTGAGGCGGATTTTAATCAGAGTTTTTCCACAGGGCGCGCGTGGTTGCCGCGCATCGCGGTTCGCGGCGCCAGCTTCCTCGCGGAGACCCATTATTGGCGGGACAATGTTTTCCGGAAGGCTGGCGGAGGCTACCTGCAGGTGGCCCTGCAACTCCCGCGTTCGACCCTGCGTTTCTGGTACGAACAGACCCACGAGAATAACTACGCTGGCATCACGCCGAGTTTTGCCTACAACGCGGCCCGTGTCGGCAGTGGCTGGGTACCGCCGCCAGAGGTCATCAACCGCCACATCGGTTACAACAAGGCTGTGCCCACGCTGGGCCTGCGGGACTTCCTCGGCGAGACCACCGCGAACGGTACCAACGCCGCCGCCTCAATCCTCAACGGCCAACTCAACCTGCGCAATGTCAGCTCATGGCTCGTGCAAAAAGAGTGGACCCCGCTGACCAAAACCTTCGGATCAAGCTTCGAATCCCGCTGGACGCGCGCGTTTTCGACTCTCGTCAAATACATGTACCGCGATGAACAGCGCGATATGGATTACAACCGCGGCGCCACGCTCTACCCCGCGGGTTACCGACTGACCGATATCAACAACAACGCGGTCACCACCGACGATTGGACGGTGGTGATGCAGGCGCCCCGGCTCTATAATGTTTCTCAACGCTACCACTCGTTCCGGGCGGCCGGTGCTCTGGAATGGAGCCTGTGGGGCGGGCGCATCCGCTCGACCTTCGTTCCGGGCGTCGACTATGCGGCCTCCGTGCAACACGAATGGTACGCCGATTTCTACGAGGCGGACGCCAACGGCGCGCTGCTCACGACGACCTCCGCGGCGAACCTTTACCGGTTCCCCATGCCGAATACGATTCTCTTCAATGCCGCCAGCCCCACGCGGTATTTCCGCCCGGAATCCGACGTCACCCGTTTTAGTTACGCCGGCCGCAATTGGGTCTCCCAAGATACGGCTCCCGAATTTTACGTACCGGCCAGCGCGGCCAACCCGTGGGGGCTGCCCACCAACGCGATCACCACCAACCGCGGCAACTGGGGCCGGTATTTCAAGTGGAACCGCGGTGCGTTCGGAACGATGTATAACGACTGGTTCGATGGTCGCCTCACCTCGATGTTTAGCCTGCGCGCCGATCACAGCGCCAAGCGTCAGTTTACGGCTGCCCGCCTCAATCCGCTCGAAGTGGCCTCGGATAAAATTTCCTACAATACGGGCCTAACGGCCCGGGCTTATGGATCGTGGCGGGCATTTGTAAATTTCTCGGTCGCGCAGAATCCCGCGGTTAACATGTTCCCCGATCCGCTCGGTGAGCCGCTCAAGGATGCGGAAAATACTGGCGTCGAGTTCGGCTTTAAAGGCTCGTTGCTCAATGATCGTATCCATATTTCAGTTTCGCATTACGCGACCACCGCGAAGAATGAATTTCTCAATCTCGGAATCGGTGGAAGTATCAATCCGTCCGGGCTCAACGGTAATGTCGCGGGTCGCGGTAGTTGGTCGAACATCGACCGGCGATCGGATGGCCACGAAATCAGTCTCGATGGCTCGCCGACCCGCCATTGGATGATGCGCCTGACCGCTGGATTCCAGCAGGGCCGCACCGGGACCGACCTGACGTATCCGATTTATTACAACGACGAGTTTTATACCGATGCCCGCGGGGGCGTGACGTGGGCGGATGGCGCGCCGTACCTTGTGAAAATTAACCCCGGGGATAACGCCGCCACGACGCCGCTGCAGCAACTCACGGTGGGGATTTTGAATAACGGAGATGCCAGCGGGAATTACCGCGCGATTCTCAATCCGGTGAACGGCGCCATCACCAATCGCGGCGATATTTTCGCGGTCACGACTGATAAAGTGCACGGGAACGTGGGCACCGGGCGCACGGGTCTGCCTGTGACCGCCAATAAACTCGCGTGGGATGATCCGCTCGGCTACCGCGGGATGTACATCGCGAGTCGCGCCGGCATGCGTAATCTCGGGGTGCCCCGCTACACCGTCAGTTTTACCAACAGTTATAATTTCTCCGACGGTTGGCTCAAAGGGGTGCGCGTCGGCGGGCTCGTTTCACTGCGCTTGCAACAAGCTAACCAAGTGGTCCGCTGGCCGATCGAGACCTACGTGATTAATAAGGCGGGGGCTCTCGGAGTGAAGAAAAGCACAGATAATGCGTCGGCGGCAGAGATGCCGGTGGTCAACGTGCCCGGACGCTGGCTCTACACGGATCGCGGCCTCATCTATGGGCGACCGGATCTGACGACGACGACTGCGTGGCTCGCTTATTCCTATAAGTTTCGTCGCGTGACGTGGACCACCCAGATCAACGTCGCGAATGTGCTGAATACCTATCAAGTGCTCCCGCAGCCCTTCAGTGGTACCCTGTACGGCGAGACGCGCGGCCAGTACTATACTGCGGAGCCGCGTTCGTGGGCTTGGCGCAACGATTTTAAGTTCTGAGACGGTGTGGTCACGGGGCGGAGAGGTCGCACGGCGAAGTCGGACGGGGTCAGTAACGTGAGCAGCTAAAGAAGGGCCACGCGCGCCGCGCGGTGTCCGACTTTACCGCCATGATCTAAACTGGAATCGATTATCACAAACGTTACTCGGTGGCCTGCACGCTCGACGCGCAGGGCCAGAAGCTCCACGAAGCGCGGATCGACGGCAACGTCCCCGCGGCTTTTGCCGCCTACTTTAAGAAACTCGGCGCGCCCAGCGAAGTCGTCGTCGAGGCCTGCTGGAACTGGGGCGTGCTCTACGACCTGCTCGAGGACACGGCCGGCGTTGCCAAGGTCGTGCGCTCGCACCCGGCGAAGAACCGCATCATCGCGGACGCCCAGATCAAGAACGACCGCATCGACGCGAAAGCCCTCGCCACGCTCCTGCGCGGCGACTTCGTGGCGCGCGTCCACGTGCCGTCACGCGACGTGCGCCAACGCAAAAACGTCGTGCGCCAACGCCTCTGGCTCGCGCGCGTGCGCACGATGATCCGCAACCGCATCCACTGCGTGATCGACCGCCACCCGCTCCTCGAGCGTCCCGCCGTGAAGGATATTTTCAGTAACGAAGGGAAAGCGTGGATGAAGCGCGCGCCGCTGCCACCGGCCGACCGCACGTTGCGCGACGACGATTTTGCGATCCACGCCCTGCTCCAAACACAGGTGGGCGCGTTGGAAAAAATCATCGCCGCGGACAACACCGAGAACCCGCTCGCCGTGCGGCTGCAGACCCTGCCGGGCGTGGGCAAGAATCTGGCCCCCGTCGTCGCCGATGGAGATCGAGCAGATCGAGCGCTTCACGCGCACCGATAAACTTTGTGCCTATGCGGGGCTCGTCCCGACGACGCACGCCTCCGGCGGCAAGATCGCGCACGGCCGCATGCTGCCGTTTTGCAACCGCTGGCTGAAGTGGGCGTTCATCGAGGACGCGTGGGTTGCGGTGGGCTGTGACCCGTTCGGCTGGTTCCCACGGATTTCAGGAAGACACGGATCAAAAATCCCTCATCCGGGCCATCCGCGTCATCCGCGGTCAAAATCTTCAGCAATCCAGCACCAGCATACCTCCCAGCTATTCTCAGCTCGCCGCGCGACTTCTCCTTCTGCAGCTTTCCGCGAGGTCCGCCGCCACTGTTCCCTTTTCCCCCGCTACCCGTCCGCCGCTCCTTCCTCGTCCCCTTTCCCTTCCCGCGCTATGCATTCGCCCGACCCTCGCGATCTCGACCGCCGCCAATTTATCAAAACCGCCGCGGCCACCGCCCTCGCCAGTGGGTTTACCGCCAGCCACGCCGCCAGCTCTCCCCAACGCTCTTCGCTCATCGCCGATGAAAATCGCCGCCCCGGCACCACCGACTGGCAACTCAACCGCGTCCGCCTCAGCAAGGCCCAGAGTGTGCGCGCTCCCGAGGTTGAGGGCTACTGCTCGAAACAATCCGTCCTCGCCGGAGAATCACTCGACATCTTCGTCAGCACCGCACCCGCGGCCCGTTTCAAATTAGAAATTTTTCGCACCGGCTACTACGGGGGTTGTGGCGCTCGTCTGCTGACCACCCTCGGGCCTTTCGACGGCCAGCCCCAGCTGATCCCCACCCCCGGCGCCAAGCGGCTTGTGGCCTGCACTTGGAACCGAACGACAACCCTGAAAATCCCCACCGACTGGCCCAGTGGCGTCTACCTCGGCCGGCTCACCACGCTACCCGCCACCGCAGGCCAACCCTACTGGCAAAACTACATCGTCTTCATCGTGCGCGACCTCCGCCGCGCCGATCTCCTCCTCCAGTGCAGCGATAACACGTGGCAAGCCTACAACAAATGGCCCGAAAATACCTCGCTCTACACTGACCCGCGCGGCTCCCAAGTCCGCGGCGTCGCCGTCAGCTTCGATCGCCCCTACGGAAAATATGCGCAGATTTACGAAAACCCCCAGTCACTCGGCTCCGGTGAGTGGCTCTGCTTCGAGTTTCCCCTCGCGTATTGGCTAGAGCAATACGGTTACGACGTCACCTACTGCTCCAACAGCGACTGCCTCGACGCGACGCAACTCACCCGGGCCAAGGCGTTCCTCAGTGTGGGGCACGACGAGTACTGGGACCCCGCGCAATACACCGCCGTCGAACAAGCCATCGCCGCTGGCGTGAATGTCTTATGGTTGTGCGGCAATTCCGTCTTCGTGGTCAGCCCTTTCGCCGCTTCGGCCGACGGTCGCCCCCGCCGCACCATCGAGCGCGTCGGCCACTTCGCGGGAGTCACCGACTCTGAAATTGAGAAGGTGCGCGCCGTCTTTTCGAATGACTACCAGCGGGCCGGTCCTGACGAAAGCGCGATCATCGGCGCCCGCACCGTGGTTCCCTTCAACGGGGGCGGAGACTGGACCTGCACCCAACCCGACCACTGGATCTTTGCCGGGACCGGAATGAAAAAAGGGGATCACATTCCCGGCTTGGTCGGCTGGGAACACCACGGCGCCCCCGCAAAACTACCTGGGCTCGAAGTGGTCGCCGAGGGTTTAGTCTGGGCAAGCGGCGTCACTCCCAGTCGCTACGCTGCGACGATTTTCCCCGGGCCAAAAAATAATTTCGTTTTTAATGCGGCGACGATCTTTTGGACGCAGGGCCTCGCATCGCCGCCCGGCCATATGGTTCCGTGGTCCCATTGGTCGCGGCCCAACGGGCCGGATGCGCGCGTCCAACAAATCACCCGCAACCTCTTGAATCGCGCCATCGGCCCCTAGGAAGCGTCAGTAATTAACCCGCACAACTCAGCAGCGCCATCAGGATGAATGATGTCGTTTCACCACCATGGAATCGCATCGGCGTGATGTTTCGAGCAGCTATCTCCTAACCTCGGTGACTTTCCGCGCGATCGTACACGTGCGGCGATCTCAGCGGCAGCGGACGGTCAGTCCCTTGGCCGTCGTTGGCTTGGCGATCAGCTGGAAGATGGTGTGGTAATCGCGCAAGGGCTCACCGCGCCAGTTGGTGCAAATGAAGGAAAAGAGGCACACCCTTCACGCCTACTTGGGCCTGATGGTCCAGGCGCGCGACTACCTCGAGGCGAGCGACTACCGCGCCTGGCACCGCGGGTGGGTCGACCGCTACGAGGCGGGAATGGCCAGCCGGCGGGTGGCGCGCTGAGCTTGGTTGAGGTCGCGCCGACCGGCGGGTAACTGGGACTCAGAACCGCGTGGTGAGCCCGAGTCGGACCGCGGAACCGGAGCCGGCGGCGTAGGTGAACATCTCCCGGTTGTAGACGTGCACGTAGTCGTTGTTCGTGTAGTCGTTCGTCAGGTTGTAGAGGTCGACGTTGAGCACATACTTCTGGTTGAAGGCGTACTGGAACTTCAGGTCGATCAGTGTGCGGCTGTGCTGGTAGGTGTCATAGGCCGCCGCGCGGGTCGGCAGACCGGCCACGGTCGAACGGAAGAATTCGCCGCGGTAGTTGCCCATCAGGCGCACCACGAGGCCGTTGTAGATGAAGGAGAAGCCGGTGTTAAACGTGTGCGGCGTGAGCAGGGGGAGGCGGCTGGTGCTGCCGGTGGCCGCGCCGTAGTCACCGTACGTCTTCAGGTAGGTGTAGTTGGCGAAGAAGCCGAGGCCGCGCCAGATGCCGGGCAGCATCGTGTACTGCTGGCTGTAGTTGAACTCGAGGCCCTTGATCCAGGCGCTGCCCACGTTCTCGTTCCGCGAGAGCTGCCAGCCCGCGTAGTCGCCGGCGTAGCCGTTGTTCGGGCCCTCGGGCACGACCGAGCGGATCGAGCGGAAGTAATTGCTGATGTCCTTGTAGAAACCACCGGCCGAGATCTGGCCGATCCCCCCCAGGAAGTGCGAGAAGGAGAGCTCGTAGTTGTCGGAAGTGTAGGGCTTTAGCGCCGGGTTGCCCGAGGACAGGGTTTGGCTGAGCTCGTTCGGCACGATCGCGGGGAGTAGATTCGTCGGGCTCGGCCGGGTGATCGTGGCGTTGTAGCTCGCGCGCACCTGGGTGTTGCGGGTCATCGAATAGACGAGGTGCAGGCCCGGGAATATATGATCGTACTTCGTGCCCTGCGTGGTCCACTTGCTGAAATTGTCCCGGGCGCGCGCCGCGTTCTGCTCGGCGGTGAGGGTCGCGTTGGCGTTGTTGTTCGCGTTGGAGATGCGGAGGTAGTTTGAGCCGCTTGAACGGGTCTCCTCCCAACGCAGGCCGGTCAGTACCCGGAGCAGGCCGAACCTCGCGTCGCCCATCACGTAGGCGGCGTTCACGCTGCTATCGAAGGCCGCATCGTTGGCCAGCGACTGGTACACGGTGTTCCAGACGTCCACCGGCGACTGGGTCCAGTTCGCGCGGTTGGCGAACGGGTCGCCGGGGTTGCCGGTCTCCGCGAGCTGTACGAAGGGGAAGGGGCCGTACTTGCCCTCGGAAACCTGCATATTGTAGCCGAGGAAGGGCGTGAGGCCGCCGTTCTCGGGCGTGGTGGGGCGGCCAGCGTAGGTATAGTAGACGAGATCGCGCAGCTGCTGCTGCTTGAAGTTGGCCTGCTTGATGCCCGTCTTGAGCATCAGCGGGAAGCGCGTGGCGAAGGTCCGCTGCAGGTCAGCGTTGGCGCCGCTACGTTCCGCCGGAGCCTGGTAATTGATCAGCTGGGCATCGGGCCGGATGATGTAATTGATCGGGTTGCTCCAGTCGGCGCCGCCGCTCTGGGTGATCCGCGGCATCAGGCCGCCGTCCTCCCGGTCCAGCACCCAAGAAACGCCCCGCAGGCGGGCGCCCAGCTGGTGCAGTTTCGGGTAGTGGGTCATGTTCTTCGAGAAATTAGCGTCGACCTTCAGCAGGCCGCTGCCGTCCCAGAGCTTGGTCTCCCAGCCGGCTGCCCAGGTGGAGGCGCGGGTCTCGCGGAGGTAGAGCACCGACTGGGTGTCGATCGTGCCGGCCCCGTCGGCGATGCTCACCACGTTGAAGTTCGAACCGGGCTTGAAGCTGGAAGCGGCGCGCGGCGCGGTGGCCAGCCAGCGGAAGTAGGCGTTGTTGGAGCCGCTCCGCCGCTGGATCAGGTTGAGGGTGTTCTTAAAGTACACCGAGGAACGGTCGCTAATCTTGTAATCGATGGAGATCGCGGTGTTGTTGGAGGGGGTCTGGGTGCCGAGGTTGCCCCATTGGCCGGCGCCCGCGGCCCGCAGCAGCGGCTCACTGACGGGAGCTCGCGAGAGCTCCGGCGGCACCCAGTAGGCGTCGCTGTTGCCGGCTGCCGTGCGGTGGCCGATCTCGTTGATCACGTTGTTAGTAATGGTGCGGTTGAAGGTCGCGCTGATGCCCAGGTTGTTCTTCCCGCCGAAGGCGCTCAGCACATCCGAGTAATTGACGTCGATCAGCGAGGGTTCGAACGGCGTACTGAAGGGCACGCTACTGTGCTGGTAATCCTTGATGTAGGAGTAGCCGGCCGTGAGGGTAATGACCCGGCCCGGCGCTCGGTCGAACGCACGCTTGGTGCGGAGGTTCAGGTAGCCGGAGATCGCGTTACCGTCCATATCCGGCGTCGGGGCCTTGATCACCTCCAACGAGGCGACGCTACCGGAGCTCACCTGGCCGAAGTAGACGTTGCTCAAGCTCACCGAGGAGCCGCCAGACACCGCAATTTGGTTGCCGTCCATCAGCAGGGAGGAGAAGTCCTGGGCCATTCCGCGCACGTAGATGGCATCGACTTTGCCGCCCGAGCCATCGACCGAGATGCCGGCGAGGCGCATAATCAGCTCGCCGACCGCCGCGCCCGGGTTGCCGAAGGCATCGATCGCCGCGACTGTCTTCACGTTCGCCGCGGACCGCTCTTCGTTGATCGCCGCGGCTTGGCCCTCGCGGATCGATTTCACGACGAACTTGTCCATCTTGTAGAGCGCGGAGGTCAGCGCGACGTCGCGGCGTACCTCTTGGCCCGCCTTCAGCTCGACGCCGAAGCGCTGTTCATCCAAGCCGGAGTAGCTGACGACGATGGTCTGCGGCCCTTCGGGCAGCACGAGGCGGTACATTCCGTTGTTGTCCGTGGCCTCCATCATCAACGAGCCCGCGGTGCCCACGAAAGCACTGGTCAGGACGTAACCGGTGTTCTGGTTGATGACCTGCCCGGTGACAACGCCGGTGCGGGCGGAGGTCTGGGCGGCCAGCGGGCCGGCAAGGAAGGCGCAGAGTAGGAGCGGGATCAGGCGCATGGGTAGGTTGGGGGAGTTGGGTGACGGTGTCAGGCGGCTCGCGCCGCGGGGGTGCAAGCCCGGAGTGTTCCTATTATCATTATTGCTAGGAAACTGGATTGGCGAGGGGGAGGAGTTTAAGGGGAGGGGCATGGCGGCATGGGCGTTAGGTGGTGGCAAATGAAGCGATTTCGAGATGACAGCGGGTTCGGCTGAGGCCGACGACGGGGGGCGCGGAACTCATGCGATGGAAATGGGGCGGTCGGGTGCGGAATTCTGGCCAAACTGCAGCTTTTGGGGCAATGGTCGCGGGGCTCACGATGTTTAATCGCAAACTTCTGACTGCCTCGGGGTCAAGAAATAAGCGGTTTTAAATCAGACGCGGCGGTGGCCGGTCTGAGTGATCCCGGCACGGCTGCTTATCTGTCGTCGTCGCCGTCGGGTGCGACCGCCCATTCTGGATACGGGGTGCGGCTGCCTTTCATGGCGCGCCAGAGGATGCGGTTGAGCGGATTCTCGGGTGCCTTGTCCACTTCGCGAAAATTCATCCGGGCGGAGGCGACCGCGTCCTTGCGCAAGATTGGATCGGCGATCGTCACGGGGTCGGGGTTCATCCGATCGAGCGGGATATTTGCGGCTAGGGCAGTGAACGGCGTGAAGTCGGGTGTTTCCGTGAAGCAGTCGCCATCGGCGTCGCGCTGGCGTCGAACTGGTTCATCGCTGGGAGGCCGAGGATTTGCTCCAAGGTGCGGATGATGCTCGTCGTGTTGTAGTGGGTGCTGACGACGCTCTTTCGCTTAGCGAACGGGCGGATGACGTCAGACCTCAGTAAACGACCTCGATCCTGGTAAACACACGATCAGGTTCACTTCCCTGTGAGTTTCGTTGAGGGGCCGAGAGGTGGGGATGGGGTGCCGCCGGTTCTTTAACTCTCGTCGGAGTCGCGCACGCGCACTTCGATCTGTTCCTTGCGGGTGAGTCGCCGATGCAATTTGCGGCCGCTGCCATCCGGGAGCGTCAGATCGCTTTGGTTCAGATCGTGCAGCACGCGG
The DNA here is from genome assembly GCA_945874455.1 of Opitutus sp. GAS368. GTDB lineage: Bacteria > Verrucomicrobiota > Verrucomicrobiia > Opitutales > Opitutaceae > GAS368. The sequence continues at coordinate 12,506 of CAMCHO010000017.1, read as the reverse complement.
TCGATGATCTTACGCAGCTTCGGTGGATAGTTCACCGTGGGCACCAGATGCACCTCGATCTCCATGCCGGTCCAGCGCAGAACACCGGCGCTTTGGCTCAGCTCCCGGAAGTAGTCGTGAGCTTCCCCGCCGAATGCCGGCACGTGCTCCAGCGCGTGAACCTCTTCGCCCATCTGCGCGCGATCACCACTCACGCCACCGCCGCGAAGCCACGCCCCCTGCCGCTCGGCTGCCCTGGAACGGCCCGCCGTCGAAATATCCCGCCGCCCTCGACGACGATCCGCCCGATCCGCTCAGTCTTCCCGCATAGCCTCGGTGCCCACCGACGCGGCGCGCCGCGGCTGCCTCGCATCCGCTTTTGTCGCCTCGACCGCGGACCGCGAAGATTTTTTCGCCTCACCCACGCTGGCCGAAGCTACACGGCTGCTCATTTCCTTGCCTCGACTCCTCCGCCTCTCTGCGCGCGGACTGCGAGGCCGGACACTATGCGAATGGGCCGGCAAAAGGTTTTGTCGCCAAAGCGAAACCAGGAGCGAAGCGGCTAACGAACGCCCAAAAGAGGTTCCGGGCTAATTCTGTTGGCGGCACGCTCGTGCTGGCGGCGTGGCTCGACGCTTTAAAATATTGGCGGCGGCCACCGGGGCTCTGGCGATCACTCGGATCGCGGCCTGGAGTACGTGGCCGAGGATAACATCGCGGCCCCAAGCTCTGCTGGCAGCGAACGCAGCCTGAACCGCGCTCGCCATTGCTCCGACTACGCAGCGTTGGAATCAGTGGGGAGTACCCTAAAGTCCGATACCGAAGTAGCTCAGGCCATTCCAGTCAGCCGCCACCACGCCGAGCTTGCCGTATTCGACTACATCGAGACCTTCTAAAACCCAAGAGACCACCCGGATAAGCCGCGATCCCTCGACGGTCCATCGCCCGTGGGCGGCCCTCACGAAAGGCAATTTATGAACTCCAAGCCCAAAAAATCCACTCGGCCGGCCGGCCTTCCCCAACGCGACTACGCAGGTGCCCGGCGAGCGGAGGAACTCCTCGGGGACCGCCGCGCAGATTCCGTCAGCCGGCGGGGCTTTCTCGGCCGGCTCGGGCTGGTCTCCATGTCCACCGCCGTGGGCGCGCAAATCGTCTTCGGCGACAAGCTCACCTTGGGTTTGATCCCAGTCGCGCTCGCGCAACCCACCGAGCCACTTCAAATCGGAGGCAAACAAGGTCTCATGGTCATGAACGACCGACCGTTGGTGGCGGAAACGCCCGCACACTTGCTCGACGATGCCATCACGCCGGCGAAGCATCTCTTCATCCGCAACAATGGTCTCGCACCCACGCCGGAGATCCTCGATCCCGAAAAATGGACGCTAGAAATTGCCGGGGAGAGCTGCGAGCAGCCGACGACATTTTCACTCAAGGAGCTGAAGGAAAAATTCCAAGCGCACACCCTGCAAATGGTGCTCGAGTGCGCCGGCAACGGACGCAGCGAGTTCAATCCGCCCGCCACCGGGAACCAGTGGACGACCGGTGGCGTGGGTTGTCCGCAGTGGACGGGCGTAAGGCTCGCCGATGTTTTACGGCACTGCGGCGTGAAGAAGAATGCCGTCTACGTAGGCTACTACGGCGCGGACACGCATCTGTCCGGCGATCCAAAAAAATCGGCTATCTCGCGGGGCGTGCCGATCAAAAAGGCGCTGGAAGATGAGTCGCTGCTCGTCTTTGCCATGAACGGCGAACCACTGCCGTGGCAACACGGCCATCCACTCCGCCTCATGTTCGGCGGTTGGGCTGCGTCCACTTGCGGCAAGTGGGTGAAGAAAATCGTGATCCGCGACCGCGAGCACGATGGTGAAAAGATGACCGGGCACTCCTATCGGATGCCGCGTCATCCCGTGGCTCCCGGTACCAAGGTGCCGGGTGAAGACATGGTGATCATCGAAGCCATGCCGGTGAAGTCGCTCGTGACCTTTCCGAAATCAGGCTCCAGTCACCCTCTGGCAGAGCAACTCACCGTGCGCGGACATGCATGGGTGGGCGAAGGTGCCGTGGCTTCTGCGGAGGTGTCGCTCGACTTCGGAATCACCTGGCGCAAGGCGGAACTCGACCAGCCCGCGAATCGCTACGCTTGGCAGCAGTGGCGCACCACGGTGGCTCTTCCCAAGAAGGGTTACTACGAAATCTGGGCGCGGGCGGTCGATGACCAAGGCCGCGCCCAACCCATGATCCTGCCCGGTTGGAATCCGGAAGGTTACTTGAACAACTCCTGCCATCGCATCGCCATCCAGGCCGTCTGACCATGCGTTTCCTTTGCCTCATTACCGTTACCTTTCTGACCCGTCTCGCTTTTGCAGCGAACGAAAAAGTGCCGCTCGATCCGACGACCGGCATGAAAATGGGAGCCGATTGGGAAATCGTCCGCAATCACTGCATCGCCTGCCACTCGCCGCAGACCTTTCTGCGCCAGCGCGCCACCGAGGCGAACTGGACCTCGACGCTCGAATGGATGCAAACCAACGGCGGCCTCGGGAAGCTCGATCCCGCGGTGCAGAAAACGATCATCAAGTACCTCGCCGCGCATTACGGGCCTAGCGATTCCGGCACCGACCGCCGTCCCCCCATCCCCGCTACACTGATGCCGCGCAATCCCTACGCCACCGACGCGAGATTGGAGGCCGCAGCGAAGAAGCAAGAGGGACTACCCCCACGTCCGCCAGCTCCCCGATGAGGGGAGCAGTGACTGGAAGGTTTAAACTTTTATGAGCGACGCGACGAGCTCAGCGCGTAAGTTTTAGGGATGCCGGAAAGGGAAACGCATCGGTGTCTTGTATCAACGATCGAACGACAAGCAGGAGCTTCGCTCCGAGCCGCAAAAACGACGGTGACGCGATTTGTACGGCGGCGGTTGCCTCAGTTTGTGGGGTTATCGCTACTCGTCGGCGACCTTGCTGCTGACTTCGTGGGGATTATCCATCTGCATTGCTTCGGTCAGCCAGCGGTTGGTCACCAAGCTGCGGCGTTTGAGTTCGGCAGCGATCGCCAGCTTCCGATCCGCTGATTTTCCTGCCACCCGATTCGCCGCGGACTTCCCAACATCTTGAGCAGCCCGGTCAGGAACCCACCCCCGAAAAACCAGTTTTCCAGCAATCAATTACTCCAGAGGGAGACATTGGTTTTCTCCCACAAAAACCATCGAGGAATTGCCGGGTGAATTCGAGGCGGTGCCGATGGGAGCACGTTGCTTAACTTTCAGCTAATTTCTTGGCCATGTCCGCGTTTATGATCAACGCTAGGGCATTCCGCAGTCGGTCATTTTTCGACTGGGCGCGGACGAGATCGGCAGATGACCACTTAATGTAAAGAGCGCCAGGCCTCACCGTAACCGTAGCGCTGGCCGGGCCCTTCGTCACAAAGGCGATTTCACCAACGAACATACAAGGCATCGCCTTAATGTTGCGTCCGCTCTTTTCTATCAATAACTCGCCCTCAAGGACATAGTGGAGCGAATTCAAGGGCTCCCCTTCGACCGTCAATACCGTGTCGGCTTTGGCCCGATGCCACTTCCCGAGCCGGACAATTTTCCTAAATTCTGGCGGCGAAATGGAAGTCAACCGACTATAGAGCTTAAGTTCGTTTTCGGTGAAGCCGGTGGACCGGTTATCCCGGAAAATGATCACGAGCATCACTGCGTTGAGAAGAAGTATAATTAAATTCCAAAAGACAGCACTCCACAACGGTTTGTCGGCGGCGTTTAGATAATAGATGAGATACGCTAGGTCGGCCGCCATCGCGAAACTGCGCAGCAGAATCTGGTTTCGGAATAAAAAACAGACAAAGTACAGAAGGGCACCAAGATGAACGAAGTTTTGGAGGATTTCTTTTGTGGTAATCATAGTCCGCAGTCTTTTCGGCCGCGCGTTTCAAACCAGCCCCGGGGAGATGCGGCCCTCTGAGCCGAGCGTGTGCAATTGAAAGAGGGTCACTGGACTTGCTTCGAAAAATAGACACTCATTCAAGCGGCTTTGATGTTTAGGGTTGGTTGCTTTTCGGACACCACAGGGGAGACATAACCATGCGAGTTGTGGCGCCTCTTCGCTCTGTAGAAGGTCTCGATGTAATCGCAGACGGCAAGCTCGGTGTGGTTGCGGCTGACTGGCAATCGCCTCAGCCAGTCCGGGATCGGACTTCAGGGCACTCGAAAACGATTCCCTGGCGGCATTGTCGTAGCAATTACCAGCGCAGCTCATGCTGCGGTCGATGCCGGCAGAGCGGAGCGCCGCGATGTAGTCGCCGTCGACATACTGGCGGCCGCGATCCGAGTGATGGAGGCGTCCAGCGGCGGGTTGCCAACGCTGCAGGGCGTCGGTGAGGGCCGCCAAATAGACCCAAGCTTCCGCCGTTTTCAGGTCGGTGCAGTCGGTCAGCGAGCACCGATGGGGGCCAAACGTGCGCTAGTCATAGACGTGGCAAGGCGGCAGCTCCCATTCCTTCGCGACGGCGATCACCGTGCGTTCGCCATGAAAGGTTCCCTCCGCCGCGTGGCGTCTGTAGGTTTCGTCCACCTCGCGCCGAGGCGTTGCCCCGGTCTCTTTTCATGTCGGCGGTGTCATGGTTGGTCTTTCTCGCTTCCCCTACCGGTCAACCGCGTGTCCTCCGCTGCTTGGTCGCTTCCTGCGGCAAGCTCTTCGGCTTCCTGTCCTCGCGTGCGATCAAACAGCTACCCGCCAACCCGGTTGTCTGTAGCCACGCATTCGAGGCTCCTTCAGCGGTCGCAAACACGCTCGCTCCCACCGTTCAAACCAAGCGAAGCATGGTTCCCGGAATCGGACTCAACGCGAATGAACCGGGCCCGCGATCACCTCGATTGCGGAATTGCTTGCGCCACGGGGCACTGTTCGGATCGCGCGAATATGTGTCGCACCAAGCTACCCCCATGGGCCCTGCTCCCGCTCGCCCTCGCCCTCGGTTTTCCCAGCGCCATACGCGCCGATCCCATCATCACCGAATTTCTCGCGGCCAACACGAAGACCAACGCCGACAACGACGGCGCGTTCTCGGACTGGATCGAGGTGTTCAATCCGGACGCCACGCCGGCCAACCTCGCCGGTTGGTATCTCACCGACAACGCAGCGCTCAAAACGAAATGGCAATTTCCCGCCGTGACGCTGCCTGCAGGCGGTTACCTGATCGTCTGGGCCTCGAACGAAAATCGCCGCGATCCTGCGAAGCCCCTGCACACCAATTTCGTCCTGAGCGCCGAGGGCGGCTACCTCGCCCTCATCAAACCGGACGGCACCACCGCCACCACCGAGTTTGCCCCCGCGTATCCCCCGCAATTGGTCGACGTGTCCTACGGCGTGACCCAGCCCACCGGCTCCGGCGAGGAATCGACGCGGAGCTTTTTCCGCACTCCGACGCCCACTGCGCGTAATGGAGGACCGAATACCTTCCTGCTGACCGAACGCGTGGTCTTCTCCCGCGCGTCCGGCCCGTTCACCGACACCATCACGGTCACCCTGTCCGGCGCGACGGCGGGCCAGCGGATTCGCTACGTGATCGCGCCTCCCACGACGACCGGTGCCACCGTCCCGGAGCCCGGCCCGACGGCGATGATCTACACGGGACCCCTCACGGTTTCGACTTCGTCGATTGTGCGGGCCATGATCTACGGTGCGGACAATCTCGCCACCGGCTTTCCCGCCACCGCGCACTATGTGCGGTTGGCCACGACCGGTAGTGCGCGGATCGATACGTTTTCCAGCCAACTGCCATTGATGGTGATCGACACCCACGGCACCAGTTCGCTCGTGAAAAGTGACAACGTGCGCCCCGGCTGGATTTACACGTGGTCTCGTCCGGCCACCGGCAACACCGCGATGACGGTACCGCCGACCGCGCTGAGTTCCATTACCACCAACGTGCGCGGCGCCTCTTCCGCCGATTTCCCCAAGAAAAGTTTCACCCTGCGACTCGACGACACCTTGGGCCGCGACAACCCGCTGCCCCTCTACGGACTACCCACGTTCGAGAACTGGACGCTGATCGGTCCTTGGAATTACGACCGCACGTTTCTCAACAACGCCTTCATTTACGCCCTGAGTAACCGGCTCGGCCGCTGGGCACCGCGCACCCAGATGGTGGAATTGTTCTTCAACGCCAATGGCGGCGACCTCGATCAGAGCGACTATGTGGGCATCTACATTCTGACCGATTCGTTGCGCATCGACAGCAAGCGCGTGGACCTCGCGAAGCTCGCACCCAACGACCTCGGCACGAAAAAAATCACCGGCGGCTACCTCCTCAAACTCGATCTGCCGGACAGCAACGAATTTAATTTCCAGCTGCGGCGTGGCTTCCCCGGCCTGCCCTTCGCCCTCGGGGTCAGCCAACCCAAACTCGCCGATTTGCACCCCTCGCAACGGGACTACATCAGTAATTATTTTCAACAGTTCGACGATGCCCTGACGGCCAATCTCGCCTCCGGGTGGAAAGATCGCACGCACCTCGACTACATCGACCGCGCATCTTGGGTCGACCACCACATCCTGAACGTCCTTGGAATGAACGTCGATGGTCTGGTCCGCAGCACCTACATGACCAAGGATCGCGAAGGTCGCCTCCAGGCCGGTCCAGTCTGGGATTTTGACCGAGCCTTGGGCGGCGGTGATCCGCGGTCGCAAAACCACGAAGTCTGGCAGGGCGACAACGGAGCCACCGATTTCTGGAACTACGGTTGGTGGGGCCTCCTCGCCCAAGACCCAGAGTTCCTGCAGGCGTGGGTAGACCGCTGGCAACTGCTGCGCCGCACAGAACTCTCCGCGCCAAGCCTCGCCACGCTCGTCGATTCTCTAGCCGCCCAAATCGGTCCCGCGGCGGCCGCGCGCGACGCCGCCCGCTGGCCGGATAACGCACCCCGCTTCGGCGGCGCTTGGCAGGGTGAGATTGATGCGCTGAAATCTTGGCTGGCCCGTCGCGCCATCTGGATTGATGACCATTTCGCGGCACCCCCGACCGTCGTCGCCGGTGCCGGCACCCTCGTGGTGACGCCGGCCCCGGGCACCCAGCTCGCCTACACCACCGACGGCACCGACCCGCGCGCCTTTGGCGGCCTCTTGGCCCACGCAGTGCGCCTGTCCTCCACCGCCGTGACCGTCCCAGCCACCGCCGATCTCCAGGCCCGCAGCTATCGTCCCAATTTTACCACTACGGACGGGCCTACCACGACGTGGAGTTCCGCGGTGGGCGGCGCGCGATCCCCTCCCCTCGCCCCTCGTCCGCGCCTCGCAAACTTGTCCAGCCGCGGTTTCATCGGCTCGGATGAAAATATCCTGATCGCCGGCGTCGTCGTAAACGACACCGCCGGCAAGCAATACCTCGCGCGCGCCGTCGGCCCCGCCCTGACCGGTTTCGGCGTCGCCGGAGCGCTCGCGCAACCGGTCCTGCGCATCCTCGACTCCCGTGGTCGCGAACTCGCCCGCAACAGCGCGTGGGAGACCGGCCCGGACGCCGACGACATTGCCGATCTGACCAAATTCGTCGGTGCATTCCCGTTCGCGAAAGGGAGCAAAGACGCCGCCCTCCTCGCCCGCCTCCCCGCGGGCCAATTCACGCTGCAAATTTCAAGCGCCACGAGCGGCACCGGCGTCGGTTTGGCGGAGCTCTATGAGATCGACCCCGGGATCGGCCGCACGCTCAACCTCTCAACCCGTGGCCTTGTGCGTGGCGGCGACGAGGTATTGATCGGCGGTGTCGTGGTGCGCGGCCCCGGACCCAAACGTCTCCTCATCCGTGCCATCGGCCCCACGCTCGGCGGGTTCGGCGTGGCGGGCACTTTGGCCGACCCCGTGCTCACGCTATTCGACAAGGCGAGCGTGCAGGTGGCGACCAATGATGACTGGAGTACCCGCGGTAGCGCGGGTGCCACGACGATCGAAGTCGCCGCCGCCACCGCGGCCGTGGGTGGATTCGCCCTGCCCTCTGATAGCAAGGACGCCGTCCTGTTGCTCACGCTCGCCGAGGGGCCTTACACCGCGCAAATCACCGGCAAGGCCGGCGCGAGCGGCGTCATCCTGTTCGAAATTTACGAGGTGCCGTAAGTGCCACGAAAGAGGGGGCGACAGGAATGTCGCCCCGCCGACGGAACCGCGACATTCTGGTCGCCGCACCCAGCGGTCCCTCAGTGAATTACCACGTCGACATGTTCGCCGGGGCGCAGGGCGAGACCGGCGGGCAGTGCAAAATCCACGCGCAGTGCCGTCTCCGGTGTCGGCACCAGCGGGAGCCGCATGGCGGCGAGCACGGTCGGTGAAATGGCCTCCAACGTGGCGCTGACGTGCGTAATGGTCGTCGCCGCCACCTGCACGGGATTGGTGCGCGTGCGAATTTCCGCAGCCATCCCCGGCTTCGGGTCGATGGTCAAAGGCTGCCGCAAATACCCCGTGACGCGCTCCGGCTTGATGGCCGTGACCCGCAAGATGACTTCCCCCGCCACGACAGTTTCACCCGCACGCCGCAGCATGAGTCCGACCACTCCGTCGATGGGCGCGACCAGTGGCACCGGCGAAAGCTCTTCCTCCGCGAGCCGCAGTTTGGCCTCCTGCACTTTGATCGCCGCCGCCAGGGCGGACTCGCCCGACAAGCCAGCCGCCTGCGGATCCGCCGCAACCATGCCTTTCAACACGGGCTCAAGCCGCACGATCAATTGGTTTTTCTCTTCCAACTGGGCGACCAAGCTGCCCCGCGTAATCTTCAATTGCGCATAGACTTCCTCGGTGATCAAACGCGCACGATGCAGCGGTTCGGCCCGCGCCAAATCCGACTCAGCTTGCTGTAAGTGCCCTTGCAGGGCGGCGCGCTCCACCCGATGGTTCATCCAGTCGAGTTGCATCCGCTCAAATTCCAGCGCGACCCGTTGCCGATCCGTCGCGCCAACCATGCTGACCGCCAACATGCCGACTTCGGCCCGGATCACGGCGAGCGTCGAGTCGAGCAACCGTGGATTGGCGGCGGCCACGTGTCCGACCACCTCACCGGCTCGCACCGTTTGGCCGAGTGAAACCTTCAAACTCGCGATCACCCCGGCCTGATTCGCGCGCAAGTCCGCGCCGACGATGGACGCTTCCGCCACGATGGCCGACGGGGCCACCACACCGCTCCACATCCACGCGACGAGCAGCGTCGCGGCGATGAACATCGCCCGCGGCAGGTAAAGCAAACGGACTTCGCGCCAGCGTTGGGCCGGCGGCGTGGGGATCGGCGAAAGATTACGTGAGTCCATGGAGTTAAATTTCGGATTCGTCCGCCGCCTGCACGCTCGACACACGGTCGACGCCCGCCACCTCAGACAGTTCGCTCAAAAGTTCGGCGGCTCGCGCCGGATCACGCAGTAGCAGCCGATAGGAAAGATTGGCGGCTTCGGCGCCTTTTCCGAAATGTTGATTGGCGATGTGCACGCGCAGACTGTGGCGGTTGAGGAGCTGGCTCACCTCCGTCAATTCCGCGGCGGGCCGCGTCCAACGCAGATTCAAAATGAGATCGAAACGGTGGCGCGTGCCGGAAGCCGTCATCCAGAGAAACACGAACAAGCCACTGAGAGCGATGGCGCCGACAATCGCCGAGGAAAATTTCTGGGTCCCGCACGCCGTGCCGAGGATGATCACGGCCAGCACATAGCAGGTGTCCAAGGTGTCACGCAGTGCATTGCGAAATCGGACCACTGCAAACACCGCAATCAATCCGAAGGCCGTGATGATATTATTGGACATCACGATCAACACGAGGGACACGAGCACCGGCAGCACAATTAAGGAGACGACAAACGAGCGCGAATAAGAGACGCCCGAGTGCGTAAAGACATAAACCCAGGCGATCATCTGGCCGAAGAGATAGGCCAGCGTCAGGGCGACGATCAGCGCGTGAAAAGGGGTGGGGGCGGAGGCGTGGTCGCCTTGGAGGAGGGCATTCATGTGCGATTGGGACCTAGTGCGCCACGGACGGACGCGGAAGCATCAAGCCACGGGGCACTCGTGGCAGTGGAAACAACGGCATTGCCCCACTCGAAACCAGAGAGACGGCGGGCCACCTTGTGCTCGCCCAAAAGTTCGACGCCTTGGACATATTTGGCGGCACCCGAACTCTTCAGCTCGAAGCCTCGCACCATCTCAATCATCCACATCGGCATGCGGTCGGTAAATTTCAGCTCGAGGATCACGGTGCCGGCAAATACCTCGATGCCGTCGGCCAGGTCGGTGCCCAGATCGAGCCCGAACTCGGGCCCCATGCGGACGGAGCGATCCAGCGTCACGCGCACGGTCGCCTCGGAATTGACATAGGCCTCGCGCATGTAGGCGTTGTGTGCGCGCGGCGCGGCCTGGAGTCGCTCGACCAACTGCCAGAACGTCAACAGGTCTTCCCATTGCTGCGGATTCCACTTGAAGAGGTGTGCGGGCACCGGGCTTTCACCGGCCAGCAACGGACTCACGGCATGGCGGTGCACCCGGGCGCGGTGCTTCACAATCCCCTCGTTAATCCGCCGTTTGATTTCAAAACAAACGGGCGAAGAATCACTATTGTCGTAGTAACGAATCCGCAGCTTGAAGCGGTTGCGCTCGCCCTCGTTGGCCGCTCGATACGTCGCCAGTTGGTCGGAATCGAGATAGAGCGTATGGACCTGGTAGGAATTGTCCGGCTTGCCGGCCGCAAACTCGTCGGCTTCCAAATAATTGCTGAGGTAGCTACGAATCGCCAAAGCCAGATCTTCGGTGATGATATATTTAATCTCGCGGCGCTGCCGCTGGGCTTTATCGAGCAACATGGGAAGATTTATTCCGCGGCAGCGGTGGGCGCACGCAACTCAAAAATACGAGTGAAATGCATTCGACTTGTTCGCCCCGAGGGCGTTAACACCGCGCCATGCGCCGCACCGTCCCCTCCTTCGCCGCCATGCTCGGCCTCGCCACCCTGTCCCTTGCCACCCCCAGGGCGGCCGCCCAAACGGTCACCCTTGGCGGCACCACGATTTCTCACAAGGGTCTCGTCGGGGTCGGCCGGATCCCCGCAGCGGAGCGGGACAAGTTCGGTGAAACCTTCGGTTCGCTCTCGGGCCTCGCGCTCGACCTGCGCACGTGGCGCCGCGCGGCCGATGGCACCTACACCGGGACCCTCTACGCGCAGCCCGACCGGGGTATCACCCCGGCGGGCTCGGCAACCAACTACACCCCGCGCACCCACCGCCTCGACCTCTCCTTCACCCCCGCACCCAACGGAGCCGCCAATCAAATCCAACTCGGCCTTTCCCTCGCGGACACGAAAAAACTCACCGAGTCGAACGGCACGGCCCTCACCTCCCTCGATCCCGCGACCACCACCGCGGGCCTCGGCACCCGCCTTGGGTTTCCCGTGCTGCCGCAAGCCTCGACCGGTCGCCTCTCCGTGGACCCCGAGGGCCTCGTCCTCCTGCCCGACGGCTCGTTCTTCATCAGCGATGAATACGGCCCCTACCTCTACCGCTTCTCTGCCGCCGGGGTCTTGCTCGGCGCGATCCGTCCGCCCGAAGCCCTGATCCCGAAACGCAGCGGCCGCGACTCGTTTTCCGCCGACAACCCTGCGGCAGGCCAACCCGCCCCTTCACCCAGCGAGCCCACCACGGGGCGAGAAAACAATCAGGGCTTCGAGGGCCTCGCCGCGTCCGGCGACGGCCGCACGCTTTACGCCCTCATGCAGTCCGCCACGCGCCAGGACGGCGGCTCCGGTGGCAGCAGCCTGCGCCGCCACGCGCGCCTCCTCGCCTACGACATTTCCAATCCCGCCGCCGCCACACTCAAGGGCGAGTGGATCTTGCCGCTGCCCCTCTACACCCAAGCCGGCGTGCAACAGGTCGCCTCCGTCGGTGAACTCGTGGTGCTCAGCAGCCGCCAGTTTCTCGTACTCGCGCGCGACGGCAACGGCCGCGGCTCCAGTTCGACCGCCTCCCTGTACCGCGCCATCCTCGTCTACGATCTCACCGGAGCCACGAATATCGCCGGCACCGCCTTCGACACGACCAGCACCGCCGTCGCCCCCAACGGCGTGCTCGCCGCGTCCGTCACACCCGCCACATCCGCTGTCCTGATCAACCTCAACGACAACGCCGAGCTCGTGAAATTCGGGCTCAACAACAGCTCCTCCAGCAACAGCAACACGCTCGCCGAAAAATGGGAAAGCCTCGCCCTCGCCCCCGCGCTCGACCCCACCGCGCCGGATGATTTCTTCCTCTTCGTCGGCAATGATAATGATTTTTCCACTACAGACGGCTTTCATGACGGCGCTGCGTTCAAGGCCGCGCTCAGCACCGATTCGATGATCCTCGTCTATCGTCTCACGCTCGGCGCGCGGCTCATCAATATTTCCAGCCGCGCGCTCACCGGCGCCGACGGCGACGCCCATTTCGCCGGGTTCGTGGTCGCCGGTGCGCGGGCCAAACTCTTCGTCGTGCGCGGCATCGGTCCGGCCCTCGCGGCGTTCGGCGTACCGGGCAC
>CAMCHO010000016.1 GCA_945874455.1 Opitutus sp. GAS368 | reverse complement strand
TCTGATCTGCAGGCCTACGTGGAAAAACGGGCCGCGCCCCGCACCCTCATCGTCAACATCGAAAGCGCCCCGGCACTCGCCGCCCTCGACGAGATCCTCGCGGTTGACGGGCTCGATGGCGTTCTCATCGGACCCCATGATTTATCGTGCAGCCTAGGAGTGCCGGAGAATTATGAGCATCCTACCTTCCTCGCCGCCTGCGACACGATCATCACCAAAGCACGGGCCCGCGGGATCGGGGCCGGTGCCCACGTGACGTACCAAGCTAATCGCATCGCCCACGAAGAGCGTTGGGCGCGGCTCGGCGCAAATCTGATCGTCCACGCTGCCGACATCATTCTTTTCGCCGAAGGGATTCGCCGCGACATCGGCGACCTCAAGGCGCGACTCAGCGACTGCGCCCAGGGGCGCGACGCCACGATTAACATCTGACTTCACCGCGCCCGCGCTCTCTCACCCGCACCATGTCTGCTCCGCTTTCCCTTTCACACGCTGACCTCCTCCAGCTCAAGCGCTGGAACACTCCGACGATCTATAACGGCTGGGAGCAGTTCACCCGCCACGACCCGGCGAAGTCCGGATTCAACCTCGAAGAGACCCGTGACTTCATGCCGCACATGGGCCCGATGGTGGGCCGCGCGGTGACGGTCGTCTGCGAGCCGAGCAACGCCGCGCACCCGCAGAAAAATTCCCACGCGTGGATCGAGTATCGGCGCTATGTCGCGAGTGTTCCGGGTCCGAAAATCGTCGTCGTGCAGGACCTCGACAAACCCAACGTCATTGGCGCGTTTTGGGGCGAGGTGAACAGCAATATTCACCGCAGCCTCGGCTGCGTGGGCACGATTATCGACGGAGGGATTCGCGACCTCGATGAAATGACGAACGCCGGCTTCAAGGCGATCGCCCGCCGGATGTGCGTGGGCCACGCCCATAGTTGCCCGGTGCGCTGGGGTTGCGCGGTTGAAGTCTTTGGTCGCACCGTGCAGCCCGGCCAGCTCATCCATGCGGACAAGCACGGCTTCCTCGCCATCCCGTCCGAAGATGAGGCGCGCCTCTTGGACGCCGCGCGATTCATGGACGCCAACGAATGTCAGACGCTCATTCCTGCGGCCCGAGATTCCCACGGGAAATCTTGCGGCGAAATCTGCGACGCGATCGACGCGGCAGCCGGCCGCTTCGGTGCTGCGGCACGAGAGAAATTTGGCCGTAAGGGCGAGTGGTAACTTCGCCGCCGTCACCGCCGGCCACTTTTCTCGTCTCCATGAACACACCCCGATTTGACCGCTCCGCCGCGCGCGCTCTCCACCGTGAGCACGGACGGCGGGCGTACCTAGAACGTCACGAAGCAGGAGCCCGATCTTTGGAATCCCAAGGCGAAGGCCTTTTCGGCCGCACGACCGGCGGCACGCACTTCTCCGTTTTCAAGGACGGCCCCGCCACCCCTGCCACACTCGCGCCCACCGGCCGCACCTCGCGCTGTTACCCATTGAAGCCCGCCGGCGCTGCGTGGAGCGCGGAGACAACGTTCGACGACGCCGGCCCCAAGAACTCCTGCCCCACGCTCATCGAGGTCGCAGCGAGGGATTTTCGCGGGGTCTGGGACAGCGGTACCAAGGACCGCTCGCGCACCGATATCCGCTTCGGGCAATTCCTCGTTTCCGACCAACCCTGCGCTCACCTTACCGATGAATAGTGGGTTCATTGTTTTCGCTGGGTTGATGATCGCTGCGACCGCACCGGCCGCGGAGCGCCAGCCCGCGTTTCGCGTGGACGTGTCCACGCTTTTGACTGGCCGCGGCAAGCAGTTCTTCACTCAGTCGCGCGGCGCGCTGATCCTCGGCTCCCCGGCCCGCGTCGTGGTGACCACGCAGGAAACCGATCCGACCGGCGCCCACGGCTATGCGGATCTGTTTACCATCGAGACGACAGACAACGGCCGCACGTGGTCGTCGCCGAAACGCATTCCATCTCTCCGGCGCACCCGCCTGCCTGCAGGCTACGATTTCGTGATGGGCGACGTGTGTCCGCAATGGCACGCCGCGACGGGACGCGTGCTGGCGACAGGCAAAACGTTTGGTTTCCTCGGTGGTACCAAAGAGGACCGCGGCCTTGAAAGGGTGTCCTACGCCGTGCGTGCGCCGCAATCCGGCGAGTGGAGCGAGCTGCGCTTGCTGACGTTGCCGGCGACTGATCACGAAGGGCGTCCGTTGCTGGAGCCGAACTCCGGTTGCCACCAGCGCCTCGATTTGCCGAACGGCGAGATCTTGCTGCCGATCCGCTATCGCAAGGACGCCAAGGTCCTCGACTACACGACCATCGTCGCGCGCTGTCGCTTCGACGGGGAAAAGCTCACCTACGTCGAACACGGCTCCGAGTTTACGATTCCCCGGGAGCGCGGCCTCTACGAACCGTCGATCACCGCGTTTGGCGGGAAATTTTATCTCACGATGCGCGCCGACCACTCTGCTTTTGTCGCGCGCGGCGGCGATGGTCTCAACTACGAGCCGTTCATCGAGTGGACGTTTGACGACGGAAAGGTGCTCGGCAGCTACAACACGCAGCAGCACTGGCTGACGCACAACGACACCCTCTACCTCGTCTACACGCGGCGCGGCGCCAATAACGATCACGTCATGCGGCATCGCGCGCCGTTGTTTATCGCTGAGGTCGATCCGGTGCGGCTGTGCGTGCGCCGCGCCACCGAGCGGATTCTGATCCCCGAGAGCAACGCCGACATTGGCGGCGGATTCGGCGTGGTCGAAGTGAGCGCGGGTGAGACGTGGGTCATCACCTCCGAGATTCCCACCAAGGGCAGCCGCAACTACAACCGCGTGCTCATGGCCCGCCTCACCTGGGCGGAGCCGAACCGGTTGTTTTCTCCGTCGCCGAAAAATTAGCGCCGCCTCTGGTCGGTAAAAAGAACCACGGCTTTCTCGTATGCCTCGCTCTCCGAACGCGCGTTACACTCTCACCTTCAGTTTCACTCCAACACCAGTCCTCCCATGAAGCCGTCCATCATTTTTCGTCTCTGCGCGGTGATCGCGCTCGTTTTACCCTTGGCTGCCTTGGCGCAGTCGGCCGCTGGCGTCATCGAAGGTCGCGTTTATAACGCCGCGACTGGCTCCGCGCTCGTCAATGCCCGCGTCACGCTGGAGGGCGCCGGTCGTGAGGTGATTACTGACGAGGCGGGCTCTTTTCGCCTCACCGGTGTGCCCGCGGGCGAGGCCCGGATCAATGTGGCTTACCTCGGAATGGCGCCCCAGAAGGCGACCGTCAGCGTCACGCCCGGGGCCGAGGCCCGTCGTGATTTTGAACTCGTGCTCGACCGGGCTGGCCGAAGTGCTGCGGCCGCGGATACCATCAAGCTGGATGCCTTCACCGTGACCGCCGACCGCGAGATGAGCGCGCAGGCCATTTCGATGAACGAGCAGCGCAACGCCCCGAACATCAAAAACGTCGTTGCCCTCGACGAGTTCGGCGACCGCGGCAGCGAGAACATCGGCGAGTTTCTCCTCTTTCTCCCCGGCGTCTCCATCGCGACGTCGGGGTCGGAGCCCACGACGGTTTCGTTGCGCGGCTTCCCCGGAAATAACTCGGGCCTGACGCTCGATGGCGGCGAGATGGCCACGTCGTTCGGCGGCAACAGCCGCTCGCTCGACCTCCGCGAGATGCCGATGAACAACGTCTCGCGCGTCGAGGTGACGAAAGTCCCCACGCCCGATATGTCCGCCTCAGGACTCGGCGGCTCGATCAATTTGATTTCTCGCAGCGGCTTCGAGTCCAAGACGCGGAAGTTCAACTACCACGTTTACACCCAGTTTCACAATCGCAATGGTCTCACCTTCGACGGCGGGCCGCGCAACCACAACTCCGACAACTCGCCGAAGTTCATCCAGCCGTCCTTCGATTTCAGTTACCTTCAGCCGATCAATCGCAATCTCGCCATCACGGTTGGCGGCGCGCGCACCTGGCGTTTCAAGCCCATGGAGACGGGCACCAAAGACACCGACGAGCAGCCGACGTGGGACCTCGTGCGGCTCGTGCAAACGACGAGCCAGTGGAACAGCCTCGCGCAGACGTTCAAGACGCTGCAGGGCTCCGTCGGCATCGACTGGCGCATCAGCCCGACTGACACGATCTCGGCGAACGTGAACTACCGCGACTACGGTCTCTATATCACGCGCAGTGTGCTCGGTTTCGGCTATGGCGCGGGCGCGACCGGTGGCCCGACGTTTACACAAGGCGCAGCCACCAGCGTCGGCACGGTGACCATGAACGGCAGCGGCGAGAACGTCGACATCACCACCCAGACGAAACACTCCACGCTGAAATACCGCCACCGCGGCGAACTCTGGCGTTGGGAGGTCAATGGAGCCTTGTCCGGTTCCGCTACCGACCGCCACGACATCGACGCGGGATTTTTCAACCTCGCGCCGGCCACGCTCACGGGCGTCGTGCTCCGTGGTGACGATATTCCGTACTCGGGCGGCACGATTCCCACGCGTTATAGCGCGGCGCGCGCCGGCGCCGCCGTCGATGTGTACGACGGAGGCAACTACACCCTGGGAAACCCGACGACCAACCAGCCCGATTGGAACACCCAGAAGAGCAACCTCCGCCTCGATCTCGGGCGCGATTTTCTGGGATCGATTCCCTTCACCCTCAAGGTCGGCACGGCGATCGACACCTTCACCACTGACCAGCGCCGCTACGGGAAGACTTGGGCCTTCCGTCCGAATGGATCGACCCTCGCCGCCGACCGCCTCGCGAGCCGATTCGACGTTTTTGATCAGGCGTTCATCACTGATGCACCCACCGTCTTCGGCAAAAAGGTCCGCTGGATCAGTGGCCAAAAGATGTTCGATCTCTACAAGGCGAACCCCTCGTGGTTCGTCCTCGACGAAGCGCAAATTCACCAAGATTTCGTCAATAACTCGCGTAAGCTGCGGGAGACAATCACGGCCGGCTATTTCCGCGCCGACGCCCGTCTGTTTAAGAATCGGCTCTGGGTGGTGGCCGGCGTCCGCTACGAGCGCACCGACGACAAGGGCACGGGTCCGCTGAACGACATCAACGCCCAGTTTCAGCGCAATGCGAACGGCACGCTCGTCGACAGCAATCCCAACCTCGCAGGTGTCCAGCGCGTCCCGCTCTCCACGGATCCACTCGTCCTTCGCAAGCTCCGCTACGTGGAGCGCGGCGCCACCGCCGATCGCAACTATGATGGTATCTATCCGAGTGTGAACGCGTCGTTCAATATCACAGAAAATCTCATTCTTCGCGCCGCCTATGCGCAGACGCTCGGCCGCCCCAATATCAACAACGTCATCCCCAGCACGTCGATCTCGGATCCGGACGTCGCCAACCCGGTGATCACCGTCAACAATGCCGGCCTGAAGCCGTGGAGCGCGAGGAGCTACGACCTCTCCCTCGAAAGCTACCAGATCAAGGACGGGTTCGGCTCGATCGGTGTGTTTCGCAAGAGCGTGAAGGATTTCTTTGGCAGCGTGAGCACCGCGGCCACACCCGCGCTCCTCGAGCAGTATGGCCTCGAAAGCGATCCCTCGCTGCTCACCTACCAGATCGCCACGCGCACCAACGCCGGCGATGCGCAGATCGATGGCTTCGAGATGTCCTACCGGCAATCGCTCACGTTCCTGCCCTCGTGGGCGCGCGGGCTGCAAGCATTCGTGAACTTCACCAAGCTCAATCTCAGCGGTAGCAACACGGCCGATTTTTCTGGCTACAATCCCAAGTCGCTCGGCGGGGGTATCAATTTTGTCCGCGGCCGTCTCGCTCTCAAAACCACGATCAGCTACCTCGGCGATACCCGCACGGGTGCCGTCGCCGCGAGCGCCACCGTGCCGGTCGACACCTTCAACTACCAGGCCAAGCGCATGCGCATCGGCGTTAACGCCACCTACAACCTCACGCGCCGCTACGCGCTCTACGCGTCGGTGGTTGACTGGGGCGGGTTCGTGCAAGATCTCCAGCGCTACGCACCCGGCACGCCCGACTACGCCAAGCCGACGCGTTGGCAGGAACTCGGCTTCTACACGAACGTCGGCGTGCGCGGGTCGTTCTAATTCCGAATTGCGTTCAAGATGAATCAAAGGACGTTTTTTGTAGGAGCCCGCTTGCGGGCGATTCAGTTCGTGAAAATCGCCCGCAAGCGGGCTCCTACCGCGATTCAAACTTCCGCGATTCAAATTGCGTTTAAGATGAGTCAAAGGACGTTTTTTGTAGGGGCCCGCTTGCGGGCGATTCAGCCCGTGAAAATCGCCCGCAAGCGGGCTCCTGCCGCCAGTCCCTTGAGTTCATTTTAAAAGCGAATTAGACAAGCTTCGTCGCACGGCGTTTCGCCTTGTGCCTACTCACGTTCCTTTTTGCTCCGGCCTCGCTCTGATCGTTCCGCTATTTTCCACTACTCACTTTCTATGCAAAACCGATTCCGCGGCCTCGTCGCCGCTCCCTTCACGCCCTTCAACGCCGACCGCTCGATCAATCTCGACGCCATCCCGACCTACGCTCGTTTCCTTCGAGCAAACGGCGTGAGCGCCGCCTTCGTGTGTGGCACGACCGGTGAGGGGCTTTCCCTGACCCTGGAGGAGCGTCTGGCCGTTTCCGCCAAATGGGTGGAGTCCGCCGATAAGAGCCTGCCCGTGATCGTCCACGTCGGCCACACCTGCCTCGAGGATGCCCGCAAACTCACTGCGCATGCGGCGAAAATTGGCGCGGCTGCGGTCTCGGCCTTGGCCCCGATGTTTTTCAAACCGCGCAACACTGACGAGCTTGTCGATTGGTGCGAAGCGGTCGCCTCAGCCGCGCCGTCCCTGCCGTTTTACTACTACAATATTCCGTCGATGACCGGGGTGACTTTCCCCGTGGCCGAGTTTCTCGCGAAGGCGGCCGAGCGCATCCCCACGCTCGTTGGTGTGAAATACACCTACGAAGATTTCCCTGACTACGGCGCATGTGTCACCGCGGCGGGCGGTCGTTTTGATATTCTTTTCGGTCGTGACGAATTATTGCTCGAAGGCTGGAAAGCCGGTGCCCGGGGAGCCGTGGGCAGCACCTACAACTACGCGGCCCCGCTTTACCTCCGTGTGCTGGCGGCGCACCAGGCCGGCGATGAGTTCACGGCGCGGAAGTTGCAGGACACGGCGATCAAGATGATCGCGATTTGTAACGGGGTCGGCGTCACGCACCTCGCTGCCTCGAAGGCGCTCATGGCGATGCTGGGAGTGGACTGTGGTCCGGTGCGTCCGCCGTTGACGCAACCGAGCGCCGCACAACTCGTCACCGTCCGCGCTCGGTTAACCGAAATTGGTTTTTTTGATTTCGCCTGCCGCCCAGTCGCCTGATGCGCTCTTCACTCCCGGCGTGAATTCGATTTGGACTGCAGGGCCGGGGCTCGTCGCCGGCTAAACCAGCGTCGCATGGCCCCCGAAGCGTCCGTGAGGATCCCCGCACCTTGCGGGTGCTGGCGCAGGGCCGGTCGTGCGGCCCCTTGCGCATCGCGAGGACTTTACTACAACCGATCACGTATGCCGATCTACGAGTACTATTGTCAGGATAACCACACGATCTACCAATTCTACGCCAAGACTCTGGCTCAGGGGAAGGGAGTGCCGAAGTGCCCGGACAATCCGAAATTCAAGCTGCGCAAGCTCGTCTCGGCCTTTGCGGTGACGACGGGAGGGAAAAGCGACGAACCCGCCCCGCCCCAGTCGGCGGCGGCGGGGGGTGATTCCGCTGAGGAGGCTCGCATGGAAGCGGCGATGGGTGCGATGGAAAAGGAGTTTTCCGGCGTGGATGAAAATGACCCGAAGGCAATGGCGCGGATGATGCGTAAGATGTCGGCAATGACCGGCGAAAAAATTGACGGTGAGATGGAGGAAGTCGTACGGAAATTGGAAGAGGGAGCGGATCCGGATTCGCTGGAAGAGCAGTTGGGTGGCGGTGAGAAGCCGGAAGGTGGCGATCCCTATGGCGACGACATGGGCATGGGCGGGATGGGTGGCATGGGCAGCGACGGTTCCCCGCCGAAAAATCCAAAGGAGGCGAAGCATCGGTTCAAACCACGCCCCCCGCTCCGCCGTGATCCGGTGCTTTACGACTACGACTGAGTCCGCGGCCGATTTTGGCCGGGAGTGGCAATTCTGTTTGAGCCGGCGCGCAAAATAGCACGGATTGGACGGCTATGTCGTCATCGGAATTACTCGCGCGCATCGCCGCCGCCAAGGTCGCGGTCCTCGCGCAAACTGCACTGCTGCATCGCGAATTCGGTCGAGCTGAAAGTAAATGGAAGAGCGATGGCACGCGGGTGACGGCGACGGACGTGGCCATTTCAGAAAATATTTTCCGCGAGCTCGCCACGCAGTTTCCGGCTGACCAGTTCTTCAGCGAAGAACTGGCGGCGACGGAGGCCCCGATCCCGGTGACGGCGCGTTTTTCATGGGTGCTCGACCCGATCGACGGCACAAACAATTTCGCGTTGGGATTTCCGCACTGCGCGATTTCGCTGGCCCTCTGCGAACACGGGGAGCCCATTTATGGGGTCGTCTACGATTTGAGTCGCCGGGTGCTCATTCACGGTGGTCCGGGATTCGGACTCCAGGACGGAGCACGCGTGGCCGGCGTGAAGCGCGCAGCCTTCTCGCGGGAAACGCTGATTGGTTTTCACAGTCCCAGTGACAAACAACTGATACCCATGGCCAGCGGCGTGCTCTCGCACTTCAAGATTCGCGGTTTGGGCAGTGCGACGTTGCACCTCGCCTATGTGGCGGCAGGCATCCTCGACGGCTGCGTCGATTACAACGTGAAGATCTGGGACCTCGCGGCGGCGATCCCGCTGGTGCGGGCGACGGGCGGCGAAGTGCATTTTCTCAACGGCGAGCAACTGCCAATGCGGTTCTTTGATTTGCAGATGAAGCCAATTATCTACGTGGCGGGCGGTCCCGCGATGTGCGCGCGGTTGCGCGAGCTGATGAGCGGGTAGGCTGTATCCAGGCCAGCCTGACCGCACCGCTGCGGATACGCCTACCGGCAGCGCGCGAGGCCAGCGAGCATGGCCAGCCGGGTTGCGGCGCAGCTTGGTAGCGGCCCCAACGTGCAACCGCCACTGCTCACACCAGATAGGTCTGCAGGGGCACTGGATCGAGCACCTTGGAGTTGGGCGCTTTTTCGGCGAGTTGGGCCGCAAACCAGTCGCGGGCGGCTTGGTCGCCGTGGGTCAGCACGATGCTGCGCGCGCCGGTCTGGATGGCGAACTCAAGGAGTTCTTCACGGTCGGCATGACCGCTTAATTCGAAGCGTTCGACGCGGGCTTTGATTTTCACCTTCACGTGCGCGGTTTCGAAAACGAACGTGTCGCCGATCTTGGAGGCGAGCAGTTTGCCGCCGGGAGTATCTGGATCGCAGTAGCCGACAAAGCCGATTGTGTTGTGCGCGTTGCCGAGCAAGCCTGAGGCGAGCGTGTAGCTCGGGGTGCGCTCGACGAGCATGCCGGAGCTGATGATGTAAAGGGCGTTTTGCTTGGGGTCTTCGCCGGCCACGAGTTTGCGCGGGGTGGGCTTGATTTTCAGGTCCTTGATGATGCTGCGATTGAAATTCACGTGCTTGGTCTTGCGGCTGATTTCATCGAAATAATCGGCGAGATCCATCCCGAGACCGGAAGCGAAAATTTGACAATCGACGAGGCGGCCGAATTTGCGGGCGTCGTGGATGATCGCGAGCACCTCCTGCATGCGGCCGAGCGCGAAGACGGGGAGGAGAAAGGAGCCGCCGCGTTGGATGGTGTCGTTGATGGTTGAGACGAGGCGGGCGACTTCGTTGACGCGTTCCTTGCCGATCGGGCGCTCGGTGGTGCCGCGCGTCGTCTCGGTGATGAGCGTGTCGAAGTGGCCGGAAGGAAACTTGGCACCGAGGAGGGTGCGCTGGTTCTCGAAAAGAACGTCGCCGGTGAAGAAAATCTGGCGGTGCTTGTAGTGGAGCTCGACGGCGGCTGCGCCCGCCACGTGACCGGCGGGGTGAAAAATGATTTCGATTTCGTCCTTCGCGCCGCGAAAATGTTTGGCATGGCCGTAAGGGAGGCCGTTGAGGCGTTTGCCAATAAGATCAATCTCGTCGTGGGTGAAGAGCGGATAGTCGGGGATGTTGGCCTCGTCCTTCTGGCGCATCATGACATTGGCCGAATTATGCAACATGCGCTCGATGAGCATGCGGCTGGACGTCGTCATGACGACGGGCGTGTTGGGGTGCTCGCGCATCACGACGGGCAGACTACCGATGTGATCGAGATGGCAGTGCGTTATGATGATCAGGTCGAGCGTGATGCCACGAATTTTGGAAAGATCAGGGGTCGCCGCGCGGCCGACGCTCTTAGGATTTAGGCCGCAATCGACCAAAATATTGAGGTCGCCGATTTGGACGAACAGCGAATTGGCACCAATGCCGCCGTCGCGGTTCAGGTCTGTGAGTTTCATGAACCGAACAGGCAAAACGATAACCTGGCGGAGAACGAGGACGAATTTGCGCGAAAGTTTTTTTGGGGCTCAGCTCCGTGGCGGGTTCATGTCGAACGGGGGCAAGATGACGTGAATCTTCGCGCCGAGTTCATTCACACCGTGAAAACTCCCGTGGGCCTGGGCATCGGCGCCGATGACATGATAGCTGTTGTAGGAAAACTCTTCGCCCGGGGTAAGGCGGGGCGTTTCACCGATGATCTTGTCTCCCTCGGTCACGAGCCGGGTGCCGTCGGCGTGAGCGACGACCCATTTTCGACCTAGCAGGGTGACCGTGTGTTCGGACCGGTTCTGAATCGTGATAAAGTAGATGAACGCATGGGGTTTGTCGGTCGGCAGGCTCGCGCCTCCACGGTGATAGTGGAGTTTGTCGAGACGGGCGGTCAGACCGGGGAGTTCGCAGGAGGAGCTAGACACGCACTCAAAAGACTCGGAAACGCCGTGTGGGCAAGCGCGTCGTGCAGGGGTTCTTTTTCGGCCTTGCCGCACGTCGCGGCGCCGCGCAGAAACGCCACTATGGTGAAACTTGCCCTGCTCTCTGTCAGCGACAAACGTGGTCTGGTGGAGTTCGCGACGGTACTCGTGCGCACGCACGGCTACACCTTGCTCTCGACCGGCGGCACAGCGAAACTGCTGGCGGAGCGCGGTTTGCCGGTGACGGAGGTCAGTCAGCACACCGGGTTTCCTGAAATCATGGAAGGTCGGGTCAAGACACTGCACCCGAAGATTCACGGCGGATTGCTCTGCCGGCGCGACAAGGCCGACCACCTCGCGCAGGCGAAGGCCAACGCCATCGAGCTGATCGATCTCGTGGTCGTGAACCTCTATCCCTTCGAGGAAACCGTGGCGAAGCCGAACGTGCATTTCGAAGAGGCGATCGAAAATATCGACATCGGCGGTCCCTCGATGCTGCGCAGCGCGGCCAAGAATCACGAGAGCGTGAGCGTCGTGTGCGACCCGGCTGACTACGACGCGGTGCTCGCGGCGATGGCGGGGGACGGGAATTCGGCGCGTTTGCTCGAACTCCGCCGCAAGCTCGCGCTCAAGGTGTTTCAGCGCACCGCGAGTTACGATGCGGCGATCGCGCGCTATCTGGAGTCGCAGGCGGTCGAGCCCGACCTCGAGGCCATGAGCGGATTTCCCCCGGCGCTCACGCTGTCGTGGAAAAAAGCGCAGTCCCTTCGCTACGGGGAGAATCCCCATCAAAAGGCGGCGCTCTACGGCACGTTTCACGACCATTTTGCGCAGCTTCAAGGCAAGGAACTGTCTTTCAATAATATTTTGGACATCACCTCAGCCACTTACCTGATCGGTGAGTTTGAGCGACCGACGGTGGCCATCTTGAAGCATACGAACCCGTGCGGCGTCGCGAGCGCAGACACGCTCATGTCGGCGTGGGAGCAGGCCTACGCCACTGATCGGCAGGCACCGTTTGGTGGGATCATCATCGTCAATCAAACGCTCGACGGAGATTTGGCGAAGGCCATTGCCGAGATCTTCACGGAGGTGATCATCGCGCCGCGCTTCAGCGACGAGGCCATGGCAATTTTCTCGAAGAAAAAAAACCTGAGGCTGATGATTGCCAAGGGTGGCATTGGAGCCGACGCGTTGCAGGAAATGAGGTCGGTAGTCGGCGGTGTGCTCGTGCAGGATCGAGACCGCACGCTCGGCAACGTAAAGGAATTCAAGGTCGTGACGAAACGCGAGCCGACTGCCGACGAATGGGCCGCGATGCTCTTTGGCTGGAAAGTCGGCAAGCACGTGAAGTCCAACTCGATCGTCTACTGCCGCGGCGAACAGACCCTCGGGGTCGGTGCCGGACAGATGGCGCGGGTGGACAGTTCGCGCATTGCGGTGTGGAAAGCCGGCGAAGCGGGGCTCGATCTGCGCGGATCGATCGTGGCGAGCGAGGCAATGTTTCCGTTTGCGGACGGCCTGGTCGCCGCAGCTGCGGCCGGGGCCACGGCAGCGATTCAGCCCGGTGGTTCGGTACGTGACGCGGAAGTCATCGCCGCGGCCGATGAACGCGGAATGGCCATGGTGTTCACGGGGTCGCGGCATTTTAAGCACTGATACGCGTGTGCACCGTGCTCTTGGACATTGCCAAAACTGCCGGTCTCGGCTCCCTACTTAAACTTTATTTTACCATGCGCTTCTCTTTCGTGCTGCCTCCCGAATCACTCGTCCTGTAAGAGGACTGACGTCCATACCCTGACTACCTATGCTTGAGGCTATTCTGGATCAATTCCAAGGGACCCCGCTATCGCTCTGGGGCCCATTTGCTGTGCTGTTGCTCTGCGGGTTAGGCCTGCCGATCCCCGAAGATATCGTCCTCATTGCGGCTGGGGCCTTGGGCGTGTTGGATGGACGGGCTTGGATCCACGTGAGTGCCATTATGTATGCGGGGGTGATGGGCGGCGATTCGATTATCTTCTTTGCGGGCCGATATTTCGGCACGCGTTTGCGGACCGCAGCGTGGTTCCAGCGGTTGTTTCCCGCCGACAAACAGGCGAAGGTCGAGGTCCTGTTCGAACGTCATGGTTCGAAGGGATTGTTCCTCGGACGTTTCTTGCCGGGACTGCGCGCGCCGATTTTTTTTACGGCGGGGTCCATGCGGGTGTCGTTTTGGAAGTTTTTCTGCTTCGACGGGTTTGCCGCGCTGATCAGCGTGCCGGTCTTCGTGTGGCTCGGTCATTGGCTCTGGGTGAGGTTTCAAGACGACATTGAGCAGCTCAATCGGAGTCTGGCCGTGACGCACTCCTACTCTCGTTGGATCGTCGTCGCGGCCGCACTCGGCTGCATCGGCCTATGGCTTTGGTCTCGGCGAGGGAAGAAGAAGAATCCCTGACGCACCGGGCGCAGTGTACCGGGCGGTGGTGGCTCGCGGGGAACGACCCTCTTGCGGGGAAACCGATCGCGGATTGGCCGGCGTTCAGGCTGGAGGTGGCGCGCGCTGCGCTGCGAACCGAGCAGTGAACCGAGCAAAGTTTCCGTAGTCGTGTTTTCCGATTGGCGTGGCAACGAATTGGTTCACGTTCGGGATATGTTCGATCCCGTTGAGAAACTAAAAGAATTTATCCGCCATCCCAGCGTCTCCGCCGACTCCACGTATCGGGATGGAATGCAGGGGGCCCAAGTATTCGTTGCGAATCTTTTGGGCTCGCTCGGTTTTATCGTCGAGGTGGTGAAGACCGATCTGCACCCCATCATTTTTGCTCAGCACGGCGGGGACGCGAGCTGGCCGCACGTGGTGATTTACGGACACTACGACGTGCAGCCCGCCGATCCGCTGAATTTGTGGAATACGCCGCCCTTCGATCCGACCATCATCGGCAATCGGATCTATGGACGTGGCGCGGCCGACAACAAGGGGCCGTTGATGACGAACATTGCCGCGGTCGCGCAATTATTGGAGGCCAATCCCAAAATTCCGCTGCGGATCACGTTTCTCATCGAAGGCGAAGAAGAGATGGGGAGCCCCAGTTTCCCGAAATTTCTGGAGAGCTACAAAGACCGGCTACAAGCGGCGGATTTCGTTTACCTTTCCGATACCGCACTGCCTTCGGCGGACCAAGTCGTGCTCACGTGTGGTCTGCGGGGTTTGGCGCTGTTCGATCTGCACGTAACTGGGGCGAAGGGGGACTTGCACTCAGGGCTCCACGGAGGCGTATTGCGCAATCCGATTCAAGCGCTCGCGGAAATCATTTCCTCGCTGCATACGCCGGAAGGTCTCGTGAACGTGCCGGGATTCTATGAAGAGGTGCTCGATGTGCATCCGTGGGAACGCGCCGAATTGAAAAAATTGGGTGCCGACGAACAGAGCTACAAAGATTTTCTCGGTATCGACGCTTTCTATACCTTGCCGGGATTCTCGCCGTTCGAAGCGCTACGCTTTCAGCCGACGCTCGAGTTCAACGGGATTGGCGGAGGCTACCAAGGGGAGGGAACCAAGACGGTCATTCCGAGCAAGGCGTTCGCTAAAATCAGCTGCCGGCTCGTGCCGAACCAGCAGCCCGAAAAAATCAAGCAGCTGGTGATGGCCGCGATCCGGGCGCGCACTCCTTCCGGGGTGAAAATCGAGTTCGTGGATCAGCACAAAGGCGATCCGTACGTGGTGGTGCCGCCGGACCGTGCGAATACCCCGCCGGACCAGTCGCCGGTGCTCGCGCGGGCATTTCGCGCGGCGGATCAAGCGGTCACGGAAGTTTGGGGACGGGCCCCGCTCTATCTGCGCGAAGGCGGCAGCGTGCCGATCATCGCCCAGATTAAGCAGGTCACCGGATTGGATTCGGTCATGTTCGGGCTCTTCCTGCCGGAGGATAATCTGCATGCGCCGAACGAGAGCTTTAACCTCGATGTCATGCGGAAGGGGATTGAAACATCGCGGCGTGTCCTCGCGGCGCTGGCTGAGTAGATTCGCGATTTTGCTCATGAAAAAGCCCCGGAAAAACCCGGGGCTTTTTCGTCTTAGGGAAAACGTCCGTGATCGGGAAACTTATTTGGCCTTGATAATGACCAGTTCGACGCGGCGGTCTTTATCCATCGTGGCGGCATCGGCATTGGTTTTGGCCTCGAGGCTGCCCTTGGAGTTAGCCTCGAGCTTGTCGGCGAGAACTCCGAGCGAAAGCAGGTATTTTTTCGCCGCATTCGCGCGGCGATCACCGAGCCCCAGATTGTATTCCGCCGTGCCCCGCCAGTCCGCGTGACCTTCCAAGAGCAGGCGCTGGGCGGGGTTCTTGTCGAGATACTCTTTGGCCGCCTTCAGCTTCTCGCGTTCGCTTTGCTTGATGGCCGACTGATCGAATTCAAAATAGACGGGCTGGAGCAATCCGCGGATGGTGCTCCCATCGTCGATCACGCCGTCGGCCAGACGCGACTGCAACGAGGTGTTGAGATCCGATACCGTTGAGAGATTGCTCGGAGGAGCGACGTTTTCGCCACCACCCAGTGGTCCAAGCACCGTGGCGCCCGGATTCGGACGCTCAGGTTTCTTGCTGCAGCCGGCAGCAAGGAGCGCGGCGCTAGCGAGGACGAGGCAAATTTTTTTCGAGACAAGTTTCATGAAAAGCAGAGAGGTAGGTGCGGACTGAAAAAACGATTGGTCAATCGGCTCCGTTGCCGCAAGGTTTTTAGACGTTCTTTTTCGGGTAGATGGCCGAATTTAGAGCGCGAACCGCGTCAAGGTTGAGCTTTCTGATGGGATTCGTGCGGTGGCGGTAAACGATCTCGGCTCTGATGCGGAGTGCTTCAGCGGATTTTCAGGTGCGATGGCGCTCAGCCACGAGCGGATAAGTGGCCTCCCAACGAAGAATCTCGACCAACATGTCGCCACGAGCGGTGCGGTCTTCGATGGCGACGAGTCGTTTCATGAACAGGTTGGGGAAGGGGACGGTGGTGGGCCGGCCGGGATTCGAACCCGGAACCAATTGCTTAAAAGGCAACTGCTCTACCATTGAGCTACCAGCCCTCCTATCCGTGGGAAGGAGACAAATGGATTTTTGTCACGGGGGTTGGCAAGGAATTTCGCCCTGAATGAAGCGCGCGGCCATTGACCGAGCTCCCGGCCGCGCCTATGCACTCCTGAATTTCATCTCAACGTGGGAACAATCCAGAAATATTCCAATCAGAGTGAGGTAGAACGTATGACCTCCAAAGCTCAAGAAGTAGCCTGCGACCGCGTCCTAGTGGATCGTTTTAAGAGCGGTGATCAATCCGCTTTCGACGAGATGGTTTCTCGCTACTGGGACCGCATTTATTCGATGGTTCACCAACTTCTGCGCAACCAGCAGGATGCGGAGGAGGTGACGCAGGACGCGTTTATTCGCGCGCACCGGGGCTTGGTGAATTTCCGAGGTGACTCCGCGTTTTCTACATGGCTCTACCAGATTGCGACCAACCTTGCGCGGAACCGATATTGGTATTGGTGGCGCCGGAAACGCGACAAGTCCGTCTCTTTTGATGCGCCCGTGAGCTCCGAAAACGATATGACGTTGGCCGACATCATCCCTGCGGAGGTCGAGTCGCCGGACGACATCGCGGTCAATCAGGAGTTCGTGAACCGCATCGGCGAAGGGATGGAGAAAATTTCGGCAAAACACCGGGAGATCTTGGTCCTCCGCAACGTCAAGAATTTATCCTACGAGGAAATCGCCGCTATCTTGGTCATTTCCGTAGGCACCGTGAAGAGCCGCATTGCCCGTGCCCGGGAGAGTCTTCGCTCCAAGCTAGGCGAGGATTTCAAAGCCTGACGACCACACCTATTACCAACCTGACCGCCATGAACGACTCCGAATTTATCGAATACCTCAATCTCTACCTCGATCACGAGATCACCCCTGCCGATGCAGCCCGGCTCGAGGCCGAGGTCCAGCGTAGCCCGGAGCGCCGCCGGATATACCTAGATTATTGCCGCATGCAGAAGGCCTGCCTGTTGCTCGCGAAAGACTTCAATGCCGAGGCGGCGAGTGCTGGTGCGCAGGTGCGCGGACCGTTCGAAGTGGAGGGGGCGCGTCGCTTTTCGTGGGGCACGGGCGTTTGGGGGGCGGCGGGACTGTTCGCGGCGGCCGCGTGCGTCGCGATCGTTTTCATCGCTAACCACAACCCGGCGGCTGGTCCGGTGTCTCGTCCGATGGCGGATTTGGCCATCGCGCGACCGGTGGTGTCAGTCGTTGCCCCTGCGCTCGAAACGGGTGTCATTGTTGGCCGCAGCGAAAACATCGCAGCTCAGGCGAGTTTTGCCCGCTCCGTGACCGTTCCGGCTTCGCGGCGCAGCGAATTGCAGCCTGGCCTCGCCCTCGGATCCCTCTCGCTCGGCACTCGTATCGCCGGAGGGGAATCGCCAGCGGAGGGTTCACTTCCTGCGCAATTCGATTGGCTGAGCAGCCTCGAAATCGCGCCCATGCAGAGAATGCAGTTGGAAGGCTTCCGCTTCGAGGCGCGACCCACCGAGGCCGCGACGAACTCTGTCTACGGCGGCCGTCCTCGTCCCACCCAGCAGGGCGTGGTGGAGATGACGGCTTTTCAAATTACGAAATAGTCCGCGAAACAGTCTGAGGCGGGCCCATTCTTGTGCTGGTGGTTGCAGCTCGGACTTTTTTGGTCGCTCAGTTCAGCGCTTTTTTAATGAGCGCTTCGGTCGTTGCTTTGGCCCCGAGGGCAAGCGCGGCGTGGCGAATGGCTTGGTCGGCATCGGCACCTTTGTAACCGAGGGCGATCAAGGCGGCGACGGCGTCGCGATGGGTGCTCTCCCCGGCGGGCGCCGGGGCGGCCTCGCCATTGAGATTTGTCGCGGAACCGTCCGACGCGCCGACCTTTGCGCGGAGTTCGACGACCAAGCGTTCGGCCGTTTTTTTGCCGATGCCGGGGACTTTGGCCAAAGAAGCAATGTCCCCCGAGCGAATCGCGCCTTCCAATGAGGGGAGGGACAACCGGCCCATGATCCCGAGCGCGCCTTTGGGGCCGACACCCGTTACGTTTTCGATCATCAGTCGGAAGAAATCCCGCTCGGCGGGAGTCGTGAATCCGTAAAGGGTCTGCGCGTCTTCGCGATAAATTACGAGGGTATGGAGCTTCACATTGGCGCCGGGCAACGAAAGCTTTTCGGCGGTGGTCACGGGGATGTTCACCTCGTAACCGAAGCCGTTTAATTCGATGATCGCGTGCGACAGCGTTGAGGAGGCGAGGGTGCCTTGGATCGAAGTGATCATCAATGAAGTATCGAGGCGGGCGGGAGGGGCGGGAAAGAGCGGCCGAGGAGGGGGACGACCGTAGAGGGCGGCTCGGTCTGCTCTATTTCAGGCCGAGCACATCCTGCATGTCGTAGACTCCAGGCTTTTGGTGGACGACCCATTGGGCGGCGCGCAGGGCACCACGCGCAAAAATTCCCCGGTCGCTGGCTTTGTGCGTCAGCTCGATGCGTTCACCGAGCGCGGCGAACAACACGGTATGATCACCGACGACGTCGCCGCCCCGCAGTGCGTGAATCCCGACTTCTGTTGGCGTGCGCTCGCCGACAATGCCCTCGCGGCCGTGGCGCAGCGCTGACGCGGTCAGATTGCGCTCTTCCAAGATAATCTCGAGCAGTCGGGCGGCGGTGCCGCTCGGGGCGTCCTTTTTGAAACGGTGGTGCATTTCGACGACCTCAGCGTCGTAGTCAGAGCCGAGCACATTGGCGGCGCGGCGGGTGAGGGCGAAGAGCAGATTTACCCCGACGGAAAAATTTCCGGCCCACACGCAAGGCACGTGGGCAGCGAGTGCCAGCAGTTGTTTTTTCTCCTCGGCCGCGTGGCCGGTGGTGCCGAGGACGACGGCCTTGTGATTGGCGACGGCGAGCTCGAGCACGGAGCGGGTTGCCTGATGTGAACTGAAATCGACCACGACGTCGCTGTGAGCGAGGCCGGCCGCGATATCGTCCCCGAGGTCAACCGCGCCGCCGATGGTGACGCCCATTTCCTTGGCGGCGTCCGCGAGGGCGTGGCCCATGCGGCCGCGGGAGCCGTTGATCAAGATTGAGAGAGGCATAGCCGGTGAAATTATTTACCGAGGGCGGCGAGGGCCTTTTCGAGGAGCTGGGCGTTGGCTGCGCTCATGTCGCACAGCGGTGCGCGCACCTCGGCGGACGCAATAATGCCGGCACGAAGGACGGCGACCTTGATCGGCACCGGGTTCGGCTCAATGAACAGGGTCTTGAAGATAGGGTAGAGCTTGCGGTGCAGCTTGGTCGCTTTCGCAAAATCGTTGGCTAAGGCGAGCCGGACCAGTTGCGAGACCTCGCGGACGAAGAGATTCGATGCGACGCTGATCACGCCTTCGGCCCCGACGGACATGAAGGGCAGGGTGAGCGAATCGTCGCCGCTGAGCACCGTAATATCGGAGCCGAGTGCTTGTTTCAATTGATCGACGCGGTCGACGCTGCCGCCCGCTTCCTTGATCCAGCGCACGTGGGTATATTTTGCCCGGAGGCGCTCGACGACGGGCACGCCGATTTCGATGCCGCAGCGGCCCGGGATCGAATAAAGAATGATCGGTCGATCCGTCGCCTCGGCGACGGCGCAGAAGTGGCGGAACAGGCCCTCGGGGCTGGGTTTGTTGTAATAGGGCGCGACGACGAGCATGGCGTCGGCACCGGCTTCATGGGAAAGTTTGGTGAGTTCGACCGCTTCGTGGGTCGAGTTGGAGCCGGTGCCGGCGATCACGGGCACGCGACCGGCGGCAGTCGCGATTACGGCGCGAACGACGTCGAGGTGCTCCTCGTGGGAAAGCGTGGGCGATTCTCCAGTGGTGCCAACCGGAACTAACCCGTCGATCCCCCCTTTGATTTGGTAGGCGACGAGTTTCTTGAGGCTGGCATAGTCAACCTGGCCCTGGTGGAAGGGCGTTACGAGCGCGGTGATCGTGCCTGTGAGCGGACGGAATTTCATGGGAGCGGGCAGTGTTGCCGTGCGGAACAGAGCACGGCGAAATACGGAATCCGCAACGCTTTTTTACCCATGTCCACTGTCACGCCGCATACCGAAATCATTAACGACCTCCTCAGGCTCGCGGTCGACAGCGGGGCGAGTGACGTGATGATTAAACCCAGCAAGCCCAGCTACGTTCGGCTTTCCAACAAGCTCAAGCGAGTTGATGGGGATCCGATTACTTGCAACGAGGCGGAGGCTTGGGTCGTGGAGCACGTGCCGAAAGTATTCCGGTCAAAGTGGGAGAATTTAGGGGCAGGTCGACTTTGCCGATGGGTCGAGGGCATTGGGCGGTTCCGCGTCCACGCGTTTCACCAGCGCGCTCGTCGGCATTGTGCTGCGCCACATCAACCGCACCGGCCATCATTCTAATCGGTGAAATGCGCGACCGCGAAACGTTGGAGACGGCGATCAGCGCGGCGGAGACCGATCATTTGGTGTTGTCCACGATGCACACTCCGACCGTCGCCCAGTCGCGCGCGCGGGGGTGCGAGTTTTTTCCGGCTGAAGAGCAGATCCAAGCCCGAGGAGCGATCGCGGGCTCGTTACGCGGGTTTGTTTGCCAGAAGCTGGTGCCGAAAATTGATGGCTACGGCCGACTGCCCGTAATCGAAATCCTGACTGTCGATGCGACGGTGAAGACCCTCATCGTCGAAGTTCAGTTTGAAAAAATCCAGGGCCCGTTGGCGGGGAGCAGTCACTCCGCGAGTGGTTCGTTTAACAAAGACCCGTATCGGCTATGGAAGGCGGGGGGCATCGGCAAGGCGCGGATGGGCGGCGGAAAATCCTGGGGCGGAAGCGCCCGCGCCGCCCTGCGAAGGCCGTATCGCCTCGGCGTTTGGCAAACCGGACGCCGCCGCAAGGTATTTCAAGCTGCTGAAACGCTTTTAGGGCTTGGATTCCGAGAGGGCGGGCGATTGTCTCGCGAGTTCCTATCATGGCACTGGCATTTTTATTTGCGGGACAGGGCTCCCAAAAGGTTGGCATGGGCAAATCGCTGTTTGCTCAGTCGGCTGCCGCGCGGGCGCTTTACGAGGAAGCCGGCCGTGTGCTTGGTTGGGACTTGGCCAAGGTGAGCTTTGAGGGACCGGAGGTCGATCTGACCCAGACAAAGGTGTGTCAGCCGGCTCTTTTCGTCCATGGGCTAGCCCTCGTGGCCGCGCTCCGCGAGCAGGGGAAACTGCCGTCCGGCGAACCCCAATTTGCGCTCGGCCTGAGCCTCGGTGAAGTCACGGCTTACTGCGTGGCGGGGGTGTTCGATTTTGCGACGGGCGTGCGTATCGTGGCAGAGCGTGGTCGGCTCATGCAGCTGGCGTGCGAGCAAACGACGGGTGGAATGGCCGCGATCATCGGGGAGGACCGGGGGAGAATCGCCGATCTGTGCAAGGAATTCGACATCGAGGCCGCTAATTTCAACGCGCCCGGCCAGATCGTCGTCTCTGGAGAGAAGGCGAAGATCGAGGCGGCGGTGATCGGAGCAAAAGCTCATGGCATGAAAAAGGTCATCCCGCTCGTCGTCGCCGGTGCCTACCATTCGCGCCTGATGGAGCCGGCGCGCGTGGCCTTCGCGGCGTATCTCGAATCGATCCCGTTCGCTGCGCCGCGCTTCACCGTGTTCGCGAACACGACGGGCCAGACGGTTCGCGATCCTGCTGCGATCAAGGCCGCGCTCGTGAAACAAGTCGTTTCGTCGGTACTCTGGGAAGATTGTATGCGCAGTGCCGCCGCGGCGGGTGTGACAGAATTCTGGGAGTTCGGGCCGGGCGGAGTCCTCGCCGGACTCGCGCGCCGCACCGAAAAAACGTGGAGCGTGAAGAGCTTTTCTGAATTTACCGATCTGACCACCGCCGCCTGAACGATGTCCGCCAAAAACACCCGCAATTTCTGCATCATCGCCCACGTCGATCACGGAAAAACCACGCTCTCCGACCGGTTGCTCGAGCACACGAACACCGTGGCGATGCGCTCCATGACGGCGCAGCATCTCGACTCGATGGATCTCGAGCGAGAGCGCGGCATCACCATCAAGTCGCACCCGGTCACGATGACCTACCGCGCGAAGGACGGGCAGGACTACAAACTGAACCTGATGGACACGCCGGGCCACGTGGATTTTTCCTACGAGGTCTCGCGCTCACTCGCGGCGTGTGAAGGTGCGGTGCTGTTGATCGATGCGGCGCAGGGCGTCGAGGCGCAGACGGTCGCCAACGCCCACTTGGCTTTCGGCCAAAAGCTCAAAGTCATCCCGGTCATCAACAAGATCGACTTGCCCAGTGCGAATCTCGAGCTCTGCACGCGTCAGTTGGAGGATATTCTGACCATTCCCGCCGAGGAGGCGATCCTCGCGAGCGGCAAGTCAGGCATCGGCATCATTGATATTCTCGAAGCCGTCGTGGCCCGCGTGCCGGAACCCCGCTGGCAGGAATATCCACAAACGCGCGCGCTGGTGTTCGATTCGCTTTACGACTCTTATCGCGGCTGCATCGCCTACGTGCGGGTCTTTTCCGGCGCGATCAAGGCCGGCGATATGATGATGCTGATGAGCACGGGCCAGAAGGCCGAGGTTAAGGAAGTGGGCGTCTTTATGCCCAAGATGGAGAAGATCCCTTCGCTGGGTGCCGGCGATGTGGGCTACATCGTCTCGAGTATCAAGAACACCGCTGACGTAAAAACCGGCGACACCATCACGATCGCAAGCCGGCCGGCGACGGACATGCTGCCCGGCTACAAAGAAGTGCGCCCGCTGGTTTTTTGCGGTCTGTATCCGCTCGAGAGCGACGACTACGAGAAACTGAAGGCCGCGCTCGGGCGGTTGCGTCTGAACGATGCGGCCTTCGTTTACGCTTCGGAAAGCTCGCTGGCGCTCGGCTTTGGTTTCCGTTGTGGCTTCCTCGGTCTCCTCCACATGGAGATCATCCAAGAGCGCATCCGTCGCGAGCACGACGTGGAGATCATTTCGACGTATCCAAGTGTTATTTACCATGTGATCAAGCACGGCGGCGACCTGATCGAAGTCGATAATCCGGTTAACATGCCGGACCCCGGCACCATCATCGAGATCAAGGAACCCACGATTCGCGCGCAGATCATTTTGCCCAACGATTCGATGGGCGATATCCTCGCGTTGATCATGGAAAAGCGCGGTATCTGCGACCACACCGACACGTTGGACATGAACCGCGTGATGCTGAAGTGCTCGCTGCCGCTCAACGAAATTCTCGTCGATTTCAACGACCGCTTAAAGAGCATCACTCACGGCTATGGCTCGATGGATTATGAACTCGGCGACTACATGGTGGCCGACCTGGTGAAGATGGACATCATGATCAACGGCGACCCGGTCGATGCCTTTTCCTGTATCGTGCATCGCGACAAGGCCGATAGCCGCGGGCGTCAATTGTGCGAGAAGCTCGCTGAAATCATCCCTCCGCAGATGTTCAAGGTCGCGATTCAGGCAGCCATTGGCGGTAAAGTCATCGCCCGCGATAACGTGAAGGAAATGCGGAAGGACGTCACTTCAAAGTGCTACGGCGGCGACATCAGCCGTAAGCGCAAGCTCCTCGACAAACAGAAAGAGGGCAAAAAGAAGATGAAACAAATCGGCAAGGTATCCATCCCACCGGATGCCTTTATCAAGGTGCTCCAAAACAACTAAGCGATTCGCAGCCATGTTCGGCCTATTTCAGTCTCAGGAAAAGAAAATGCGGGAGAACGCGACGAATTGGCTCGAGGTCGCTGATCGCGTTTACCACTTCCGTCGCGATATCCTCGCCGCTCCCCTAGTGGGCGAATTGCAGGCCCATATCGCGACGCTCCGGGCGCTGCTCAAGGACAAGGTCGGGGCGGAAAAGCTGAGACTTGAAATTGAAGCACTCGAGGAAGTGCTGCGCCGCACCGGTGGGGCTATTTATCCCAAGAGCGCGCTCGTGGAAAATGTCGAATTCTTCCTCGTGGCGGCGATTGTGATTCTTGGGATCCGCACGTATTTTGTGCAGCCCTTCAAGATCCCGACGAACTCGATGTGGCCGACCTACAACGGGATGACGCCCGAGGTGTTTATGAAGCCGGCTGACGAACCCTCGTCGGCGGCGGTGGCGGCGCGGGCCGTCCTCTTTGGCGCCTGGCCTCATCGTCTGGATGCCCCGATGGAGGGCGAAGTGTTGGTGCCGGTATTTGGTGGGCAGAGCCGCGGGGCCGTGCGCGCGCGCATCGTCTCGGGACGATCCTGGCTGGTGATTCCGACCGACTTGCGCGAGTACACGCTCTTTGTCGGCGACAAGCCGGTGAAAGTGCGGTTGCCGCTGGATTTTGACATGGACTGGGTTGTTTCCGAAGCGCTGGTTTCGCCGGGCAAAAAGTTCACGACCCAGAGCTTCAACGCTGAGGTTGAAAAAAAGCTGCGCGCGGGCCAATTCGAGGTGCGGAATGTCGATGGAGAAAACGTCCGGTGTATCCGCACCGGCCGCTTCGTGCGCGCTGGAGAGCGCTTTTTGTCGTTCGATGAGTTGACTGGCGACCAGTTATTCGTCGATCGGATGAGCTACCATTTCGTGCGGCCGGATGCCGGACAGGGTTTTGTTTTTCGCACCGGTAACATCAAGGGCATCGCGGATACGTATGGAGACCAATATTACATTAAGCGTCTCGTCGGAACGCCTGGGGACGAACTTGAAATCGTGAGCGGTAAGACCACGTCTGATGGGTCAACGGTGGTAAAATCGGGTGGTACGGGCGTCTTGCTTCGCAATGGGCGACCGATCGAGGGTTCAGAGGCTTTTCGCGGGAACAATGAGCAGAGCGGAAAATACGGTGGCTACCAACCGTTCGGCCTGCTGGCGCTGGGCGAAAAAGCCAAGGTCCCTCCGGGGCAGTTTTTCGCGCTAGGTGATAATTCCGGCAACAGCGCGGACGGCCGTTACTGGGGGTACGTGCCGGGCAAGGATGTCGTCGGCCGGCCGCTGTTTATCTACTTCCCGTTCACCAGTCACTGGGGCCCGGCCCGCTGAGGTGGGGCTGAGGGCGGACGTCAGCCCGCTGTTTCGGCCTGAAGTGCTCGCACGAAGGCAAACGGACTGAGGCAGACTGACGTTCGCCCTACTTCCGAGCCGGCGTTTGGTTGGCGAAGACTGCGGACATGAAACGCCCCACGCGTTTCGCATCGACCTTTCCCGACCAATGGCCGCCGGTTTTGAATTCTGATCCCACGATAAATCCGTCGGCTTCGCCGAGGAACGTGCCGATATTTTCCGCAGTCACACCGGAGCCGAGATAGACCGGGAGCCGGGTAGCCTGTTTCACTGCGTGGACGTCGGCGGGCAGCGGGGCGTCTCCCGTGACAGCGCCAGTCACGATCACGGCATCACCGCGCATGAACTCGACGGCGTGCGCGGTCTCCCCGATGGCTACGTCGGCGGTGATCGCGTGCGAGCTGTGCTTCTTTTTTACGTCCGCCCACACTTGCACGTGGTCGGCGCCGATGGCGCGACGGTAGCGGAGCAGCTCGGCGGCCGACGACTGGATGATCCCTTCGTCGGCGACGTGCGCGAAGGCGAACCCCTCGGCCCGTATAAAATCTAGGCCGGCGGCATGGGCGACGGCGATGGCCTCGGTATTGGCGGCGGCGAGGATTTGTAGGCCACAGGGCAAGCCAGCTGCGTCCTTGACGGCACGGGCGACGATGGCGATGGCCGCGACGATTTCGGGTCCGACGTGTCCGCGGAGGTAGGGCGTGTCGTGCATGTTTTCCAACATGAGGCCGTGCACGCCAGCCTCGCGGTAGAGTTTGGCCTCTCGTAACGCCTGCGTCTCGATCTCGCGTAACGAGCGGCGGCACGCGGGCGTGCCGGGCAGAGCGCCCAGATGGATCATGGCGACGACTGGCTTGGCGGTAGCGAAGAGCTTCATCGATCGGCGTAGCCTCGGGGATGGGCTGAGTGCCATTTCCAGGCCGTGGCGACAATCGATTCGATGTCACCGAACTTTACGTTCCAATTGAGCTCACGCCGGGCTTTCGTGGAGTCGGCATAGAGGGCAGGGGGATCGCCGGGGCGACGAGGCTGTGCGATGACCTTGACGGGCCGGCCGACGATGTTCTCGACGGCGCGGATGACTTCACGGTTGGAGGTTGGTTTACCGGTGCCGAGATTGTAGAAGAGCTGCGTGCCGGGGGCTGACAATGTGTCGAAAGCTGCGATGTGGGCGCGGCTCAAGTCATCAACATGCACGTAGTCGCGAAGGCACGTGCCATCAGGGGTTGGGTAGTCGGTGCCGTAGAGTTCCAGATGCGGGCGCTTGCCCGTCGCGACGTCGATGGCCACGGGGATGAGGTGCGTCTCCGGGTGATGATCCTCGCCGATCGAGCCGTCCTCGGATGCGCCGGCGGCATTAAAATAGCGGAAGACCGCGAAACTGAGGCCGGTCGCCGGGGCGAGGGCTTTGAGGGCAATTTCGATGTCGAGCTTGGTTTGGCCATAGGGGTTAATGGGAACTTGCGGAAGGTTCTCGTGGATGGGCAGCGTCGCCGGCACGCCAAAGGTCGCGCACGTCGAGGAGAAGATGAATTTCTTCACGCCCACAGCGAGCATCGCGTTGAGCAGGTGCAGGGTGGCCGCGCTGTTGTTGAGGTAGTATTTGATGGGGTCGGTGACGGATTCGCCGACGTAGCAGAAGGCCGCGAAGTGCATGACCGCTTCGATGTGCTCGGAGACGAGGATCTGTTTGACGGCGAGTTCGTCACCTAAGTTTGCGTCGTACACGGTCACATTGGGCGCGAGGGCTGCGCGGTGGCCGTAGACGAAATTGTCGAGCACCACGGGGCGGTGACCGGCCGCTGCGAGTTGGCGAACACAATGACTGCCGATGTAACCGGCGCCTCCGACGACGAGAACGTTCATAGAGAAAGGAGGGTTGTATTGCTTTCGGGCGGAGGTTGGCTAGCGATTTCCCTTCCACCTTAATGAAGCTCTCGCGCATCGTCATCACAGGCGTCGGTCTGACCGCTCCCAACGGTAATTCGCTCGCCGAATTCCGGGCTAATCTGCTCGCGGGGGTGGCCGGAATTCAACGCCGCGAGATTCGCTACATGGGCACGCAGCTGGCGGGCGTGTGCGATTACAACCCCCAGAAGTACCAGACGAAAAAAGAGGTGCGGGTCGGCACGCGGGCCGGGAGTATTTCGATTTACTGCGCGCGCGAGGCGCTGGCGGACAGTGGGCTCATTTGGGAGGCGGTGGCGAAGGAC
Organism: Opitutus sp. GAS368; assembly: GCA_945874455.1. Lineage (GTDB taxonomy): Bacteria > Verrucomicrobiota > Verrucomicrobiia > Opitutales > Opitutaceae > GAS368. The sequence goes on along the minus strand of CAMCHO010000016.1, from coordinate 17,185 downwards.
CGTGTGGGTATTTACATTGGCTGCACGGAGCACGGCAACGTCGAGACCGAGAACGAAATCTACAACATCTCGAAGTTTAACTACGACACGAAGTTTTGGTCGCATTATCACAACCCCCGGACTGTCGCGAACAACCCCGCCGGTGAGGCGTCGCTCAATCTCGGCGTGACGGGCCCCGCCTACACGATCGGGGCTGCGTGTGCGGCAGGAAACATGGGGCTGATCCACGCCACGCAGATGTTGCGTTTGGGCGAGGTGGACCTCGCGATTTGCGGTGGCGTGAGCGAGAGCATCCACACGTTTGGGATTTTCGCTGGCTTCAAATCCCAGAACGCCCTCGCGACGCACGCCGACCCGCTCAAGGCATCGCGGCCCTTCGACAAGGCCCGCAACGGTATTGTGATCTCTGAGGGTGGCGCTCTCTACACGCTGGAGCGTTTGGACGATGCCCAAGCGCGTGGTGCGAAAATCTACGGGGAAATCGCCGGCTACCACGTGAACAGTGATGCGAGCGACTACGTGCTGCCCAATCCCACGCGCCAGGCTGAATGCGTGCGCGCGGCGATCAGCCGAGCCGACCTCGTCCCGCGCGATATCCACATTGTTAACACTCACGCCACCGCCACGCCGCTCGGAGACATTCAGGAGTGCGAAGCGATCCGTGCGGTCTTCGGCGAAGGCTGCCCCGACACCTTCATCAACAATACCAAGGGTTACATTGGCCACTGCATGGGCGCGGCCGGCGCGCTCGAACTGGCGGGTAACTTGCAGTCCTTCGACGACCTGATTGTCCATCCGACGATCAACGTCGACGACCTCGATCCGCTCTGTGCGCTGCCGGGCTTGGTGCTTAATCAGCCCCGGGCGGTTGCGAAAGTAGACACCATCCTTAATAATTCTTTCGGAATGTTGGGGATAAATTCCGCGTTGATTGTTAAACGGTTTGTCCCCTAATCCCCGCTCCGACTATGACCAAAGACGAATGCAAGCAGGTGGTGCTCGATATTATTGCCGACATCGCCCCCGACGAGGACTTGAGCAACGTGAAGCCCGAGGTGCGGCTGCGCGACCAGATGCAGCTCGATAGTATGGACTTTTTGGATATCGTGATGGAGCTCCGTAAACGTCACGGCATTGAGGTCCCTGAGAAGGATTATCAACAGCTCGCGAGCCTCGACAGCTGCGCGGATTATCTTACGCCGAAGTTCGACGCCCTGACAGGCAAGAGCTGAGGGCCAGTAGCCGAGCGAATATTTCGGCCGGGACGATTCCCGGCCTTTTTTGTAGCCGCCCATGAACACCCGCTCCCACTACGACGTGGCCATCATTGGAGCGGGCATGTCAGGCCTCGCCGCTGGCATTCGCCTCGCGCACTTCGGGAAGAAGGTCTGCATCTTCGAGCGGCACAACGCCGTCGGCGGGCTGAATAGTTTTTACAGTATCGCGGGTCGAAAATTCGACGTGGGCCTCCACGCGATGACCAATTTTGTGCGACCTAGGGTCAAAGGCACGCCGCTGGGAAAACTGCTGCGCCAGCTCCGCATTGAACGCGATGAGTTCGCCCTGTGCGAACAGAAGCAGTCGCGGATCGCGTTCGGCCCGCGCGGCGAATGTTCCCTGCGCTTCACCAACGATTTTGCGGTCTTTGAGAGCGAAGTGGTGGCGGCGTTTCCTGCGCAAGCCGACGGATTCCGGAGACTCGTGACCGCCGTGCGGACCTTCAATGATGTGTCGCTCGACGCCGCGCCGATGTCGGCTCGTGAAGCGGTGCGTCGGCACATTTCCGATCCGCTCTTGGAAGACATGTTGTTTTGCCCGCTGATGTATTATGGGAGCGCGACCGAACGGGATATGGAGTTCGGCCAGTTCGTGATCATGTTCAAGGCGCTCTTCCTCGAAGGATTTGCGCGACCTTTGGAAGGGGTCCGCGTCGTGCTCCGCGTGCTTTTGGCCAAATATCGTGCGGCTGGGGGCGAGCGGCGGATGAAATGCGGGGTGAAAAAGATCAGCGCCCACGCGGGCCGCGCGAGCGCGGTTATCCTCGACAGCGGTGAAGAGATTACCGCCGACCATGTCATCTCTTCGATTGGCGCGCCGGAGACCGATCGCCTGGTAGCGGCGAGCGCTGGCGAGCCGACGACGGCTGCGCCCACGCTCTCGTTCGTAGAGACGATCAGCATTCTCGATCGGCAACCGGCGGGACTGGGCTGGGGGAGCGATACGATCGTTTTTTTTAATGATTCCTCGCGGTTCGATTACGTGCGGCCGACCGAGCAGGTCGATCCTCGCAGCGGCGTCATCTGCATTCCCAATAACTTTGATTACGGCGCCGACCGCGTCCTGCCCGAGGGCATTTTCCGGGTTACCTGCCTCGCCAACTATGATGGTTGGGCCAGCCAGCCCGAAGCCGACTACCAAGCGGACAAGCTCCGTTGGTTCGCCGAGGTGCAGCGCAGCGCCCGGCGCTTTTTGCCTCCGCTCGTGAGCGACGATGCGCTGGCGGCGGCAACGCTCACGACCGATATGTTCACGCCTCGCACGATCACGAAATTCACGGGGCACCTCGGAGGCGCGATTTACGGGGCGACCGTGAAACACCGTCAGGGTCGCACGTCGCTCGACAATCTCTATCTCTGTGGGACCGACCAAGGGTTTCTCGGAATTGTCGGGGCCATGCTGAGCGGTATTTCGATGGCCAATTATCACATCTTGCAAAAAGGCTGAGCGGCGGCCGACATCGGTTTTCTTTCCTTATGAAAAAACTCCTGCGCTTCGCTCTGTTGCCCCTCATCGCCGCTGCGCTGCACGCAGCCGATTTCCGTGACCATCTAGGTCTCCAACTTTACAGCCTTCGCGCACAAACCAAGGAGAGCACCACCGGGGCGCTCGATATCGCCAAGTCTTACGGCATCAAGGAGGTCGAGGTTGCAGGCACCGGTAGCCTCACGCCGGCGCTGTTCGCGGCGGAGTTGAAATCGCGCGGTTTTGTTCCGGTCAGCGGTCATTTCGGCTACGCTCTGTTCGACAAGGACATCGCCGCTGTCATCCGCGACGCGAAGGAGTTGGGGCTGAAGTTCGTGGTCGTGCCGTATCCACCGGTGAGCAAGGACAAGCCATTCTCCGAGGCGATGGCCCATGCTATGGCCGCGAAGTTCAACGAGTGGGGCGCGGCCTGCAAAAAAGAAGGTCTGCGCTTTGGCTATCATCCTCACGGGCTCGAGTTTCGTCCGACGGCCGCAGGTAACGGCGAGACGATGTTCGATATTTTGGTGCGGGAAACGAAGGCTGATCTCGTGACCTATCAGATGGATGTTTATTGGGTTTACATCACCGGGCTCGATCCGGCCAAGCTGTTGGCCAAGTACCCCGACCGTTGGTCGATGCTGCACATCAAAGATATGCTCAAGGATTTCACCCGCGGCGGGCACACCGGTGGCAGCCCGGCCACGGCCAAAGTGGCGGTGGGCGAAGGGCAGATCCAGTGGGCCGAGGTACTGAATGCCGCGCATAAAATCGGCGTGAAGCATTATTTCTTGGAGGACGAGACGGTGATGCCGCTCAAATCCATCCCCGATTCCTTCAAATATCTGCGGGCGCTCAAACTCTGAGTTGCGCTCGGGCCGGGAGCGTACTCACTTTGGACTCTCCATGGCTTACGACTGGCTCAAAGGTGTCGCGGACGAGTATGATGTGATTGTCATCGGCAGCGGCTTAGGCGGCCTCACGGGAGCTAACGTGCTCGCGAAGGCCGGCCACCGCGTGTTGCTGCTCGAGCATCACTACCAGTTCGGCGGACTCGCCACGTGGTTCACGCGCAAGGGCGGGCATATCTTCGATATTTCCCTGCACGGATTTCCCGTGGGGATGATCAAGTCATGTCGGAAGTATTGGACGAAGGAGATATCGGACTCGATCGTACCGTTGAAGGACATCCGGTTCGTCAATCCGCAGATGGACGTGTGGACCACCTTCACGCGGGATGACTACACGCGGGTCCTCGTCGAGAAATTTGGCCTGGACCGCGCGCACGTCGAGAAATTCTACGACTACCTGCGGGCGATGAATTTCTACGACAACAACCCTGAGACGACCGGGGAGATGCTCGAGCGGTTTTTCCCGGGGCGTGACGATGTGAAACGCCTCCTGATGGAACCCATCGCCTACGCCAACGGCTCGACGCTGGACGATCCGGCCATCACCTACGGCATCGTCTTCTCCAATTTTATGGGTTCGGGCGTCTATACGTTCCGCGGTGGATCGGACCTCTTGATTGAGAAGATGGTGGCCGAGCTGAAAAAGAATGGCGTGGAGGTGCGCAAGAAGGTGCTCGTTGAGCGCATTTTGGTGGAAGAGCGCGCTGGGCAAAAGGTGGCCTGCGGCATCGTTGCCACCAGCGGGCGCGTGATTCGGGCGAAAGCCGTGCTGTCCAACGCCAATATCAAGAACACGATTTTCCGTCTGGGCGGGGAGGCAAATTTTCCTGCCGACTACGTGGCCGAGGCCAAGGCCGTCCGGATCAATTCCAGCTCGTGCCAAGTCTATTTCGGCATCCGCAAGGGCGAAACCATTCCGCATATTGGTGATCTGGTTTTCACCTCCGAGAATCCGAAGTTCAGTAGCACGGAACTGACCGACCTGCATACCACGAGCCGAACTTTTTCTGTCTACTACCCGGATACGCGCCCGGGTTCGGACCGCTACACCGTCGTAGTTTCTCTCAATGGCCAGTATGCCGACTGGAAGAAGCTCTCTGACGAAGATTACGAGCGGGAAAAGCAACGGTTGATCGAGGAGTCATTGGTGGCGCTGGAGAAATACATCCCCGGAGTGCGGGCGAAGATCGATTGGCTGGAGGCCGCCACGCCGCGGACGATCGAGCGCTACACTCAGCATTTCTCCGGCACCTCATTCGGCACAAAGTTCGAGGGCCTGAAAGTTTCGATGGAACTGTCGGAAAAACTTCCGGGCCTCTACCACGCCGGGTCGGTTGGAATTATTATGTCAGGCTGGCTCGGCACCATTAATTATGGCGTCATCACGGCCAACAAGATCGACAAGGCTATTTTCCAGATGAAGCAATCGGCCGCCGTCGCCACCACCTGACCATGTCTCAAGTCACCGACCTCATTCCCCACCGGCCACCTTTTTTGTTCGTGGACGAAATTGTCAGCGAGTCTGCCGACGGATTGGTCGCGCGCCGAACGTTTCGCGCCGACGAAGATTTTTACCGTGGGCACTACCCCGGCGCACCGATCACGCCCGGAGTGTTATTGTGCGAAGCGGTGTTTCAAACGGGTGCGCTTTTTATGGCTCGCTTGATGGCGGGGCAGGGGACGCAGGATGGCGTGCCCTTGCTCGCGAAAATCAGCGACGTGCGTTTTCGCAATCCGGTCTATCCCGGCGACACGATCACCATCGAGGTGAAGCGCAAAGAGGCGCTGGGCGGGTTCACCATGATGAGCGGTCAAGTAAAGTGCGGCGACAAGCGTGTGCTGAGCGTGGACTTCACCGTGGCGTGGAAAACACCCGACGGGGCTCCTTCCGCATGAGCGATTTTCTGCACGTTTCCGGGAAAACGTTTCTCGTGTTCGGCGTCGCGAACCGCAAGAGCGTCGCTTGGTGGGTCGCGAAGACCCTCGAAGAGCAGGGCGCGCACGTGATTTATAGTGTACGTTCCGAGGCACGGAAGAAGTCGTTGGAAACCCTGCTGGCCGGAAAGCCGGTTTTCCTTTGCGATGTGGAGCAACCCGGAGCGGCGGAGCGCCTCGCGGCGGACATTGCCTCGGCCGGTCACGGGCCGTTGCACGGGATCGTGCACTCCATCGCTTTTGCGAATTATTCGGAGGGCTTCAAACCGTTTCACGAGACGAAGCGCGCCGATTTTTTGCAGGCTACGGCGGTGTCCGCGTTCTCCCTCGTCGAGGTGGCGCGGGCCTTCAAGCCGCACCTCGCGCCGACCGCTTCGGTCGTGACGATCGGCATTTCGTCGCTGCTCGTGACGCCCGACAACTACGGCTACATGGGGCCGGTCAAGGCCGCCTTGGAGTCGAGCGTGCGGTTTCTGGCGAAATCGTTCAGTGCTGATTCCGCAGTGCGATTCAACTCCGTGGGCGCGGGGCCGCTGAAGACCAGCGCGTCGGCGGGCATTCCCGGCTATCTGGAAAGCTATCTCTATGCGGAGAAGCTCACCTTTCGAAAAAAAAACCTCGAAACCCAAGAGGTCGCCAACTCCGTGGTGTTTCTCCTAAGCGAGCGGAGCAGCGGAATCAACGGCACGACGCTCGTGGTCGACGCGGGGCTGGGCGCGAACACCTTCGATAAAGAGATTATCCGGCTCGCGATGCGGATGGAGCAGTGAGCGCCGCCGCATGAAATTCGAACACGTCTGCATCGAGTCGTTGGCGGTCGCGTTGCCCGAAGAGGTGTGGAGTTCCGCCGCGATCGAGGAGCGGCTCCGCCCGCTCTATGAGCGACTCAAGCTGCCGGTCGGGCGGCTCGAACTCATGTCGGGCATCCGCGAGCGGCGGATGTGGCCGACCGGCACGCGTCCGTCGGATGCCAGTGCGCAGGCGGGACGGGCGGTGCTGGCGAAGTCCGCGCTCGGTGCGGAGCGCGTCGAGTTATTCGTCCACGCGGCGGTGAGTCGCGACATGTTGGAACCGGCGACGGCGTCGTTTGCGCATCGGAAAATAGGCCTTCCGTCCACCGCCCAGATTTTCGATCTCTCGAATGCGTGTCTCGGTTTTCTCAATGCGCTGACGGTCGCGGCCGGTCTGATCGAATCCGGCCAGATTCGCTGCGCGCTCGTGGTTTCGGGTGAGAATGGTCGACCGTTGGTCGAGCAAACGGTGCAAACGCTGTTGGCAAAACCGCTTTCGCGAAACGACATCAAACCGTATTTCGCCAATCTCACCATTGGCTCGGGCGCGGTGGCCGCGATGGTGTGTCATCGCTCGCTCGTGAAGGGCCGCGCGCATCGTCTGCTCGGTGGTATCGCGCGCGCCGCGACCCAGCACAGTGAGCTTTGCCAGGGTGATACCCACGGCGCCGATGCGCTCGCGATGCAGACGGATTCGGAGCAGTTGTTGATCGCCGGCGTGGGCCTCGCGCAAGCAACGTGGAGGGATTTTAGCGCCGAGCAGGGGGCGTCGTTTGATCGATTTATTTGCCATCAAGTCGGCAGCACCCATCGGCGAAAACTCTATGAGACCCTGGGCCTCGATCTGGCTAAAGATTTTTCGACCTTTGAAACCTTGGGTAACACAGGCTCGGTTGCCTTGCCCGCGACGTTGTGTGCCGCCGTCGACGCTGGCGCTGTCCGGGAAGGTCACCGCGTCGGCTTGCTGGGTATCGGGAGCGGTCTGAATTGTCTGATGCTCGCTCTCGAATGGTAGCGACGATCCAGATACCCGCATGGCTCGCCGGCGAATACCCGTTCGCACCGAAATCGTTGGTGACGGCGAGCGGTGCCCGGATGAGCTACGTCGACGAGGGGCCGCGGCGCGACGAAGCGGTGCTGATGGTGCACGGCAATCCGACGTGGTCGTTTTACTATCGAAAACTGGTGGCAGCGCTCGCGCCGACGATGCGCTGTATCGCGCCCGATCACATCGGCATGGGACTTTCCGAGAAGCCGGAAGACTACGACTACACGCTGGCAACCCGCATCGCCGACGTCGAAGCACTGGTGGCGTCACTGAAACTGAGCCGCGTGCATCTCGTCGTGCACGACTGGGGCGGCGCGATTGGGTTCGGCTTCGCAGCGCGCCATCCGGGATTGATTGGGCGCGTGACGGTGTTGAATACGGCGGCATTCGCGTCGACGCGCATCCCGGCCCGCATCGCGCTGTGCAAGGCTCCGTTGATCGGACCGCTCTTGGTGCGCGGCCTGAATGGTTTTGCGTGGCCGGCGACGTGGATGTCGATGCAGCGGCGCGCGCTGACAAAAAACGAGCGGGCCGGATTGCTATTTCCCTATAATTCCTGGGCGAATCGCGTCGCGGTGAGTGCGTTTGTGCGCGACATCCCGTTGGACGCTGCGCATCGGAGTTGGGCGGCTCTGGCCGAGGTTGAGCAGGGGTTGCGACATTTCCGCGACCGATCGGCGATGATCGTCTGGGGTGGACGCGATTTTTGTTTCAACGACTCGTTTTTGGCGAGGTGGCGCGAGGTTCTGCCCCAAGCGGCAGTGCACCGCCTCGCTGATGCCGGTCACTACGTGCTCGAAGACGCGCGGGACGAAGTGGTGCCGCGCGTCGCGTCGTTTCTCGGAGGCGCGTGATCGGGTCGCCCCGCTCAGCGGGTGCGAAACGCGCTGAGCGAAACAAATTTGTAGCAACGCAGCCCCCTGCGTGGTCGTCTGGCGGGCAACTGTCCACGATCTCCGACGATCCCACCTCCTTTCGAAATGCCGCACCCTCAATCTTCCCGCAGCTGGTTTATCTATAGTGCCGTCGCCTTGGTTTTCGCGGGAGGCGTCTGGTATTTCGGCTTTCGCGCCGAGGCACCGAAATCCGGCGGCGGAAGCTATTTTCGCAGCAGTAAGAGCAATGCCCAGCCGGTGCCGGTGAAAGCCGAGGCGGCGCAATCCCGAGACTTATCCGTACATTTGCGCGCCATCGGCACGGTGGTACCACTCAACATCGTGACGGTGCGCAGCCGCGTTGACGGACAGTTGTTGCGGGTCGCGTTTTCAGAGGGCCAAGAGGTGACTGCGGGGCAGCTGCTCGCGGAAATCGATCCGCTGCCCTATCAGCTGCGGCTGACGCAAATGGAAGGGCAACTCCGGTTGAGCGAATCGCAGCTTCGCACCGTACGCAGCGACTTGGAGCGTTTCAAAGTGCTCAATGCGCAGACGCTCATTTCCCCGCAGCAACTGGAGGCGCAGCAGGCCCTCGTGGCGGAGCGCGAGGGTGCCTTGGCGACCGCGCAGGCGCAGGTCGAAGATGCTCGGCGGCAACTCGCCTATACCAAAGTCGAAGCTCCGATTGCTGGCCGGCTGGGGCTCCGCCAAGTCGACGCCGGCAATATCGTTCGGGCTGGCGATGCGGGCGGCATGGTCGTGATCACGCAGACGCGTCCGATTTCGGTGATGTTCACGATTCCGGAGATGGAACTGCAGAAAGTCGTCGAGCCGCTTCGCGCCGGCGAACAACTCGTCGTCGAGGCGTGGGACCGGAGCGAGGGTGTGGTGCTCGCCACCGGCAGCCTGAAGACTGTGGACAACCAGATCGACCTCGCGACCGGCACGCTTCGGCTCAAGGCGGAGTTCGCTAACGCCGACGAGAAACTTTTCCCGAATCAATTTGTGAATGTCCGCCTCCGCGTACGCACGTTGAAGGCCGCCCTGGTGATCCCGAGTGTCGCCGTGCAATATGGCTCGCGCGGCACGTACGTTTACGTCGTGAACGCTGAGAACAAGGCCACGGTGCGTGACATTGTCCTCGGGCCATCCGACGGAGCACAGCAGTCGATTACGAAAGGACTGCAGTCCGGCGACCTCGTCGTCCTAGAAGGCGTCGACCGGTTGCGCGAAGGCCGCGCGGTTTCGGTGGTGAGCGATGATCCGGCGAAAGCGGCTCATTCTCCCGGTGGCGAAGGTGCAGCCAAGGGCGACGGCGCGAAGAAGAAAAAGAAGAAGGAATAATGAATCCCTCGCGCCCGTTCATCCTCCGTCCGGTGGCGACGAGCCTCCTGATGGTGGCGCTGCTGCTCTCCGGTATCCTCGCCTATCGACTCCTGCCTGTCGCAGCACTCCCGCAGGTGGAGTTTCCCACGATCCAGATTTTTACTTTCTACCCGGGTGCGAGCCCGGCGGTGACGGCGAGTGCAATCACTGCACCGCTTGAGCGCCGTTTCGGTCAGATACCGGGGGTTAACCAGTTGTCGTCGGTCAGTTCCGGGGGCTCGTCGGTGATCACGCTGCAGTTTTCGCTGAAGGTTTCCATGGGCGTCGCGGAGCAGGAAGTGCAGGCGGCCATTAACGCCGCGAGCAATCTCCTGCCGAACGATTTGCCCACGCCTCCGGTTTATCGGAAGGTCAATCCCGCCGACACCCCCATTCTGACGCTCGCCGTGACCTCCGGCAGTCTGCCGCTTCCGCAGGTGCATGATTTGGTGGATACGCGCATCGCCCAGAAGTTAGCGCAAATTCCCGGCGTCGGCATGGTGAGTCTCGCCGGTGGCCAGCGCCCGGCAGTGCGCGTGCAGATCAATCCCGGCGAACTCGCGGCCCGTGGCCTCAGCCTCGCCGATGTACGCACCGCCATTGGTGCGGCCAGTGTCAATGGACCCAAGGGGAGTTTTGATGGTCCGTTGCGCGCGATTCTGATGGATGCGAATGATCAACTCCGGTCCGTCGATGAGTACCGCAATCTCATCATCGCTTGGCGCGATGGTCGGCCCCTGCGACTAGGCGACGTGGCCCGCATCGAAAACGCCGCCGAGGACCGCCGGCTCGCCGCTTGGGCGGATACGTTGCCGGCGGTGCTCATCAACGTGCAGCGTCAGCCCGGTGCCAACGTCATCGAAGTGGTGGACCGCGTGCAGGCCTTGCTCCCGCAACTCTCGGCCAGTCTGCCCGCTGCCGTCGACGTTGCCGTGCTCACGGATCGTACCCAGAGTATCCGCTCCTCGGTTCGCTCGGTTCAGCACGAACTTATTTTCGCTGTGCTCCTCGTGGTGCTCGTGACGTTTCTGTTTCTGCGCAACATCGCCGCCACGATCATCCCGAGCATTGCCGTGCCGCTGTCGCTCGTCGGGACGTTTGGCGTGATGTATCTGGCCGGCTATTCGCTCAATATCCTGACGTTGATGGCGCTGACGGTCGCCACGGGCTTCGTCGTCGATGATGCCATCGTGATGCTGGAGAATATCGCGCGTTACCGGGAGGAGGGCTATCCGCCGCTGGAGGCGACGCTGAAAGGTGCGTCGCAAATCGGCTTCACCCTCGTCTCGCTGACGCTGTCGCTCATCGCCGTGCTGATTCCGTTATTGTTCATGGGCGACATCGTCGGGCGGTTGTTCCACGAGTTCGCGATCACGCTGGCGGTTTCCATTTTAATTTCCCTCCTGGTCTCGCTCACGCTGACGCCGATGATGTGTGCCCGCATGCTGCCGGCCCACGTCCCACGCGAGCACACCAAGCGTGGCTTCCTCGATGGGGTGATTGCGCGCTACGCGATTTGGCTCGACTGGGTGTTGTTGCGGCAACGCGCGACCTTGCTCGTGACGGTCGGCACACTCGCACTCACGGTGGTGCTCTATCTGATCGTGCCCAAAGGATTTTTCCCGGTGCAGGATAATGCCGCGATTCAGGCCGTTACGGAGGCCCCGCAGTCGATCTCGTTTTCCGCGATGGCTGAGCGCCAGCAAGCGCTCGCGGCCAAAATTCTCGAGGACCCGGCGGTATCGAGCCTCTCGTCGTTCATTGGCGTCGACGGCACCAACGCCACGCTCAACAGCGGTCGGATGCTCATTAATCTCAAGCCTCATGCCCAGCGTCCCGATACCGCGCTCCAGATCATTGAGCGTCTGCGTACGCAGGCGCTCGCGGTCACGGGCATCACGCTGTATCTGCAACCGGTCCAGGAGTTGACGATTGAGGACCGGGTGAGTCGCACGCAGTTTCAGTTTACGCTGACGAGTCCGGATGAGAAATTGTTGCACAGTTGGGTGCCTGAACTCGTCGAGCGATTACAGGCACTGCCGGCCTTGTCGGATGTGGCGAGCGACATTCAGAACGAGGGCCTGCAAGCCTTCCTGGAAATTGACCGCGATGCGGCGAGCCGGCTCGGTGTATCCGTGGCCGACATCGACGATGCGCTCTACAGTGCGTTTGGGCAGCGCCAGATCTCCACGCTCTTTACGCAGTCCAGCCAGTATCGCGTCGTGCTGGAGGTGGACCCCCGGCTGGCGGCGGGTCCGCAAGCACTGACGACGATTTTCGTGCGCACGCGCGCCGGACGCCCGGTGCCGCTCTCCAGTATTGCGCGGGTCTCGGAGCGGCCGGCTACGCTGTTGATCAGTCATGTCGGCCAGTTCCCGGCGGTGACGGTCTCGTTCAATCTCGGCAAAGGAGCCTCGCTCGGTGACGCGGTAGCGGCGATCGAACGAACCAATGAGGAACTCGGGGTGCCAGCGGCGATCGAGATGCGTTTTCAGGGTGCCGCGAACGCTTTCCGCTCGTCGCTCGCGAGCACGCTGCTCCTGGTGTTGGCCGCCGTCGTGACGATGTACATCGTGCTCGGCGTCTTGTACGAGAGCTTGATTCACCCGATCACGATTCTCTCGACGCTGCCGTCGGCCACGGTCGGGGCGCTGCTGGCGCTGTGGCTGACCGGACGTCCTCTGGATATGATCGCGATCATCGGCGTGATTCTCCTCATCGGTTTAGTGAAGAAAAACGGTATTATGATGGTAGATTTCGCCCTCGATGCGACGCGACGGCAGGGGCTCAGTCCGGTTGACGCTATTCGGCAGGCGGCGCTCCTCCGGTTTCGTCCGATTCTCATGACCACGTTGGCGGCGCTGTTCGGTGCGTTGCCGTTGATGTTGTCGTCGGGCTCCGGCGCGGAACTGCGTCAACCCCTCGGTATCGTTATGGTCGGCGGCCTCCTCGTCAGCCAAGTGCTCACGCTCTTTACCACCCCGGTGGTCTATCTGTTTTTTGATCGCCTCGCGCACCGGGCGAAGTCGCCGCAGGTGGCGAAGGCGGCGGTCACGGGGAAGCCGGTCGAGAGTCTTTCGGGATGAACCTTTCGCGTCCATTTGTTCGACGCCCGATTGCGAGTGCTTTGATCGCCGTCGCGATCGTGCTGGTGGGGGCGCTCGCCTACGGATTGCTGCCGGTCGCACCGCTGCCGCAGGTGGATTTCCCGACGATCCGCGTGAGCGCGTCGTTACCCGGGGCCGGTCCCGAAACGATGGCCTCGAGCGTGTCGGCTCCGCTGGAGCGGGCCTTGGGCAGCATCGCCGGGATCACCAATATCTCGGCGGACTCTCGCCAAGGCTCGGTCGGGATAACGCTGGAATTTAATTTTGACCGCGACATCGACGCCGCCGCCCGCGACGTGCAAGCGGCGATCAACGCCGCTCGCGGTCAACTGCCGGCCGGCATGCCGGGCAACCCGACGTATCGTAAATCCAATCCTTCGCAGGCCCCGATCATGGCGCTGGCGCTGAGCTCGCCGAATCTGGCGCCCGGCGCGCTCTACGATATTGCGGCCACGGTCCTCGCGCAGAAAGTTTCCCAGATTCAGGGGGTCGGTGAGGTGTCGGTCGGGGGGAGCTCGTTGCCGGCAGTGCGTGTCCAGTTGAACCCTCACGCGCTGTCGCATCACGGGATCGCTCTCGACGAAGTGCGTCGGGCGATCGCCAACGCCAATTCGATCCGTCCGCGTGGCAGCGTGGAGGAAGGCGGACGCCAGTGGCAGGTGCAGATCAGCGATCAGCTACGGCGCGCTGAGGAATATTTGCCCATGATCATCCGTTATCGCGACGGTGCTCCGGTGCGGCTGGGTGATGTCGCGAAAGTCACCGACTCGGTGGAAGACCGCTACAGTAACGGTTTTCATAATGACCAGCCCGCCGTGCTGCTCATGATCAGCCGTCAGCCGGGCGCCAACATGATCGCGACCATTGATGCGATCAACGCCCAGTTACCGGGCTTGCGCGCGTTGTTGCCGGCCGATGCCGACCTTGCAGTGGTGATGGATCGTTCGCCGGGCATCCGCGCGACGCTCCGGGAATCCGAGCGCACGCTGCTGATCTCGGCCGGACTCGTGATGCTTGTGGTATTTTTGTTTCTGGGTAGCGCGCGCGCGGCGCTCATTCCGAGCCTCGCGATTCCGGTGTCGTTGATCGGGACGTTTGGCGTGATGCATCTCTGCGGATTTTCGCTTAATAATCTGTCGCTGATGGCGCTGATTGTCGCCGCGGGTCTCGTGGTCGATGATGCCATCGTCGTATTGGAGAATATTTCCCGCCACATTGAGCGCGGGCTCTCGCCATTTCGGGCGGCGATGCGCGGTTCGCAGGAGGTCGGTTTTACTTTGCTCGCGATGAATCTCTCGCTCGTCGCGGTATTTGTTTCGATCTTGTTTATGGGTGGTCTGGTCGAACGGTTGTTCCGCGAGTTCTCGATCACCTTGGTGGCGGCGATCATCCTGTCGCTGGCGGTGTCGCTCACGCTCACGCCGAGTTTGTGTGCGCGGTGGTTGGTGCGCAAAGAGGCTCGCCCCACGGGCCCGCTGCGTCGGGTGACTGAGGGTGCATTTGAAGCGGTGCGCGGTGTCTACGCGAAGTCGCTTAGTTGGGTGCTAGGTCATGCGACTCTGACCCTGATCGTTTTGGCCGGGACGATCGCGCTCAACGTTTCGCTCTACATCAAGATACCCAAGGGATTTCTGCCGTCGCAAGATACCGGACAATTGACGGGCTTTGTGCGAGGCGACGAAGCGTTTTCCTACCGCATGATGCAGCCGAAGGTCGATGTGTACCGGAAGTTGATTATGGCGGATCCCGCCGTGCAGGATCTGATCGGTTCTTCGGGCGGCAGCAGCGGTTTGAACAACGCGCGCATGATGGTGCGGTTGAAGCCGCTGGCGGAGCGCGGCGTGTCGGCGACCGAGGTGGTCAACCGCTTGCGACTCGCGGCCCCGCCGGTGGCGGGTGGCATGTTGTGGATGGGCGTTTCGCAGGACATGGATGCGCCCCGCACCTCGGACGCGGGCTCCTACGACCTCACCTTGCTGAGTTCCGAGCTGAGCCATTTGCGCAAGTGGTTACCCAAAGTGGCCGCGGCGTTGCAGGAGTTGCCCGAGCTCACCGATGTGGAGAACTATTCCGAAAGCGGCACGCAGCAGATTAGTTTGCACATCGACCGTGAAGCCGCGCGTCGCCTAGGTGTGGATATGCAGATGGTGTCACAAGTGCTGAACAGCTCGTTCAGCCAACGGCAGGTGGCCACCCTCTACGACCGCCTTAATCAGTATCGCGTGGTCATGGAGCTGGAGCCGCAATTCACCTCGGATCCGGCGGTGCTGGACCAGGTGCAGGTGATCGGAGCCGATGGGGCGAAGGTGCCGCTCTCAGCCTTTACGCGCTACGACTATTCCATCGTCGATGACCGCGTGAGGCATCGTAACCAGTTCGCGGCGGAAAACGTGGGCTTTGCGTTGGCGAAGGATGTTTCGCTCGAGGAGGGGCTCGCGGCGATCGACCGCGCCCTCGCGGGCATTATGTTGCCGATGGATATTCAGACGCGGTTGTCGGGCAGTGCGCAGAGTTTTCAAAAGACGCTGCAGAATCAACCGTTCCTGATCCTCGGTGTGCTGGTGGCGGTGTATCTCGTGTTGGGGATTCTTTACGAGAGTTTGGTGCATCCGCTCACCATTCTGTCGACCTTGCCGTCGGCGGGTCTGGGGGCGTTGCTGGCGCTGCGGCTGACGAATACGGAATTCTCGCTGATCGCGCTGCTCGGGCTATTCTTGCTGATCGGCATCGTGATGAAAAACGCGATCCTGATGATCGATTTTGCAATTGCGACGGAGCGGAGCCGATCCATCGCGCCGCGTGAGGCGATTTACGAGGCGGCGCTGCTGCGGTTGCGGCCGATCTTGATGACAAATTGTGCGGCGTTGTTGGGGGCGCTGCCGTTGGTGCTGGCGAGTGGTGAAGGCGTGGAAATGCGCCGCCCGTTGGGGCTCGCGATCGTGGGCGGATTGGCCGTGAGCCAGTTGCTCACGCTTTACACGGTGCCGGTCGTCTATCTTTGGCTGGGTCGCGCGCGGCTGTGGACCGCGGGCGCGTGGGGTCGGGCAAGGCGGGCTTAACTCGCCGGAAGTACGAGCGCACTGCTGTCGCGGCCGTAGAGGGCCGTGAGGTTACGGAGATAGGATGCGGAACCGTCGTGAAGTGCCCGTAACTGTTCGTCACGGTAACGCCAGGTCCAATTCCCCTGGCTCGTCCCCGGACTGTTGATACGAGCAGACGAACCGAGGCTGAAAAGATCCTGCAGGGGAATGATGGCGAGATTGGCGACGGAGGCGAAGGACGAGCGGACAAAGTCCCAGCCGACATCCTGACCGCTCACGCGGAAATAACGACGGACGTGATCGCGCGCTTGTTCGTCCGTGGTGGCATACCAGCCGAGCGTCGTGTCGTTGTCGTGCGTGCCGGGATAAACGACGCTGTTGGCGCGCTGGTTGTGCGGAAGATAGAGGTTTTTCGCATCGCCGCCGAAGGCGAATTGGAGAATGGCCATACCCGGAAGTCCGGTGGCTTCCCGCAAGGTGACGACGGACGGCGAAAGTTCGCCGAGGTCTTCGGCGATGAGTTTCACCGCGGGCATCGCGCGACGAACTTTCTTGAAGAAATCGATACCCGGACCGGGTTGCCAGCTGCCCGTGCGCGCGGTCGGGGCGCTGGCCGGAATCGCCCAATAGGCATCGAAGCCGCGGAAATGGTCGAGGCGCACGACATCGCACAGTGCGAAGTTCGCGCGCAGACGATCGAGCCACCACGTGTAGCCGTCGGCGGCGTGGGCTGCCCAATCGTAGAGCGGGTTGCCCCACAGCTGTCCATCGGCCGAAAAATAATCAGGAGGCACGCCCGCGACGGCGGTGGGGCGCAGCGTTTTCTTGTCGAGCTGGAAGAGGTGCGGACTCGCCCACACGTCCGCACTGTCGAGCGCGGTGAAGATCGGGGTATCGCCAATGATGGAAATACCCAGCTGCGAGGCACGATTGCGGAGCGCCTGCCACTGCCCGAAGAAAAAATATTGGATGAATGCGTAGGCTTCGGCCCGGGTGGCGACTTGTCGGGCGAGCGCAGACTTTTGCGCGCTGGCGAGGGACCGCGTTTCGGCCGGCCATTCCCACCACGGCCGGCCTTCATGGTGATCTTTGAGCGCGGAAAACAAGGCGTAGCTCGTGAGCCAGTGCGCGTTGTCGGCCTGAAAGCGCGGGAAGTCACCGTACGGGAGCGACGGTCTGGCCTGTTTTAGCCACGCGGCATGGGCGGCAAACAGGAGCGGTCGTTTGACTTGGTAGAGCGCGCCGAAATCGACGGCTTGTGCATCCAGTGCGCGCAGGCCCTCGAGGGCTGACATTGGTAGCAGCCCGGCGGTAACCAACGCCGTCGGATCGATCAGATAGGGGTTGCCCGCGAATGAGGAGAAGCACTG